>JASLKL010000295.1:267-501 GCA_030747605.1 Verrucomicrobiota bacterium | reverse complement strand
ATGAACAAGAAATCCTACGCATTTGAGAGTTTAGATCTGGTTCATGAAGCTTGACATCTTTATAGCACTGGATAATCATTAAAAAATATAAGGAGGGATGGCCGAGTGGTTTAAGGCGGCGGTCTTGAAAACCGTTGTACGAAAGTACCGTGGGTTCGAATCCTACTCCCTCCGCCATTTTTTAAAAATGGTCTATTAAATTACGCATGGAAAATTCATGTATTTAGAAATAAT
>JASLKL010000295.1:0-257 GCA_030747605.1 Verrucomicrobiota bacterium | reverse complement strand
TTAACGTCTTGATTATAGCCCGTTGACGCATAACTAATTGTTTATTTTATAAATAGGGAGAGGTGGCCGAGTTGGCTTAAGGCGCACGCCTGCTAAGTGTGTGTAGGCTTAACCCCTACCGAGGGTTCGAATCCCTCCCTCTCCGCCATCTAATTTAACTATGTAATAGAGACTTAATAAATTGAATCGAAGAAAAAAAATATTATTGTTCTTGGTAGCTATATTGATTAGTGGCATAAGTTGTTCCGTCGGTACTG
>JASLKL010000294.1 GCA_030747605.1 Verrucomicrobiota bacterium | reverse complement strand
ACGGTCTTGATTTCCTGGCGAAGGAGGGCCTGCCACGTCAAATCGGACGACTGGCATCGAATTAGGATTGCCCGGAAAAAGCTCTTCAGCATAACTCGGGGATTCAACTTTCCCTTTACGGGGTGCGAGTTTAGTGCCGTAAGAACTTGAATCGATCCAGGCTTCAACTAGACCGTTTTCGTTTACGTCTAGAGTTTCGCCCCTCAACCATAGTCGAAGTGTTAAGTCGTTCGGGTCGGGTGGTGTCGCAAAAAGATTAGAGCTTGCGAGAAAAAGGGGGGTTATCCATGTTTTGAAAAAAAGATTTAGTCTTATCATTTGCCTGTGACCTAATCTATTCCGAAAACAGTATACCCGCAACAGCAGAAGCAACCCGAAATTACGAGCAAAAGGGAAGGGGAGTTGAGACCAGAGAAATAGACTTCTTAGTTAAGCGGGATAGGATCTTGGATAGGTGCTGGGAATGCCATCTAACACTGCCTTAAAGTGAAATCAAAGTGG
>JASLKL010000293.1:242-502 GCA_030747605.1 Verrucomicrobiota bacterium | reverse complement strand
TCTCGAAATTTAATGGCAAGAAATTTGCAGAAGATACACTTCACACTCTTAACTCCACACCTCAACCAGAAGCAACTGATAATTTAACTAAACGCGTAGCAAATGAACTAGACTGGAAGATTATTTGCGACAATATCGTCAATCGATTGGAGGCAGTACACACTTGTTAGATATACAGTCCAAAAAAACATTCTTTCTCCAAGGAAGTTGGATGCTAATCGCCACAATGATTAGCGGGTTATTAATGTTTGCTGTCCACT
>JASLKL010000293.1:0-232 GCA_030747605.1 Verrucomicrobiota bacterium | reverse complement strand
TGACAAGTAATGAATACGGACTTTTTGTAACCCTACTTCAAGCTCTAAACCTGATAATGATTCCTGCCCTTGGACTGCAAACTGTTTTCGCACAACAAACAGCAGTAGCTAAAACGTCAATTGAGCAATCTAACCTTTCAATCTCAATTCGGAGAATATTACTATCCTGCATTGCAGTTTGGGGATTTGTCGTACTTATATTGGCATGGTTACAGGCACCAATTCTTTCAGT
>JASLKL010000292.1 GCA_030747605.1 Verrucomicrobiota bacterium | reverse complement strand
TGTCAATGGAGAGCCATCTTCACAAATTTTGAAAATGCATGAGGCAGTGGTGAAGGCCAAGGAGGATGCAATTTTTTCACTGCGAGTTGGCACCACTGGTAATGCAGTTCATCAGGCTACAGTCGCATCCATTAATGGAAATGGCTATTTAATGGGATTACCTCCGAAGGGTGCAGGAGATGAGTTTATATCGATGCGGCATGGGACCGGGCACGGGATTGGATTGGATGTGCACGAGCCTATTTTATTGTCTGATGGAGGGGGCGAAATTCTGAACAATGAGGTGTTTACTGTGGAACCAGGGCTGTATTCAGCTAAGTTTGGAGGGGTTCGAGTTGAGGATATGGTTGCTGTCACGGCAGATGGTCCGATTAACTTTAACCGGCTTCCAGATCATCTCGACTGGCGCTGATTTTGGTTTGTTCCGATTTCGGCATTGAACCAGAGGTTTGGTTTCCGTAGTTTCTTTTCTTACGCAATTATATCATGAGATTTGGCATTAA
>JASLKL010000291.1 GCA_030747605.1 Verrucomicrobiota bacterium | reverse complement strand
AAAAGACATTCGAATTACAAAACCAATCAGGCCTAATTTCATATGCCCACTTTCAGCTCGCACAAGCCCATTGGCAAGCCTCTAAGAATGCTGCATTTGATGGTTGATTACTTTATTATTCCCACTATTATCTGGTCAGTTGTTGTTATAATTTTGAATAATTACCGCAAATTGTAGTCAATAGCTATATTAAGGAATAAATAACCACCTATTGTCATGAAGATCTTAGTTCGATCCATACTGGCTGGTGGCCTAGCCCTCACAACGGCTTGGGTCGCTGGGTGCGCAAGCAAGGCAAAAGCCCCTCGAGTCTATCACGATGCACCCGCATCAGTGAGGCCGACTGCTGACTTGTCAAAATTTGAACCAGACACTCCAGAGCCTATACCTACGACTATCAGCTCGACTGAAGATATACCAGAGCCTCCGCCTGCCGAGGCTCCTGCACCTATTATCCCGGCGGCTGACAACACAACCATCAACGAGCTGACAACCCATGTAAAC
>JASLKL010000290.1 GCA_030747605.1 Verrucomicrobiota bacterium | reverse complement strand
TGTATCTTTCCAATTTACAAGAGACCTAAAAAGGGGACCCATAGTAAATATTTCCTGAATTTGAGACGGGATTTGGAGGAGACTGTATTTTGTTTATTTGTAATCTGGTTTCACTGCCAAAGGACTCAAGATGTTATGAAAAAAATATTTATGAACCTGCTTGAAGTTATTTCAGATCATTGCCAGTATTAGTTACTAAAAAAATGCTCGAAATTTGATCCGATGATGCGCTAGTATTACTTGTAAAACTTGTAAAATCTACTGTTGAGACTGTTGAGGCTGTTAAGACTGTAGAGACTGTTGAGACTGTTGAGACTGTTGAGACTGCTGAGACTAGACTTCGACGATGGTCACTTTTTTATAACGATGGGATGGTAATGTTTTTTTTCCAAGGCACCATTGCCATCAATGGTTTTTCAATGGTTTTACCCTACCTGGACCATCACCATTGAATGTTTTTTTTAGAGATCAACCATTGACATCGATGGTTTTTTGATGGTTTTCT
>JASLKL010000028.1 GCA_030747605.1 Verrucomicrobiota bacterium | reverse complement strand
AGTCTCTTTTCTATTTCAATTGGAGATGCATCGTAATTGCCTCCCAGTCTCTCGTTCCAAATTAATTCTCCTGTAAGTGCGTTCAGGCAAGAAGCAACTCCGCCGTCATGAACAAAGTAGATTTCGGTATCTACTAGAATAGGTGATGAGACATGGGGAACTCCTTTTGAGTATTGCCATACAATTTGGTCTTCCCTCAATTTTCCTGAGCCAGAGCGTACAGCATATACGCAAAAATGATCCTGCCGAATGGAGCCTACAACATAGAAGAGACTGTTCCCGTAGGAGGGCCGGCCGACAATTGAAAAACCGTTGTAAGGCATCCACCAGATTTCTTTGCCGTCATTAATATTATAGGATGCAACATGATCTGCACCTGAGCAAACTAGTTGAGTTATTCCTCCTACGGATTGAATAAGAGGAGTTGAATAAGACATTTTTGCAATGGCTTGTTTTTTTGCTGCAGCTTCCAGATGAGATCGTTCTTGTTTCCATTTAACCTTGCCGGTTTCTTTTTCTAAGGCGACCAAGAATTGGAAATCAATGCCATCACATGTCAAAAATAAAAGGTCATTGTGGAGTATTGGTGAACTAGCTCCACCTTGGATAACGTTGTAATTAAAATCTGTATTTTTCCATATTAATTCACCCTTTTTATTTAGGCAGGCTGTTCCCCTAGGTCCGAAATGCACAAAGACATGTTCTTGATCTATAACTGGAGTAGGTGATGCGTAACCATTTAATCGATGTCGGGGTCCTGCGTCATCGGTTGAAATTACTTTAATATTATGAATTAGTTTACCGTTGTCCTTATCAAGGCAGATTGCATGTAGAGATTTGCCTTCGTTTTCGGCACTAGTCATCCAGATCTGGTTATTGAAAATTACCGGTGAGGAAAAACCTTTTCCCGGAACTGGCATTTTCCATTTCACATTTTTCTCATCACTCCATTCAACAGGAATGTTTTTTTCCTTTGAATGTCCTTGTCCATTGGGTCCTCGGAATTGAGGCCAATCTGCTTTCATAGAACATGGGATCAATGCCGATAAAATTAGGAGAAAAGATTTTTTTTTCATGATTAATGCTTTGCGACTTAAGCTAATCATCTCGTTGACAGTTTTCAATGTTTAGGTCAGCGTCCGGTAAACGATCTTCTAGATTTTTCATGTCTGATTTAATGATGAAAATGCGGTTTAAAAGTGCCTTTACTTTAATTGAACTTCTAGTGGTTATTGCGATAATTGCTATTCTAGCGAGTTTACTTTTGCCTGCGCTGGCCAAGGCAAAAAGAAAGGCTGAGAACAGTATGTGTGCGAGCAATATGCATCAATGGGGGGTTGCTATTCGCATGTACGCTAATGATAATGATGGTTACTTTCCCAATATGGGCAAGGATCATATTCGGAATAGTGCAGATTTTGAGTGGGTATCAGGATCAATGCTTAAAAATTTCTTTCCTAACTATCTTTTAAAGCTAAATAAGGCTTCTCATACAAGGAGAGAGAATCTTCTTTTTTGTCCGACCGACAAGTTTCATCGTTATGTACACTCTGATAATTTCCAGACAGCTGTTAATGGTGGATTAATCGGTTACAAAACCATATTTAGTAATGACCTAACAGTAGCTCAGGGAAGCAATAACTATAGAGTCAATCCGGATTTCCCTAATGTAACAGAGTGGGTGCTAAGAGAAAAAATGGATGGTCGGTTTCGGTCTGGTCCGATTTTCATGGATAATTTGCAAAGTGTTGGTAATTCCTGGTTTGCTTCAGGCAATATACCCTATGGGAGTCATGCGGGCTCCAACGGGGTTTTTGAAGGAGGCAACTTCCTTTTTGAGGATGGGCATGTCCGTTGGTATAAGGGGTACAATGATGGGAAAAATCAGAAGGGCCAAATTGCACTAGCTGCAACCCAAGGTGGATGGCGGATTTATTTTGGATTATATGATGTGCAGTAAATGGAAGGGTTTTAAATCAGTTTATATAGTCTTTCCTAGCATTCGGTTGAGTGAGTCTGCGGTTTGGTAAATCAGTGCTTCAGGGTAGTGCGGATATGGGTGAAAGTATTCGAAGGTTAGATAGCCGTCGTACCCGGTTTCATTGAAAGCTTCCATAACTGCCGGCCAGTTGGTTGTTCCGTCGAGTAGAGGTCGAAATGACTCTAGTGAGTGATCTGTTCCTTTCTTGGTGAATTCCTTCAAATGTACATTTCTAATGCGATTGCCTAGTATGCGTATCCAATGTTCAGGAAACTGAAACAACATAATATTACCAGTGTCAAAATGTACGTGGACATGTTCACTGTCAAAACCATCTACAAAACGTATCATCTCATCCGGCGATAGTAGATAGCCATTGAAGAAAATATTTTCCATATTGAGGTGTACGTTTAGTTTTTCGGCTTTGGGTAGAAGTTTTCCGATGGCTTCCTTTGCGCGTTGATCACAGATGTCATTCGGAGTTGGTTCATGATCTTCTCGCCATGGCATATGTACTGCCCCGGGAACGACGAGGAGATTTTCGGTTCCCAGATGATGTGCGGCCTCTGTCATTAACCCTGCTAGTTCCATTCCGCGTTTGCGTTCAGTGGGGTTATTACTTGTCAACGGATATGGCCAAAATAGGAACGAGCACAATCCACTGATGGCTATCCCTATTTCTTCGGCCATTTTTCGAATTCCTTGGAAGTCTTTTGGGCCTGATTTGGGGGACAAATCGCTTTCGAGATCGTAGTTCAACTCAATTCCATCAAATCCCGCGTCTTTAGCTAACTGCAGACACTCTCGAAGATTCATTTTATCTGGATAAGGAAACGCCCAAAGATTGATTGATTTCTTCATTGCGAATTGTTTTGGCGATGATTTGCGCGGATCCGATTTTGTCTGGGCGATTGTGTTATTTGTGCTAACGGCAGCTAATCCAGTGGCGCCGATCGCCATTTTGAAGGCAGAACGTCGTGAAAATGATTTAACGGACTGCTCAGGGTTGCCCCAAGGAGCGACTAGTTTTGGGATTAGATCACTTTGATTTTTCATTATGTTCTATGGCAGTTCTACTATTTCTTTAGTGTCATTAGATAAGCCATGACATCGGCTAATTGTTGTTCGTTAAGAAGAAGATTCATCGGAGGCATGGGGCTTGCTCCGAGCTTGTCGAATCCTTCCGCTAGTGTGGCAGTCGGCTTCACTAAGCTCTCGTATAAGTAGGGCCGGTCTTTTCGGCTCGCAATCCCATCTAATGCTGGTCCGATTACGCCACCTTCATTGCCTATCTTGTGGCAACGAATACAGGAGGCAACGGCATGTTTATGGAAGATTTCTTTTCCCCGATCAGCTAGGCCTTGTACTTCTGTTTCTTCATCAGTTTTTTTGTATATTGGTTTGACTTCCTGTAAGGATAGTTCGTCATACCATGCTATGCCCTTGGCTTGTCCCCAGCCGCCGAAAAGGCAATTAATGGTTAGATTTCCAGTTTGTGTGCATTCAAAGACTAGTTCAACTTTTTGCCAGTCATTGTTACCTTTTAGAGCGTTAGTTTTACCTTTGTGTTGTAGCTCGTGAACGTTAAGAAGTGCGCCGTGACCACCATTGACACTTTCGGTTTTGATCCATGCACTAAGGGCATAGGTTGTTCCTGAATTTAGCTCTACGCTAGTATATATACTTGTGTCATGTCCGCTGCCGGACCGAATTTTCATCGAAGAGTTACCGCTTTTTACATAGGCAGCTCGTTTTTCGATTGTATGTTCGACATCCTTTCCTTTGGCGCTATATGTCCGAACTTCCCAGTTGGCAGGAAGCTTTCCGTCGTTATTTTCAAATGAGGCATTCTTAAGTAGGTTTGGGCCGCGCTCGTAACCAACAATATTGGTTTGTTCAGCTCCGGCGGCTTGCAATGCTAGTTTAAGCCATTCGTCCTCCGCGTTGGTTTTATCTTTGGTTAAAACCCCTGCTGCACGCTTGTGTGTGTTCGACTCAGGGAACTGAGCAAGCTTAACCATGGCAGCTAGGCGTACATGCAAATCCTTGTCGGCTAGTGTCGCACTATCGTAAAGCAACTGTTCGTCAGCTTTCGTTTCTCCAAGTGCTCGTATAGCGTTACGTTTGACTGTTGCATCTGAGCTGATTAGGCCGCTGCGTTTGGTTTCATCGTCAAGTTCTCCAAGGCCTTCCAATGTCCAAAGAGCGTGGATAGCGCCAACCCCTTGACCCAGTATGCGTTTACGAAGTGCTTTAGTGGTTTTTTTAATATTACCATCAACAATCAATCGCTGGGCGGTCTGTCGCCAAAATAAATTGTCGCTATCCAGTGCCTTCACGAGTTTGCGTGGACTTGCCTTAGCCAGAGACTTGATTTTTGACTTTGGTGCATCTTCCCAGATTACACGATATATACGGCCATGTTGGCGATCGCGATTTGGATTAATGTGTGCGTTACCCCGGCCATTTCGGGCTGCATAACCGCCCCGGCCTTCGCTTGGGGTCGGATTGTGTTGTATAATAAAATTGTACCAATCGGCGATCCAGAGGTGGCCGTCTGGCCCTACCTCGGCAACGATAGGCGAGAACCACTCATCCGCACTGGCTACAAAGCTGAATGCATTCTTTGCAGTATAGCCGGCACCTTTTTTTATGATATTGTATGTGCCGAGTAGGTTTCCAGTTGGGCCACAGACGAATGCTGAACGGTTGCGGTATTTTTCTGGGAAGGCATCGGAAGTAGCAAAAGCGTGACCGCAACCAGCAGTGTATGCATTGAATGCGTCCACTTGTCTTATGTTAGGTGTGATAGGATGAAAGGCTGGCGTATCAGCAATCATTTTGGCACTCATCTTGCGTTCTCCATTGTAAACGGTTGCAGGTATACCACCATAAAAGGTCGGATTGTTATTAGCGGTGGAACCGAAGACGTCGCCGGCTGTATTGAAACCGAGGCCCCATGTGTTGTTGTTGAATTGGTGGAGGAATTCAATATCAGTAGCATCAGATTTAAACCGGAATACACCCATTCCAAAATTATGCTCCTTTCCGCCTAATGAGCCATTAAAGCGGGCATAGCCGACTGTTCCGTAAATCCAATTATCAAACCCGTAGCGCAAATTGCTCGGGCCTGCATGAGTATCTCCTACGCCCCAGCCGGAAAAAAGCACCTCATTAATATCTGCTTTATCGTCACCATTTGTGTCCTTAAGGAAATAGAATTCTGGAGCATGGGCTAGAATAATGCCCCCACGAGCAAAAGTTATAGAAGTAGGGATATTAAAGCCTTCGGCAAACACAGTGAACTTGTCAGCTTTGCCATCGCCATTCGTATCTTCACAAATCTTAATTCGATCATTGCCTTTTCGGCCATCCTTAAATTCGTTTGGATAATCAACTGTTTCAACTACCCAAAGTCGTCCGCGTTCGTCCCAAGCCATGTAGATTGGATTGATGATGTCCGGTTCTGAAGCAAAAAGCTCCATACGGAAGCCTATCGGTACTTGTGTGTATTTTATGCTCTCTTCCGGAGAGAGAGGGAGTTGGTATTGGAGTGGTTCTTGGCGTCGTTCATAGTTTGGAATGTTATTACGTTTCTCGTATTTTAATGGCGTCCGTTTCGAAAGAAAATTTTCGTAACGCTTCCGTGTCTTGTCACCAACCGCCCAGATAATGCCGCTTTTTATTAGTTGATGAAAACCGGTGTGGTTCCACACGCGTTGATCATGACCGGATGCAGTGTAAAAGACGCGGCCACGCCCCTGAGTGCGTATCCATGTCCAAGGTTCTGGTTCGGTATGTGGATCTCCCTTCATAGCCTCTCGTACCATTAGCACAGTCCGATTTTCAGTATTGTGATTTGAATGAAAATAGGTTTCATCCCATGCAGTAAATTCCTTTACTCCATTCATTGCGGGATGATTAGGCTTTATAATTTTAGCTTTGAACTCAGAACCCTGATGGCTTTTGAAGCGGCCGCCTACAAGTTTATCAAATTCAGGTTCGTTTGCGAAACACCAGCTCGCGCAATGTACCGGTAAAAAGCCACCTCCGCTTTCAACAAATTTTTTTAGGTTTTTCCATTGGTGTGGTTCAATTTTTCCGTGGTTTGCATAAAGTAATAGAGCGTCAAATTTTGACAAGTATTCCGAGTTTCCGAGTGCTTCTTCAACAGTAGTAACGTAGTCGAAATAGATCGCATCTCGCCCTAGTGCGCGAGAAAGCATTGGGTAGTAAGCGTTGGAATTGTGATGTTCGCTTTCGTGACCCAGGAACAATACGCGGATGGGTCCCTCGTTGGCATTTGCCAAGTTATAGGTTTTTGGGGCTACAAAAACACAGGTGAGGCATAGTAATGTCAGCAGTCTCATTTTTATCATCTTGAACGGCCGAAAATTTAACGCTAACACAAGCTTGAGCAAGCCAAAGTCTGTTTAAGCTAATAAAAAAGGCAATAATTGGAGCCTTTTAATATCTGTTGAGTATGCTAATATAGTAGACCCGATGGGGAGGAGGGTGTCGTTTTGGCTTGTGAAATGGGCATTTAGCCGAATTTGCTTAATGGATGTGTCCGTTGTTTGAGGCATAGGAAAAAACAAAAAAGAAAGGGAATATGACGAAATTTAAAGCTAGTACCCGGCGTGATTTGCCTCAGATTGCGGAAAAGCTAAAGCTGAATGCAGAGCAAATCATAGATATGCAGGCTGTTTCGGCTGTTTTGCCGTTTCGAGTTAATGATTATGTGATCGATAACTTAATCGAGACCTCCGATCTTCCGGATGATCCGATTTTCCAGCTTACATTCCCGCAGCGAGGGATGTTAGATGAAGTTGATTATAGGCATATGCGGGATTTAGTGGTTAGCGGAGCTTCCGAAGCTGATATTAAGCTCGCGGCCGATAAGATTCGTAAAAAGCTCAATCCACATCCAGCAGGTCAGATGGAGTTGAATGTGCCCAGACTTGAGGGCGAAGTGGTAGCTGGTATGCAGCACAAGTATCAGGAGACAGTCTTGTTTTTTCCGACGCAAGGTCAGACCTGTCATGCCTATTGTAGTTACTGTTTTCGCTGGGCCCAGTTTGTAGGGGATTCTGATTTGAAATTTGCTACTAAGGAGGCCGAAAATTTAGCCCGGTATGTCCGTGAAAATCCGCAAGTCAGTAGTGTGTTGATTACCGGTGGTGATCCGATGGTGATGAAGACATCTATACTTCGTCGTTATATAGACCCTTTATTGAAGGCGGATTTGCCTAATTTGCATAGCATTCGTATTGGAACAAAGGCGCTTGCATACTGGCCGCATCGTTTTGTTGAGGGAGAAGATGCCGACGACTTTCTTCGATTGATTGATGATGTTAAAGCTGCTGGTAAACACCTTGCAATTATGGCGCATTCGAGCCATTCAAGGGAGCTTGAGCCAGATATTGCACAACTTGCTGTGAAGAGATTAATTGATGCAGGGGCAGTCATTCGCTGTCAGGCTCCATTGATTCGAAAGGTAAATGACAATGCAAATGTATGGGCACAGCTTTGGAGGAAACAAGTGCAGCTGGGAATGGTGCCTTATTATATGTTTATTGAGCGTGATACCGGTGCAAAAGCTTATTTTGAAGTGCCGTTGGTTAGAGCTTTTAAGGTATTCACTGAGGCTTACAATCAGGTTTCAGGGTTGTGTCGTACCGTGCGTGGCCCTTCCATGTCGGCTTCCCCTGGGAAGGTTTTAGTTGATGGTGTGACCGAGGTAGGAGGCGAGAAGGTGTTTGTACTGAAATTCCTCCAAGGTCGTGATCCAAATTGGGTAAATCGCATTTTCTTTGCCAAGTACGACTCCAAGGCTACTTGGTTAGATGGTTTGAAGCCGGCTTTCGGCGAAGATACGTTTTTCTTTGAAAGTCCGGTCCAAAATAAATTGCCTAAAACAATTCAAAAGCCGTGACACGGCTTGACCGCGCTTTCCTTGCGAGATTAGCATTGCCTCACTGTGATAGGACGCCATTGCATATTGATTTTCTTATTCGCTGTCTTCAGCAAAATGGGGCTGTGTGCGCAACAGTCTTCTAGAGAGTTTAACAACGGTATTGCCGCGATCGTTAATAATAAGGTTATTACTGCGGAAACGGTATTAAGAGAACTTCCGATGGAAGTTTCTAGGGTGTATTTCTCGTTGCCCTTAAGTGAAAGGGAAAAATACAAGCAGCTTGCATTGAGGGGACTGATTCGTAAGGAACTTATGCTAAATGAGTACCGGGAGAAGAATTACAATTTACCAGATTCCATTTTCGAGCAGCGTATTAAGGAGACAATCCAAAGAGAGGGTCACACTCGTTCTAGCCTAATAAAAAATTTGAGAGCACAAGGTCAAACCTTTGACGAATATGAGAAGGACTATCGTGAGCAAATGATTCACTCAATCATGCGATCTGAGTTTATATCAACTAAGGGAATCGTTATTTCACCGCGCAAAATTGAGGAATATTATATCGCCAATAAGAATCAGTACCGACAGGATAGAGAGATCAAACTTAGAATGATTGTTTTGGAAAATGCAAAACATGGTGGTGTGGGGTCAACCCGGAGTTTAGCGGATGAGGTCCATGCCAAATTGGCGGATGCTGAATCCTTCACGCAAATGGCCCAGATTCATAGTGACCAAAACAATGCCAGTGGAGGTTTGCGTGCCCAATGGGACAAGAAGGGAGGCAGTCTTCATCCTAGTTTAGAGAAGGTGGCATTTTCTCTCGGTCAAGGGCAGGTTAGTTCTGTAGTTCAACTTTCCAACGGCTGTTTTATTATGCGTTGTGAAGAAATTCGCCAGACGAAACTCAAATCTCTTTCTGAGGTTAGAGATGAGATTGAAGATAATTTAATTGAACAGGCACGTAAGGCGCGAGCAGATAAATGGTTCAAGAAACTGGAGTCTAAGGCGCATATCCAGACTTTTTCATTTTAAGTTTATATGAGGAAGCTTTTGTTCAATCCAATATATATGATTTGAATGAACCGTGGAATCCTCAATCTTTTTTTGTTCTGTTTTTGTTTGATTCTGGTTGGTCCTGGATTTGTGTTATCCGCTAAGGCGCAAGTTACTGCTACACTCGAACTAAATAAGCCTCAGCTTCTTCCTCGTGAAACTTTCTTCGTTCGTTTGAAAATAGTAAATTTTTCCGGCCAAACGTTAGTGTTTGGGGAGGATAATAATTGGTTGCAATTCCAGATTGAAAATGAGGTTGGAGAGGTTCTTGATCCTATTTCAGAGCCTCCAAAAGTTGAAGGTCGTTTCACTGTTGAGTCTTCCATTCGTGCTACTAAGCAAATTGATTTATCTTCCCATTATGCTCTTGAAAAAGCCGGTCGCTATAAGCTTACAGCCAAGCTTTATGTTAAACAGTGGGATAGGTTGTTGCCGGTTAATCCAGTTAAATTTGATGTTGTAAATGGCTCGGTGCTTTGGCAGCAAATGTTTGGTGTGCCCTTGAAAAATGGAGAGCCCTCTGCTCAGCCTAAGCGTCGTCGATATGTTCTTCAAAAAGCCAAGAATCTAAGAATGATGACTCTGTATGTAAGAGTGGATGATGGCCCTGGTGGTCGAGTACACAAAGTTTCCCCGGTGTGTCCAATGGTAACCTTTAATGAACCTGTTGCGCAGGTGGATCCCGTAGGTAATTTGCATGTCCTTTGTCAGTCCGGTGCCAGGATTTATAATTACTCAGTGTTAAGTCCTGATGGAGTAATTAAAATTAGGCATCATTACAATATTGTTGGAAGTCGCCCGCGTTTAGTTTTTAAGGAAGGGAAAATTGTTGTTGCAGGTGGGTTGAAACTCCTTCGACCCGATGATGTCCCAAGTCGTAAGAATGTTAATGAAAAGCCGAAATTGATAGTCCCTAAAGCAGCAAATAAGCCAATTCCGATAATTCGTGAACCGATTCCTGAAGCTAACAAAAGGAAGCAATAGTTGTGCTACTGCCAATAATGAAATCGAGTTTAGTGATTGTATTTTTTTGTGCGGCTATTGCCCTTAATCAAATCGGATGTATTAGCGTTGATTTAGCAAAGAACTCAAAAGAGATGACATTCCATCAAGACGTCGATTTTCTAGAAAAACATGTTGAAGTCATAACGTTAGATCAGGGGGCTGGTAAATCGAAAATTGCAGTTGTCCCTGCTTATCAGGGCAGGGTGATGACCAGTACTGTGGGAGGTGCTCAGAGCCCGAGTCATGGATGGATTAACTATGAGCTTATTAAAGCGGGTAGGTTTGAGCCTCACATTAACGCTTATGGAGGTGAAGATCGATTTTGGCTGGGGCCTGAAGGAGGCCAATTTTCCATTTTCTTCAAAAAAGATGATCCTTTTGATTTGAAGCATTGGCAGACACCAGCCCTAATTGATACTCAGCCATATCAAGTAATATCACAAACGGAAAGCGAGGTTACTTTTCGTCATGAGGCTGAAATAAGAAATTATTCTGATACTCAGTTCTTTATACGAATTGATCGAAAGGTACGATTATTAGACCGATCAGAGCTTGATGAACTACTTGGCGTTGAATTGTCTCAAAGTATTAATGCTGTAGCATATGAGACTGAGAATATTTTGACTAACATTGGTGATACTGCTTGGACCAAGCAGGGGGGGTTATTGTCAATATGGATTTTAGGGATGTATAAACATTCTGAAGAGACCACGGTTCTAGTTCCATATGTTGAAGGCAATGAGGCTGATCTGGGGCCGATTGTAAATGCGGATTATTTTGGTGAAGTGCCTGCTGAAAGATTGAGAGTTTCAAATGGGCTCATTCGTTTTTCTGCTGATGGTAAATTCCGTAGTAAAATTGGTCTTTCACCGGAACGTTCCAAATCAGTACTTGGAAGTTATGATCCAACTCGTCAGTTATTGACTCTCGTTCAGTATAACAAGCCGGAAGGCGCAACTAGTTATGTGAATTCGATGTGGGAATTGCAGGATGAACCGTTCAAAGGGGATGTTGTCAATAGTTACAATGACGGGCCACCTAGTCCTGGAGCTAAGCAATTGGGGCCATTTTATGAACTTGAATCCTCATCTCCAGCGCTTGAGCTTAAGTCGGGTGAATCAATAACACATATTCACCGAACAATTCATTTGCAGGGAGAAAAGGAAGTTATCCAAGATCTAGGAAAAACCTTGTTAGGAGCTATCGAATAGTTTTCGTTGCGGGTTGGCCGTGAAGGTGTTTGTCTTTTCTTGAGGCTTGGATTGCCTGCATTGTATCGACGACGGCTCCTGGATCCTTTTGCTCGATCATCCATTTGTCTAGTTCCGCACGCAACATGGTCAAGTGTTTGTGGTATTTATTATCGCTGGCTAAGTTCTTCATTTCGTAGGGATCATTCTTGACATTATAAAGCTGCTCTTTGGGGCGGTGCATATAACGCTTTACGAGTCTATAGGAGCGTGGTGTGTTCCATGAATCCCAAATCCATGTTGACCAATAGGGGTTATTAAGTGAACCGTTGCCACGAGAGCCCATTAGGTGCTTCTCGATGTAAATCTCATCCGGAAGAAGGTTTCGAATGTAATGATATTCACCGTCACTAACGGAGCGTATGGGGTAGGGAGGGCCTTCTGGAACATTATTATGAATTCCATAAACAAATTTGCGATGTTTGTTTGTTTTATTCAAAAGTGAGGATTTAAAACTTTTTCCGTCATAGGGATAAATCTCGGGTTTGCCTCCCGCTAAATCGACCAGAGTGGGGAGTATATCAGCATACTGGACGAGAGCATTGGTTCGTTTTCCGGCAGGAATATATTTAGGCCAACGTGCTAGTAATGCGGTATGAATTCCGGTATTCCAATTTGTCCATTTGTTACCCGGAAATTGTGATCCCTGTTCTGAGGTGAATAAAACCAAGGTGTCTTCTTCTCCTCCAGTTTCCTTTAGTGTAGTGAGAATTTCACCTACTTGTCCGTCCATGTAAGTAATTTCAGCAAGGTATTTGGCGAAATCCTCTCGAGTTCGAGGTGTGTCAGCGATTGTTGGGGGTAGTTTTAGATTGGATGGTGGATACTGTGAAGGATCACCCATGACCCATGGAACATGAGGTTCAACTAGGGCCACAATAAGACAAAACGGCTGCTTGTTATCACGTTTCATGAAGCTGCGTATGCCATTGAGACTATGGTCTTTTGTAGGATTACGAACACAATTTGGGTCGAAACCATTTATGCTTTCAAACGGAAACGCTGAAGCTGGTTTAACGTGTACCTTGCCGGCAAGACCGACGCGGTAGCCAAGTGCACCGAGGTGGTGAGGCATGCTTTTAACACTTGATCGACTAGCTGAGTGGTTCCATGCACAGCCGTTGTGTAGCGGATATTGGCCCGTCATCATTTCCGCTCGGCAGGGCTGGCACATTGCTTCAGCGAGATATGCTCGATTGAATGTCAGACCTTGCTTTGCTAAGCGATCGATATTTGGAGTCTTTGCATTTTTACCTCCATACAACGCTAAGTCATTGTATGTGCAGTCATCAGCCATGATGATTAGAAAATTTGGTTGTTTGGCGGAAATAGAAACGCCTTGGACAAGCGTCATAATAGAGATCAAAAGAAGAATTTGTTTCATTCTTAGGCCAGTTTTCTGTTGGTTGCTATTTAGGTCAACTCATTCCTAAAATTGTTTCTGTAATTAATTTCCAGAGTCAATATAGCCTCGACCATTTATCTGGTCGGTTTCAAAAAGTGGATTTGTGCAAAATATCTTCACTTCGTATGGCTGCATTCGGGTGACCAAATTTCCATGTTTAATTACATTTTTTTCGCTGCCATAAA
Source organism: Verrucomicrobiota bacterium (assembly GCA_030747605.1). Classification (GTDB taxonomy): domain Bacteria; phylum Verrucomicrobiota; class Verrucomicrobiia; order Limisphaerales; family UBA1096; genus UBA1096. The sequence goes on along the minus strand of JASLKL010000028.1, from coordinate 9,138 downwards.
GTAAATGAAGTGTCAGTCCATTTAGCTCTTCAAGCTGGGAAACATCGACGCCAAGATGCCGATTATTATCTTCATTGACCAAGATAAGAAGATAATCATCTTTATTTTTTCTTAGTGATCCTCGAACACCAATTCCAGGCTTGTCGAAAAGGTCATCTATTATTGCAACTTTTATTGAATGACCGGGATGTATGAGAAATGGTTCCAGTTGACTTAACTCGGAAGTTAAAGAATAGAGGGATTCACGGAATAATGGATCATCTATTGTCTGTGTTCCCCAGTATATAATACCACGCGCTCCGTTTACAATCGCGTCATATGCCATGAATCTTGATTCCTTGAATGACGGGTATAGCCTCTTCCGGTCATTGCGAATTTTATGCCAAGAAAATCCTTGTAAGACCATCCAGACAGGTTTGCCTCGGCCAATTGCATCCCATCGATTTACTAATCGACCGATACTCTGCAGATCACTTCCAGTTTTTCGGACTGCGTAGTAGTCGCAGCCTGTTATATCGATCGAGTCGATATAATCTCTTACATATTTTACATCACTATCAGCAGCTTCGTTTATCCAAAATGGAAGGTTGCGCTGATCAAGTTCTTGAACCAGTTTTATTCCGTCATTCATTTTCGAAATAATTTTGCCTCCTTCTTTTGTGGCGTAGTTAACTGCTTTAGGTATTTGGTTGTTCCAGTCTTCCCGGGTAAATCCAGCCCTTTCTTTTAAAAAGCTGTATGCTGTAAAGGTCCAAACAATCTCGTCTGGTCCTTCCCAAACAGCCAGAGCAGGATGGTCTTTGAGGTTCTTGATCTGCTTCCGTAATTCAGGTGTAGCTCCCTGCTGAACGTTAAGTGGAACCCATCCCATTAAGCCTCTTTCTTGGGCCATGTTGAGGGCTTCTTGATTGCCGCATCGGAGGAGATTAATGCCACTACGAGACATTCTCTCAAGTTGTGCTGGATCACTCGGAAATTCATAGGAGCCAATAGGAAAGCGTAATTTGTTTTTATCGTCTTTGATCAGACCTTCTGTGTTAGGTTCTTTTTGTAAATTTAGTATTTGCAACCCTTGTTTTTTAGGGACGTTTATTTTTTCTTCATTACTTAATGGCAGTGTTATGTTTTTGTTCGATTTCCCGAAATCGGTTCTACGAGTCAATATGCGGTTACCGATGCGTAGGCCAGAGATAATCGAATCGGGTTGTGATGGAACTTCGTAATGAACTGGAATTCCTCGATTGATAAAGCCGTTATACTTAAAACTATCACGATAAACCTCGTGTACTAGTTCAATTTCGGTCGCTAATTCTGGTCCCGTGCACCATAGGAAAAAAGTATCATGCCCTCGTAGTAACATATGCCATAGTAACTCCTTATATTTTTCCTTACTGAATTGTTCCACTGATGGATCAGGCTTATTGGGTGGAGCGGTGGTGTGCCAATGGACAAACGGAATTATCGGGGTATTCGGTGGGGTCTGGCTACCTGCATTAGATGCGACCTTTAGCATGTTATAAAACCAACGGTAATCTTTTGGCTCAAAATCGTACCAGTTGAAAGTGGAATACCAGGTATAAACCACCGGCATTGCAAAAGTGTATCCACATTGTTCAAATTCGTGAGCCCATTCTCGATATCGGGCACTTTGTTCTATCAATGCTGGAGCGTCTGAATTCTCGCGTTCAAAGTAATCATACCAATATCTGTATCCGTTATGAGGATAGACGGCGTAATTGCCGACGAGTGCAGTCGGAAAATAATTGGTCACATTTTCTCCAAAGGTCTCACGTTGAAGTCGGCTCCGAATTTTTCGTAGACTGGATTGGAAATATCTGAAATCATCAATTTTAGGAATATGTTCGCAACAACGTTGGCATCGCTTCGAGTTTATCCAGGCATCATTCCACTCGATTGGTCCATCTATCTCCCAATCAGCAAATATAAAATCGATATTAACACCAGCAGACTTGTACTCTTTTAGAAATGATTCAATACGTTTACGGATAATGGGAATGCGATGTTCGATTGCAAAAGGGCAGCCCATTGTTCCCCCAAAAGATGTATCCCCATATGGCTTGCCGTTTTTATCAATATGTTTCGTCTTTTCGGTCCCATCGAAGAATGAATACAGGCAGCTTGTCGCATGGACAGAAACCATTCTACCCATGCCTTGTTGCATCTTGCCGATTCGTAATCCTTCCTTGAGTGACTCTTCAAAAGAATTATGATTCCAGTCAACTGAATATCCTATGCCTCTTTTTGCAAGCTGATCGAGAGCTTGCTTTGCTTGGTCAGTATCAAGCGAAGATAGTGTGCCACTGATCGGTAGCACGAAGAGAGGGAGTCTGCCATTGAGGTGGGTTGAGATCGGTTGTGTGTTCTCTAGGACAACTCTCAGGCTCTTGGGAAACTCTTCAGATTGGGTAAAGGCTGATTGATCCAGCACAGTAATCATTATTAAGAGTATTATACGGTTCATAAAGAGAGAGCTTCCGGTTTTCGTTATTTAGGGTCAACTTTGCATTACATTTAAATTTGAATAAATTGATTGGCTGTGAAGCAGTAATTAGAAATCAAATTAGTTTCGGATTAATATGAAAAATAAATCAAATTTTTATATGAAACTTGTCTGATGCATGGTAGTAACAGCCGATCCATGACTAACTCAAAAGCCAAAAATATAGGCGAATCTCAGGTGGCTAAACGATTTATTCTATCCGCTTTTCTGGCGGCTGCAGGAACGACGCAAGCAGTTGAGTTCGAAAATGATATTATTGAGGGCAACTTTGACTCGACCTTGAGCTACGGAGGATCGTTTCGTGTAGATGATCCCGAATTAAGTTCTATTGGTAGGGCTAATGGAGGTACCGCTTATTCTGTAAATGGCGATGACGCAAACTTGAATTATGACTCTGGTCTCTTCTCTCATGTTTCTAAAGGGACACACGATTTAGAGTTGGCTTTCAAGGAACTTCAGGATGTGAGTGTTTTTATTCGTGGTACTTACTTTATTGATTTTGAAAATAATCGTGGTGATAGCCCTTTGAGAGGTTCCGCAAAACGCGAGGTAGGTCGCGAAGCTGAGTTTTTAGATGCTTATGTTTCTTATGACCTTCCTTCTTCTGTTCCAGTCAATATTCGCTTGGGCAATCAAGTCTTGAGTTGGGGTGAGAGCACCTTCATTCAGAATGGAATTAATGTTATTAACCCGATTGATGTGAAAAAATTTCGAGTACCAGGCTCTGAATTACGTGAAGCACTTCGACCTGTTCCATTGCTTTCTGCTTCGGTTCAGCTTACTGACAATCTTTCTCTTGAGGGATTTTATCAGTTCAAGCATGAGGAGATGGAGATTGATCCAGCCGGCAGTTATTTCAGTACAAAAGATTTTGTTGGAGCTGGTGGGCAATATGCGATGCTTGGTTTTGGTAGTCTTAGCCAGCCTAACATGTCCAGTTGGACAGATAATCCACTTGCTCCTTTCCTAGATGGGGTTCCGGCTAAGCTGCCCACAATTTCAAATCCACGCTTCAATCCGGCTTTGCCTCCTAGTGCTGCAAATGCTCCGTTTCTTCCGTCCAACGCGGGAGCGATTCCGCGAGGCAAAAGCAATAGGGCTAGTGATAGTGGGCAATTCGGTTTTGCAGCGCATTATTTTGCAGAAGGATTGAACGATACTGAATTTGGATTTTATTTTTTGAATTATCATAGCCGCTTGCCGGTTATTAGTGCTGTCACTGGTAGAGATATTATATCTGAATTGAAGCCTACGTTTGATGCGCTGAATGGCGGGATCGGCCAGCTTAAGGCAGGAATCGGCCAGGTTGATACTGGATTAGAGCAAATTGCTGGAGGAATTGTTCAAGTTGATGCCGGATTGGCACAGGTTAATGGGGCAATTGCTCAACTTGAATCAACTGATCCAAACAATGCCGGATTGGCGGCTTTGAAAACAGAACAGGCGACATTGACTGGTCAAAAGCAGGCATTTGTCGCCCAACAAACTGGATTGACCACACAACGCGCTGGTTTGGCAGCACAACTAGCTGGTACTGAGGCGCAATTAAGTACCTTAACTGCTTCTCAATCATCTTTAGCGCAACTATATCCTGGTACGGCTAGATATATCTTTGAATATCCAGAAGATATTCAGTTGTATGGAATCAGCTTCAACACAGAGATAGGGGCTACCGGGATTTCTGTTCAGGGGGAAGTTTCCTACCGTAATGATGTCCCACTGCAAGTAGATGATATTGAGTTACTAATTGCTGGGCTGACTCCTTCAAACCCGGTGCTGGGAAATCTGGGCGCACTGAATCCGGCTTGGAATGGTGTCAGCATGACCCAGTTAGGGTCTCAGGGGTTCAATAGCTATGTTCAGGGTTATAGAAACTTTGACGTAATACAGCCGCAGTTTACTGTTACCAAACTTTTTGGCCCGACGATAGGAGCGGAGCAATGGGTTCTTGTAGGTGAGGTTGGTGCGACTGCTGTGCCTGATCTGCCTAGTAAGGATAAGCTGCGTTTTGATGGTCCTGGTACGGTTTTGAGTGGTAACGCATTTGCGCCTCAGATCTTGGCAGCAAATGGGCATGCAACTGATCGGTTTGAGTCGGCTGATTCTTTTGCAGATGATTTTTCTTGGGGTTATCGTTTGGCTGCTCGGATCGATTATATGGATGTGTATGGTGGGGTTAATCTTTCACCGGCCGTTGCTTTTGCGCATGATGTTGATGGAAATACCCCACTCCCGCTTGGCAATTTTTTACAGGATCGTAAAACTGTGACGGTGGGGGTAACCGCAACATACCAGAATTCTTGGCAAGGTTCTATTAAGTATACCGAATATCTTGGGAATGAGTCCCATAACTTTATGCATGATAGAGACTTTCTTTCAGCGATGGTGCAGTACTCCTTTTAACCTAATTTGATTTTTGAAAATGAAACTTAACTTTAAATGTTATTCGATTATCGCCGTTTCCTTTGTAGTGGGGATTGTTTCGGTATCGGCCCAAACTGCAGATGATCTGGGAGGAAAGTTGACGCCTCTAGGCGCGCAGAAGGCGGGCAATGGTTCGAGTATTCCTGCTTGGGAAGGTGGGATTACAGCTCCTCCTGCTGGATACAAGGTGGGAGATCATCATCCGGATCCTTTTTCTGCTGATAAACCACTATTTACCATCACTGAGGCCAATGCTGAAAAGTATGCTGACAACTTGAGTGAAGGCCACAAGGCACTTTTAGACAAGTATGGTTCGACTTACAAAATGCCTGTTTATCCTACAAGGCGTAGCGCATCAGCCCCTCAAGATATTTATGATGCCACCAAGGCAAACGTTGGCAAAACCAAGTTGGCTGACGAAGGTAACGGAGTGGTTGGTGCTTCCCGGGGCACTCCATTTCCGATTCCTCAAAATGGGCAAGAGGTAATTTGGAATCATTTACTTAGATATCGTGGATTGAGCGGTATTCGCAAGGTTGGGCAGGTTGCACCTACCCGTTCTGGTAATTATACGCTTGTACAACTAGAAGAGCAGCTGTTTTGGAATTATCATAAGAAAGGGGCGACTTCTGAGAATATTGGAAATGTGATGGCATATATGGAGCAGAAGGTAACATCGCCTGCACGTTTGGCGGGTACAATCCTGATGGTTCACGAGACTTTGAATCAGGTTGCAGACCCGCGACGCGCTTGGGTTTATAATACTGGCCAACGTCGAGTGCGCCGTGCGCCAAATGTGGCCTATGACAATCCAGGAACTGCATCAGATGGTATGCGTACTAGTGATCAGTTGGATATGTTTAATGGGGCGATTGATCGTTACGACTGGAAGCTTATTGGTAAAGAGGAACTCTATGTTCCTTACAACTCCTATAAATTGCATAGCGATGAGTTAAAAGTGAAGGACATCGTTACGCCGTTGCACATTAATCAGGAGCATACTCGCTATGAGTTGCATCGTGTCTGGGTGGTGGAAGCCACACTGAAAGAGGGCAAGCGTCATATTTATGCGAAGCGTCGTTTTTATATTGATGAAGACAGTTGGGGTGTTCTTGTAGTTGACCAGTTTGATGGGCAGGGTCGGCTCTGGCGAGTTTCCGAAGCGCATAGCATTAACTACTATGAGGTACTATCATTCTGGTCTACTCTTGAAGTTCATATGGACATACTTTCAGGACGTTATCTTGCACACGGTTTGGATAATGAAAATGAGATGTACGACTTTTCATTTATGAGTAAACCAGGAAACTATACTCCGTCGTCACTTCGTCGTCGTGGCCGTCGCTGAGTATAGGGGCAAGTTTTTAGGTGTTTCATTTTCCTGAACAACCAAAACAATCCAAAGACGGGCCGAGGTTTTCCTCGGCCCGTTGTTCTATTCTTTCAGTTTTTTTATTATTTTGGTTCAGCTTAATTGCGCCAGTGGCCCAGTTAATTGATGGCCCGTCCGAAATTGCGCGGTTGGCTAAGAAATCTTTATTACTCGGTATTCATGGCTGGACTGATCGAGCTATTGCTGTTGGAGAACGTGGTCATATACTTCTCACCACTAATCAAGGTAAAACTTGGGCTCAGAAAGAATCCCCAACTCGCCGTACGCTTAATTCGGTATATTTTTTGGATCAAAAAACTGTCTGGATTGTAGGACATCAATCTACGGTTCTTCGTTCACAGGACGGGGGTGAAAGCTGGACTAGAGTAAAAATCTTGAATGATCCTGAAACCGCTTTCTTGGACGTACTGTTTATTGATTCCATGCGTGGATTTATAGTGGGTTCGTATGGTAAGTTTTTTTCCACCAACGATGGTGGAAATTCATGGACAGAGACCGAGCAGGATGATGATCCGCACTTTTATCAAATTACATCAGATCAAAATGGGACTCTTTGGTTGATTGGTGAGTTTGGAACCGTCTGGAAAAGTAAAAATCAGGGTAAAGAATGGGAATCATTGGATTCCCAGTATGATGGATCCTTTTTTGGAACAGTACCTTTGAACAACGATGAATCGATTATTGTGCATGGGTTGCGAGGTAATATTTTTAGGGTTAAGAGTGATTTAAAGTGGGAAAAGATTGATTCGCCTACAAATGCTATACTGCACAGTGGACTTCAATTGAAGAATGGCCACGTGATCCTTTTAGCAGGAGCTGGCGAGTTGTTATTAGGTGCAGAAGATGGAGGATCGTTTGAAACTACGGCTTTGCCGGATAAGGCTGCCATGCCAACCGATTTGTGGCAGTCGGAGGACGGTAGCTTGTTGGTAACTACCGATCGTGGTGTGTTTCGTATGTCTACAGATTATTTCAAGAAAAGCAGGTCCAATGATTGAGAATTCATTTTCATTTTGGGTTGAGCAATGGCTATTTCGAAATCGGGCAAGGTTCCTTGTTTTATTCCTTATTCTAACTGCATTATTTTTTGGATTTGCGACTCAGACAAAGGTAGATGCTCGCTTTGAAAAGCAACTTCCACTTGATCATGAGTATATTCAGAAATTTCGCGAGTATGAGTCCGAATTTGGAGGCGCTAACCGGATAATCTTGGCGATGGTTGTAGAGGAGGGGGACATTTTTAATGAAGGCTATTTTAACAAGCTCGATTCGTTAACAAAGGACGTCTATGCCATGCCGGGTGTGGATCAATCCAGTGTGACATCTTTATTCACACCGAACGTGCGCTTTACTGAGGTAGTAGAGGATGGTTTTACGGGAGGCAATGTGGTTCCTGCAGATTTCGAAAACACGCAGGAAGACTTGGCTCAGGTGAAAGAGAATGCCCTTAAATCCAATTATATGGGTAGACTTGTAACTGACTCCTTTAATGGAGCAATGGTAATGGCCAACTTACTCGATGTAGATCCTGATACCAAGCAGCCTCTAGATACTTTTGCGGTGGCGCGGGCATTGGAATTGCTGCGAGAAAAGTATGAATCAGAACTTGTTAAAGTGCATGTCATTGGATTTGCCAAGGTTATGGGAGATATTCGTGATGGCGCCCTCAATGTTATCTTTTTCTTCTGTGTTACGATTATAGTTACGGCGTTGCTAGTGTGGCTGTATTCCCAGTCGTTTGTTTTTTCAGTGCTGCCGATGGGATGTTCTGTGGCTGCGGTGGCATGGCAACTAGGGATATTACACCTTATGGGTTTTGGTATTGATCCTATGTCCATTCTCGTGCCGTTTTTGGTGTTTGCCATTGGAGTAAGTCATGGGGTGCAAATGGTTCGTGTTTTTAGGGACCAGTTATTTCAAGGGGAGGAAGCCTTAGTTGCTGCGCGAAGAGCGTTTAGTGAGCTTTTAATACCAGGGGGAGTGGCATTGCTGACAGACACCATTGGTTTTATCACCATACTACTAATTCCAGTGCCGACTATTCGGGAATTGGCAATTGCGGCCAGTGTGGGAGTAGCAGCAATTATTGTGACCAACCTCATTCTTCTTCCACTTTTGTTATCATACCAAAAACCAGGACAGGGTTACCGGGAGCGGGTTGCTAAAAGGAAAGTTAAAACAAAAAAATTCTGGCACAAAGTGGCCGCAGTTTCAGAGCTTCGGATGGCTAAGGGGCTTGTCATCATCGGAACACTATTATTTATCTTTGGTTTTGATCAGGCGTCTCGAGTTGAGGTCGGTGATTTACATGCTGGAGTACCGGAATTGCGATCTGATTCTCGGTATAATCGTGATACTGCTGCGATTACGGATAATTTCAATCTTGGTGTTGATGTTCTCGTTGCCTTTGCAGAGACCGTTAAAGATGGTTCGGTTGATTATGAGGTCATGGAACTACTTGATCGATTTGAGTGGCATCTGAAAAATGTTGAAGGAGTGAAGAGTGTTTTGGGATTGGCTGGGATGGCGCGAAGAATTAATTCTGGGTATAGTGAAGGTAGTCTTAAGTGGCAAGTTCTGCCATCTAATAGAGACATGCTTGCTCAGGCAGTCGGTCGAGTTGAAACTTCTACTGGTTTGACCAATCAAGCTGGCAGTGTATTACCTGTAATGGTTTTCCTTGAGGATCACAAGGCGGAGACAATCCGTCGGGTTGTAACTGCGGTAAAGGCATTCGAAACGGATAATGGTTACAAGAAGATGCACTTTAAACTAGCTGGTGGTAATGCCGGCATTATGG
>JASLKL010000289.1 GCA_030747605.1 Verrucomicrobiota bacterium | reverse complement strand
TGTAACTGCTTTGGAACACACCCCACCAGCACCACGGCTGCGATTGTGATTAGTAAGTGTTTCATCATGTATTAAGGAATAAATTTATTATAATCACTCATCTAATTAAATTCAATCCAACGAAAACAAGAGTGTGTATAAGTCCCCCTTCAATTGCTAACTAGACTATGATTGAATTGGTTCCGCCGAAGATAGATTGAGTAAACTTCGGTAAATTTTGGTTAGCGAATGGTTAGCGAACCAGAATGAAGTGTGTAATAAAACAGACCTAGGTCATTGATGTTAAAAGGTTAGCTCAGTTGGTAGAGCACTACCTCGACACGGTAGGGGTCATTGGTTCGAGCCCAATACCGCGCACCATTCTAACAGGATATATTGTGAAAAAAATCAAACATTGAAATCGCAATTGTGGGATGGGCTTGTACGCTTCTGGCAGATAACCCCCATGCGAATCACCTTCATTGCACTGTCACTCTCTCTGGCGAGCGTATTTGGACAATACCAACTGCC
>JASLKL010000288.1 GCA_030747605.1 Verrucomicrobiota bacterium | reverse complement strand
CCTATAGCATATACATTGATGCATAATGCGACTGCTTATTGTTTATCATAGCCTCGTAAGATTAGAAAACTATAACAAGTATCTTTGTCAAGTGAGAGAAAGGAAACACCAAAGAATTTCATACTTCAACCTATCACAAACAAGGTTATGTAAAAAAGAATATAAAAAACTAACCCTTTCCAGCTCAGAAATGACAAATTCTGTCAAGACAAAATATTTTTTACTTTAGCAGCGAATTCCTCAAAAACTGTACATATTTCATAAAAAAATAAGATATACCTGTCTACTAGCATAATGGGTATTTTATGACAAAAGCATTAGCTTCTCGCAATAACAGTATAGTGTATAGAAGGCAAAATATACCCATTTTTAAAAGGTTGTTCAATTCTTTGACAAATAACCTTGGTTTTATCGAAAATAAAACCCCTTTTTCAACAATACTGACAGGACATTTTTTCATAAATATTGTTTAGTTTATGCACTTAAAACAATTATAATTTGAGTGTAAATGA
>JASLKL010000287.1 GCA_030747605.1 Verrucomicrobiota bacterium | reverse complement strand
CAGCTTCCATAGTGGGTCGCCGGGGTCCGCAATTCGAATTGAATTGCGAATTGCGGTTCGCAGTGCGTACCAGTTCGTAAAGTCGGTTCGAATCCGGTTCGCAATTCACTCATTGTCGGTTCGCAATTTGGGTCGAAACCATGGGTCGACCCATGGGTCAAACCCATCCCAATTTCATGTTTGTCAAGCCATCTCATTTCAAGCGCAGGTTTTATTAAACAAAAAACAAAAGTAACAAAAAAATCAAAGAAAACGCCACACACACACAGATAAGGCAAAGGAGGGCGCGCGCGCGTGTTTGTGGAATTTTTTGTGCGCACACAAAAAAATAAAACAAACAAACAAACAAAAGCCTTTCAAAGTCTCTGCACGTAAAAAAAAAAAAAAGGAATGAACAAAACAAAAAAACCAAGCAAGCAAAACAAAAAAAAGCGCGCGCGTGTGTGGGGTTTTTTGTACACACACAAAAAAACAAAACAAACAAACAAACAAACAAACAAAAGCCTTTCAAAGTC
>JASLKL010000286.1 GCA_030747605.1 Verrucomicrobiota bacterium | reverse complement strand
TTTACTGCTACTCTAGCTAGGAGTGGATTATTTTGATTAGCCACCCATTGTGCGAATCCAAGTCGGTCTTTTTTCTGTTTGGGAAGGGCATGAAGGATGGCGGGTGTCCCCGGTTGAACTTCTTCTGCTGGCCTAGTGAAGTCTCCTTGTATAAACCTGCGTGTGACTCGTGGTTGTTTTCGTTTGGCCATAACCAGTGTGGTAGGTGTCTTAGGTTGTGTTTTTTTGAAATTAGCCAGTTCAATTTCAAGTGATTTGCGTTGAGTGTTTTTATCTGTTAGTCCGCGTATCTTGGATTCGAGTTGTTTTATTTTTACTTCTATAATTTCACGTTGGAATAAAATTTCATCAGTTGGCGCTTCAATACGGGGTTCATCTGCATTATTGAAAAAAGCAAATAGTCTATAATATTCAACTTGTGATATTGGATCGTATTTATGGTCATGACATTGGGCACACCCGAATGTCAGCCCGAACATTACTTCGCCAGTGGTTGCGATTCTATCGTATATGGA
>JASLKL010000285.1 GCA_030747605.1 Verrucomicrobiota bacterium | reverse complement strand
GCGATCATTGCCTGGGATAGCAGGGAGTTTTCTCGGCGGCTGGATTGCTAGCCTTATTGGTAGACGCCGCAGTTACTTTTTAAATAGTCTTATTTGCCTTGCCAGTGCGCAATGCATGTTTTGGTTATCCAGCCCAAAAGAACCATCAATGTTTTTAGTTTGGACAGCAGTGCTCGGCTTTTTCAGTGGCATCTTCTTCGGATGGCTACCGCTTTTCCTTCCAGAACTTTTTGTTACAAGAGTACGGTCAGTCGGAGCTGGCGTCTGCTTTAATTTTGGTAGAATCATTACAGCAATTACCGTTTTTATAACAGCTGGATTAATCGCCTACTTTGACAATGATTTTCGGCAAATTGGACGTATCACTAGTATGATTTACCTTTGTGGAGCCATTGGAATTCTACTTATGCCCAAAGGTGTTGAAGGCAAGATTAAGGACTAGTCCAATCACAAAATCATGATGAAAAAGGCTGGAATCATTGGAGTTGGGTTACTCGGAGGAGCACTTGCTCATCGCTTG
>JASLKL010000284.1 GCA_030747605.1 Verrucomicrobiota bacterium | reverse complement strand
AAGTAAAATTTTTGATGGAATTAATGATAAATCACATATGTATTTTGTTCATAGTTATGAATTTGTTCCAAATGATAATAAAATTATTTCTAGTACTACAGAATATTCAAAAATAATTGTGACTTCAGTGGAACAAGAAAATATTTTTGGAACTCAATTTCACCCCGAAAAGAGTGATAAAATTGGTCTACAAATTATTCAAAATTTTATAAATTTGTAATTATGAAAAAAATTATATTAATTTTTGTAATAGGTTTTATAACAAGCAATCTCGCCTTAGCTGGAGATAAATTTAAATCTAAAGATATCAAAGGTTTTAAAAAAATTAATATTTCAATGCCAAATAAAAAAATAAATAGAATAAAAAATGTAAATAAATCTGATGGATTTCCAGTTTATGAGGGAGATACAAGTATTCAGGTTACAGTAAATAGAGAAGATGCTGGTTGTGGAGATGGAACATCAAAAGATTTAGAATGTGATGGTAAAGGAAATAGAAGTAGACAAGAACTTACTTTTGA
>JASLKL010000283.1 GCA_030747605.1 Verrucomicrobiota bacterium | reverse complement strand
TGTTTTTGAGCCAAGGAAATGTGACCAGTGGAGACAATACAGCTGCTTAAGTACCTGTGACCTCCGCAGTAAAAAATAGTGCTGCGTAGGCTTTGAAAGGCTGTTCCGGGTCGCTAATCCTAAGTTAAAACTTTTATTCCTAATACTATAATAAAACCAAAAGTCATGCAAACAACAAACCAATATGTCTCAAATAGAGTCCATCCAAATTTCTTTGAAAACATTGATGGATTTCGAAATCACCTTGCTTTAGTTAATCCAGAAAAAACTGAGATGCTACTAAAAAAAGCGATTATTTTTATCCGTTCGTTACAAAAACAAAAAAAAACCTTTTTTTTTTTCAGTTTCCTTTAGTTTTTAAAATTACCTCTCAACGTTTTTCCTTCATTTTTTAATTATTTTTTTACTGGGTACCACCAGAAACTAGATAACACCAGGGTCATAAATAGAGCGTTGGCTATTAGGACATGTAAAGAATCAAACCATTCCAGATAAAGTATGCGATTAAGCCAAGTTGCCAGA
>JASLKL010000282.1 GCA_030747605.1 Verrucomicrobiota bacterium | reverse complement strand
AGATAAAGTTTAAATTATAAAAGCATTAACTAATTTAACTAAATTAATTGATTTAAATATTAATTTAAAAATAATTATATTCAAATAAATTACAAGATAATTATGTTGATAATATTATTGATTAATTATTAAAATTAACTAATTTTGTGCCAAGGAATCCATTTTGGCATTATTTTTGTGATTTGACAAAAATAAGCGAAACTGAGGTCAAAATTACCATTTTTTGGTCAAATTTGCCCAAATTTCCTTTTTTTAGTTAATTGATTGAATATGTTTAGACAAATGCTAGATAGAAATAAATAGCATTTCTGAAGGAAAATACTTTTTAGATAGTCAAGATATAAATAGTAGTTTTTCAGATAGATATAATTATAATAAAAGAGAATTTAAATCTTTAAATAATCCAATACCTGAAATATCTAAATGGGATGAATGGATAAATTTTTTATCTAAGGTTAGTCATCCAAAAAACAAACCTTTAGCCGCTATGAATATTAGTGATCAATATTTAAAGAATTATGGA
>JASLKL010000281.1 GCA_030747605.1 Verrucomicrobiota bacterium | reverse complement strand
AATAATACTGAACATGCAGCAAATTTATTTGCATTAAAAGAGTTTGGAAACATTTATACAAGAATTATGAATCCAACTAATGATGTTTTAGAAAAAAGAGTTGCTGCAATTGAAGGTGGTTTAGCATGTGTTACGGTAGGTTCTGGACAAGCTGCTTCTACATTTGCACTAATAAATGTATGTCAAAGTGGAGATAATTTTATAAGTTCAACTGATCTTTATGGTGGAACGGTAAATTTATTTACTCATACATTAAAAAAACTTGGAATAGAATGTAGATATGCAGATCCAGCTGATCCAAAAAATTTTGAAAAACTTATAGATGAAAAAACAAGATGTTTTTATGCTGAAACATTGCCTAATCCTTATCTTAGAGTTTTTCCAATTAAAGAAGTTTCAGATATAGGAAGAAAACACAATATTCCTTTAATAATGGATAACACTGCTTCACCAGTTATTTGTAAACCAATTGAACATGGTGCAGCAGTAGTAGTTCATTCACTTACAAAATTTATTGGTGGTC
>JASLKL010000280.1 GCA_030747605.1 Verrucomicrobiota bacterium | reverse complement strand
TCCCGTATATTCTAGTCGATAAAGTAGTGTTTAAAGATTCTTTACCTTGGCCAATTGAGTCAGACGGACTTGGCGCCACGCTTCAACGCAAATCAGGAACGGCATTTGGTAATGATCCAATAAACTGGAAAGCCTCTGCACCAAATCCAGGCCGTGAAAACCGACAAGATGAAAGAGATGACTCAGACAACGATGGCATCCCAGATAACTGGGAGATAGCCAATGGACTGGATCCACTTTCAGCTAATGATGCAACAGTAGATACCGACCAAGATGGCCTTAGTAATCTAGCCGAATTCTATGCTGGGACTGACCCTCAGAATCCCGCCAGCGTTTTTCATCTATCAGCCAAACTCTTAAATACGAGGATAATAGAATTAAGCTTCGATGCTGCACGCAGTGGACAATTGGTTGAATTACAGACCACTGGACATATTGGACAAAAAAAATGGGAAACCATGCTGGAATGGACCGCAGAAGATGCCGGACTTCAGCAACTCGAGGTTGACGTTTCAGATTCGAATG
>JASLKL010000027.1 GCA_030747605.1 Verrucomicrobiota bacterium | reverse complement strand
TGAGCATTCACATTGCTGACTACTAAAAACGAGAACAGCAATAGACCAATATTTAATATAATAGTTTTTTTCAATTTTTGTTTAAGTTATTTCAATTTTTAAGGATTAAAGTTCGAGGGATTTGATGGATTAATTCCATCGTCAATTAGAGACTTAATTATACCGGCATCTACTGATTTCACATGGCCATCTGCGAAAAGGTAATTTGCCTTTCCTACAGAGCGATCTTCAGCAGCCTTACCCAATCTATGCCGATCAGGCTGTATATCATTTATCACACTTTTCCATCCACCAATATGCCAACTGCGTGAATGAGAATGATCTGAAAACAAAGAAACGCCAAATTTGTCTGAAGCTTCAAATAACAAAAAAGTAGAACTAGGGCTTTTGAGTTGAGCAAGCTTAGGTAAAGGCTCAATCAATTTTCCAAATGCATTCACTAACGGCACGCTTATTGATTCATTTAGAATGTAACTGGTTCCGCCGTTTTCTTTTCTTACTTTATTTTTAGGATCAGCGCCGCAAAGTCTAATTGAATCAACTTCTCCTATATATGGGGAAAGTGTATTGATCCATAGGTGGTTCGGGTTGGTCGTTTGATGGGCAGTTAACGGTAATCTTCCATTAAAATTATCCGCATAAAGCATAAACCCAAGACCCATTTGTCTCATATTCGACAAACAGTTAATTTGCTTTGCCTTACTTTTTGCTTTTCCGAGGGCGGGTAGAAGTAACCCAGCTAATATTGCAATAATTGCAATAACCACCAGAAGCTCGATTAAGGTAAACCCTTTTCTAAATTGTTTTGTTTTCACTTGTTTGCAGTACCCAATACCAATTAATGATATTTTAAGGGTTTCAGTTTTTTGTAGTGTGCAATTGATTGATCTAAATCCTTCAATGCACCCTGTCGAAAAGAGCTTAATCGAAGTCAAATGGCTTAATCTAAATTATGACTAAACCCGAAGAAAAGTACGATTAACTCTAATTACGGAAGTTAATTAAACAAGTGGAGGAGCACGCTGTCTGGTTAGACGCGCACTGAATGCGGAAGTCAACGAATCTGGCTCAATAAACTGAACTGAATGATAATCAACATACTCCCAATGCTCAGGAACACATGGCTCAATTGGGGTAAGTCCCTGCGAAAATATAACCACCGGGCAACTTTGCTCATCATTCGGTAAATCATCGTTTTCAGAAGAATTTCCATGATGATGTCCAGAACATGTTTTAACCGAATTTGAAGAATTTTCAGCATATTGGTTATGAAAAACCAAAAAGTGCAAATCCGGGGATATAACAGAAGTCGACAACACGCATATCTGTATAGAACAAATAAGCGCTAAAAGTTTAGTTGTCAGCTTTAAATGCAAACCGTTTGCAATTAACGATAGTTGGCAGTGTAAGTCAACAAACTTCTTCATTTTTAAGTGTTTCTATTTAAATACGGCTACATTTTAAAAGAAAACCCATTGCATTTGATTTTTTGATCGGTATCGTTTCCGCCCCGTTTCGCTAAATGAGACAATTTGGAACCATAGCAATTAATGCTTTTATGGAGGTGGTACAGCAACCTGTTTTCCTGTTGTTGATGACATGTTCGGCCTTTTTCTGTGTCTTCCTCTCAATTGTTCCTTACTTTGGATTTGGTGATGACGTTCAAATTGTTAAAACCAGCCTGCTTGCCGTTTCTTTAGTGACTGGACTCTTAGGCGCGGTGCTATGTGCATCGTCTTCAGTAGCCCGTGAAATTCGATCTGGAACTGCATTAGCCGTTTTATCCAAACCGGTTGGTCGAGCAAGATTTATCCTTGGAAAATATTTGGGTTTATCCGGGGCTTTATCAATTTTAATTTATACAAATCTTGTTGCATGCCTTCTTGCCAGCCGAATGGCTTACGATGCCTACGGCTCAGCAGATACATTTTCATTTGGGATATATTGTTTAGGTGGGCTCTTGGCATCTTATATAATTGCAGGATTCCTTAATTACTTTCTACAGGTGCGCTTTGTATTCACTACTGTAATTGCATTAGTAGTACTTACCACTGCAATGTTTGCCATAATATTATCAACAGAAGCCGCAACTACCGGTGCCAGCGCGGATCCTCGCACAGTAGACTGGCGATTAATTAATGCCTCTGTTCTTTTATTGTTTGCTGTACTTATCCTTACAGCACTTGCACTAGCTTGTTCCACCCGACTTGAATTACTACCTACACTTGCAGTTTGCTCAGGTGTGCTTTTTTTAGGACTAATGTCGGACTGGTTGTTTTTAGAAAAAGCCGAAGACGGAATATGGTGGGCTTCGATACTTTACACTGTAGTTCCCAATTGGCAGAATTTTTGGCTAGCTGACGTATTGTCAGGAGAGGAAACAATTCCTCTCGCATATATTGGCCAAGCATTTCTATACCTTATAGGCTATACTGGGGCCACGTTGATGGTTGCCCTTTGGTTGTTTGAAGATCGTGAATTAACATAATGCAAGAATACAATTCCAAAAAACTCGGATTCATCAATAGCATTACGCTGTTAGGAATCACTATAGGCACACTTGTTTTAGCTTTAAAATCTGGATCCAATGTGGGCTTAGCTGGCTTGGTAATTCTGGGAGTTGGCACCTTGATCTCTTTCTTTAGTTTCGTTCATGCATACCTGATAGACCGTGAACAGCAAGAGGCGTTGGAAATGCAAGCTTTGGATCAAACCCGCGACAGTGATTCTCTTTTCAGTGGAGCAGCGGAAGATGCGTATCCAGCACTAAATGCACGCAGGCAATTTGAAAGATGGATTGTCCCTAGCTTTACGTCACTCCTGCTTGTTGCCCAAGTACTCGGGATTTGGTTGATTTCAGGAAAACTCAACCAATGGACAAGTCCCGATCCGGGACAAGCTCAGATACCAATCCTGTTCAATAGCCTTTTTGTGGTTGTTTTGTTTCTAATGGGCAAATATTCCGCTGGCTTAGCAAGAATGGATGGGCAGCAACTACTAAGACCTGGTGCCAGCTATATGTTACTCGGTGCAGTTTTAGGCACAGCGATAGTTCTCTCTGAAACAGCTTCTTACTTTGGCTATCCACTCTGGGATAAGTGGATCACATGGTTAGTGTTTATTATCATCATAACTTCCGCCGTAGAAAATGTGGTCACACTGGTACTCGAAATCTATCGCCCGAAAGGGGACAAGAAAAAGGCAAGACTCCTTTACGATAGTAGATTGATCGGATTACTCGGTCAGCCAGGTGGGCTAATCTCTACAGCAGCTCACGCTCTTGATTATCAATTTGGATTTAAAGTATCTGAAACATGGTTTTACCGATATCTCGAACAAAAATTAGCATTAATACTTGGCGTACAATTTGTGGTGCTGTTTTTCAGTAGTAGTTTTGTGGTGATACAAGCTAACGAAAAGGCGTTATTAGAACGTTTTGGAAAAAATACTAGAATCAGTGGACCCGGTTTCCTTCTAAAATGGCCTTGGCCAATAGATAAAGTTTACAGATACAAAACCGACGAAATCCAGTCGTTTACTTTGGGTATTTTGGACAAGAAGGAAGAAGAACATCAACAGGAAGGGACCAAGGTAATCTTATGGACTACACAGCACAACCATGGTGGATCCGATCAAGATCCCGAACAAAACTTCAATATGATTGTTGCTAGTAATAATGCTGATGCCCAAAGCGCTGCAGAATCAGTTCCTGTAAACCTTCTTACGGTAAGCATCCCTATGCAGTATCGTATTAATGACCTCAACAAATGGGTAACCAATAATGCAAATTCTGGTTCATTGCTCCAAAAATTGGCAATGCGAGAAGTCACACAGTATCTAATCGGAGTAGATATGGATGAACTAATGGGCCCAGGGAGAACCGAAGCTCAGAAAACATTAAAAGATCGCTTACAAAACCAATCAAATGAACACAATTTAGGTGCTGAAATTGTATTTGTAGGCCTACAGGATATTCATCCTCCAGTAGGCAAAAACGAACAATCTAAAGAGACCGGAGGGGTTGCTGAAAGTTACGAAAAGGTGATCGTTGCCCAATTAAATGCTGAAACAAACCGCCTAGTCGCATTAATGTACGATGCCAGTAAAGTTCCCCTAGCAGAAGCATCTGCTGCAGAGAGCATTGCCAAAGCAAAAAGCGATAGCACTAATAAGGTTGCAATAGCGGAGGCTGAGGCAAAACGCTTTGCCAACCAGATTGCCGCATTTAAGAGTGCCCCATCTGTGTATAAGACCAGGATGAAACTAGAGAGCTTCAAGGAAGCAACAAAAGGTTCACGAAAATATATTTTATCAGATCCAGCTAATCGAGATGTCATCAATCTCGAGCTACAGGATCAATTGAGACAAGACCTATTAAACGTAACTGTCGACCAAGAAAACTAATTAATATAATTTAAGAACAATGAAAAAAAATCATGTTACACTGACCATCGGCGCGATCCTCGTGATCATTTTTGGCTTTATGCTGCTGAGCTATCAGGTGAGGCATACCGAAGTGGCAATTCGCACTACCTTTGGTAATCCAGTAATAAATACCGAAACTGGAAAAGCCGATATTGGCCCTGGATTCCGATTCCGATTCCCCTGGCCAATCAACGAAGTATACAAGTTCGACAATCGTATCCAAAATTCAGAATGGACTTTTGAGACAACCAGCACTACAGAAGGCAAACCCATTCTAGTAAAGGTATTTGCAACATGGCAAATCAGCAATGCACTACAGTTCTTCCAAAAATTTAGCGGTGACTTATCACTAGCTAACAAGACTCTGGAGTCCACAGTACGCAGTGCCCAAAATTCCGTTATTGGCAAATACACTTTTGAGCAGATTGTAAATACTGATGCAGACCTAATTAAACTCTCAGAAATTGAGGATAAGATGAAAGATGAGGTAACAGAGGATACTTCAACTTTTGGAATAGAAATTAAGATGGTTGGCATCAAGCGCCTGGGATTACCATCAGCCGTAACAACCGCGGTCTTCGAACGAATGAAAGCTGAACGCCAAGCTCGTATTACAAAGATTGAGGCTGAAGGTGAACGCGAAGCAAAAATGCTCAAAGCCGATGCTGATCTTAAAGCCAATGAAATACTTGCTAAAGCGGAAGCAAAGGCAAAAGTCCTTCGAGGCGAAGCTGAAGCTGCATCAGCTCAGTATTTTAAGGAATTTGAAAAAAACCCAGAGCTAGCCAACTTTCTTTTTAATCTCAACGCCTTAGAAGGTTCACTTAAGGACAACGCCACGTTGATCCTCGATCCAAACACACCTCCTTTCAACCTATTAACTCAACCAAACAAGGCTTCTAAGGAATAACGGGCATATGAACGAGGAAGAAAAACAACCAGAAGACAGTAAGCCATCTACTGAAGAACATCACGTTCACGATCATCCGGAAGTTGTGGATGATGCCCGAACACGGGCATTGGCCGAGGCTCTGCAGAGCAGTTTTAAGGTTGTTCGTGTTTTAATGGCGGCATTAGTAATTGCCTTTCTTTGCTCAGGTATTACAAAAGTGGATAGCGGCCACCAGGCTTTGCAATTGCGTTTTGGCAAATTTAAATCTCCTATTCTGGAATCAGGCTTACACTTTGCATGGCCCTACCCGATCGATGAAATCGTACAGATTCCGGTAAACCAAAATCGAACTATCACTTCTGATGTTGGTTGGCGAACAACAGATGAAGACGATCCACAGGATAGCTTTTCATTTGCTCCCGATTATGATGGTTACACACTGACAGGAGATGGCAATACTGTCCATATACAAGCGGAGATGAATTTCAGTCTCAAAGAGTCAGACTCAACCATTCAAGCCTACGAGTTCAAATTTAACAACGTTACAAACTTCCTTAAGTCCGCATTAGATAATGCAGTCTACCACGCTTCCGCCAGTCGAAGCGCATTGGATGCATATACCCGTCAGTCAGCTTTACAGAATGACATACGTGAACGAATTGTTAAGGTAGTTAATCAAGCTCATGACCTTCCAATTCAGGTAAATTCACTGGCACTAGATGTCACGGTGCCAATCGGGGTCAAACCGGCATACGATGCCTTTCTCAAATCCCAACAGGAAAGCCAACAGAAAGTTAGTACCGCGAGGGCAGATGCCATAAGCATTATTGCCAATGCCGAAGGGCAAGCTAGAGTAATTGAAAGTGGCGGAAAAACCACCGCAGATCGACTATTAACCTCAGTGGAAGCCGAATCAAAGTCATTCACTGATCAAAAACCTTTTTACGAGAGTAACCCAGAGCTCTTTCAACAACGCTTAGTTTCTGAGACTATGCAAAGTGTACTCACTAATGCTGTGGATATTTTTTATCTCTCTGGTCGTCAACCTCGTATTTGGCTAAACCGTACCCCTGCTAAAGCAAAATTAGAAGACGGCCAAATCCCCTGATTAATTAACTATCAAGCACTGCAATACTAACTAATATGCAAGTTTCATCTCAAATAGGCCGCAAAGAACACAATCACGAAAATGAAAATGATTGTGACAGTTGTGGCCACGATCACGAACATACCAATTTCCGATTAACCACAATGATCGCGGGAGTGGTTTTTATCGTTAACTCATTCATCATGGAATGGTTTACCGGAACTGACAATCAAGTCGCCGGAATTAGCGCATTCATAGGTGCCATGATCCTTGGATTTCCAATACTCCGGTTGGCTGTCAAAGACATAAAACGAGGCATGCTCACAATAAACGAACTTGTGGCCATCGCTTTTCTTGCAGCAATCGCCTCTGGCGAATCACAACTTGGAGGCTACCAAACTGCTGGTATCGTAGCATTTTTCATGTTGCTTGGGGAATTAATCGAAACTCGCACAGCTGCTGGAGCTCGTGCATCTATTGCATCTCTAGTTAAACTCACTCCGAGCAAAGCTCGTCGTATTATAGGCAAAGAAGAAGAAGAAGTTCCTGCATCAGAATTAAAGATTGGGGATGTCATACGAATTCGCCCAGGAGACAATGTTGCGGCGGACGGCAAGATCATTAGCGGACAAGGCTCTATTAATCAGGCAAATATTACTGGCGAATCGCTTCCTGTAGACAAAAGCAGTGGTGACGAAGTATTCGCCGGCACAACAAATCTTAATGGAGTACTTGAAATCGAAGTAACACGCGCTGGTGAAGACACAACATTTGGGCGTGTTCGTGATCTTATTTTATCTGCTGAACAAACTAAGTTGCCAATCATGCGAATTATAGATCAGTACATGGGCTATTACACACCGCTTGTGTTGGTTATTGCCGCTATAGTTTGGTTTTTTACTCATGATATTGAACGCGTAGTATCTGTACTTGTAATAGCCTGCCCTTGCGCCTTTATTCTTGCCTCGCCGACAGCAATGGTAGCAGCTCTGGCTTCCGCAGCCCGTTTGGGAGTTCTTATCAAAAACGTAGGCGATATTGAAATAGCAGCACGAATAAACGCATTTGTATTCGACAAAACTGGCACATTGACTACTGGCCAATTAGCGGTCAGTCGCCTAGCGCCGCAAGGTGAACTTAAGCCTGCAGAACTGTTGAAAATTGCAGCAACAGCAGAAAAATTTAGTAACCATCCAACTGCAAAAGCGCTAGCAACTCTAGCTAAAGAAGCTGATCTAGACCTAACTGATCCTACTGATTTCAAGGAAACAGCTGGCAAAGGTGTAGAAGCAAAAGTAGATGGTGCCAATATCGTAATCGGTCGCGCACAGTGGCTACGAGACAATGGCGTAGGAGCCGACTTTGAATCTCAGGTCGATTTAAAAGAAGCAGAAGGATACAGCTTACTATATGTAGCTAAGGAAGGCGTCTTCATAGGATGGATTGGTCTTCAAGATGCAACAAGAGATGAGGCTAAAGATGCCCTGGCTGACTTACTCAATTCCGGTGTTCAACGTATAGCCATGGTTTCTGGCGATCGCAAACCTGTAGCTTCTCGTGTAGCCGCGGAAATTGGCTGTGCTGAAGTCGTTGCTGAATGTCTTCCTCAAAACAAAGTTGACTACGTAAGCGACCTTAAAAAACGTGGCTATCGTGTTGCAGTAATTGGTGATGGCGTCAACGATGCACCAGCACTTGCTGCAGGAGACATGGGAGTGGCAATGGGTGCAGCCGGAAGTGAAGTTGCCATCCAAAGTGCTACAATTGCACTTATGAATAGCGATCTGCGAAGACTGCCATTTCTTGTACGCCTTTCTCGACAAACACGCACAGTGATCAATCAGAATTTTCTTTTTGGCATCCTCTTTATTATCGGTGGTATGATTGGAGCCAGCTACGGGGTAATTAATCCAATAGTTGCAGCAATCCTCCATAATGCAGGTTCATTAATTGTAGTTTTCAACAGTGCTCGATTGGTTCGCCAAGGCGAGGAGCTTGAAGCTTTTGATGCAAATATTGATAAGGAAGACTCTATACCTACCGCTAATCCCTCACCACAGACAGCGTAACAGGCATTCGCTTTTTAAAGCGATTTAGTAACATGAACCCAACAGAAACGGTCATCTCAGCTCAAGGTCTCACCAAAGTTTTTAAGGACTTTTGGGGCCGACCCAAAGCCCGTGCCGTGTCAGGCATTGATTTCGAAGTCAAGCGAGGCGAAGTCTTTGGCCTGCTAGGCCCCAACGGATCAGGTAAATCTACCACTGTTAAAATGCTCCTAGGGCTTCTTTACCCATCAAAAGGTCGCATCAGTGTTTTTGGGCATTCTCCTCGACACGTTCAGACCAAAGCCCGCCTTGGATATCTGCCAGAAGAATCCTATCTTTACCGGTATTTAAATTCAGAAGAGACAGTCGATTTTTTTGGGAGCCTCTTTCATATTGAATCAAAGGAACGGAGAGAACGCGCAGAACAATTGATTCAGATGGTCGGTTTAGAGAACGCTCGACGTAGGCATGTTGGAGAATTCTCAAAAGGCATGCAGCGCCGTATTGGTTTAGCTCAAGCTCTAATAAATGATCCAGACTTAGTCATCCTCGATGAACCAACTTCCGGTCTAGACCCTATCGGCTGCCGTGAAATTAAAGATTTGATTCTGACACTAGCCGAACGAGGCAAGACAGTCATCCTCTCAAGCCATTTACTCTCCGATGTTGAGGATGTATGTGATCGAGCCATGATTCTTTATGGAGGCAAAGTGCAGGCGATTGGAACAATGAAAGAGTTATTATCCAATCGTAACGCCACACGGATAACATCCCCTGCTCTCTCGAGAGAGACTATGGATAAAGTACTAACACTTATTCGCGAAGATACTCAGTCTCAGGAAGTACACGTGGATAATCCTACCGAAAATCTTGAGAGTTTATTCCTAAATATTGTCGAACAAGCACGGCAGAGGGAATCTGAAACTTCCGGAGCTACCTCTGGGCATCAGGTGGCAGACTATCTTCGCGGAGATACCAGCCAAAACAAGACAGACCGCGCGCTCGACCATCTGACGCGCAACGAGGAACCGACAATTAAACAAACGTCAAAGCCACAACGCAAATCAGAGACGGTCGGAGAAGATAAATTGGCTGACTTATCGAGAACAGAAACCGATCCTGCCCCACCCTCAACAGTCACTCCGAAAAAAGAGGAAGACCTCGACAAGGCCAACGATAAATTAAGTGGATTGTTAGGCGACTAAGCTAAAACCAAACACCATGTGGGCTATTGCAAAACAAACTTTTAAAGCCGCCGTGCGGTACCGGTTTGTTGTAGCTATGGCTATTTCATTGCTGATCATTGTCTTTGGATTGCCATTAATGATAAAGAGCGATGGCACCGCTAAGGGGATGGTCCAATTAGTACTTACTTACACCCTTGGCGCTACAACTGCTCTACTCGGCATTTCATCTCTCTGGATGGGATGTGGCACACTGGCTCGCGAGATTGAAGACAATGTAATACAAATGGTTGCGGTTAAGCCGATCGCGCGCTGGCAAATTTGGTTTGGTAAGTGGTTAGGAATCATGTTGCTCAACGCAGCACTTCTTATTCCCACAGGGTTGGCAATTTATTTTCTTATCGAAAACCGATCTAGCTCAGACGAATTAAGCTCTTCGGAACAAGATAAGTTACGAAACGAAGTCCTCGTCTCTCGCAGCGAAGTCAATCTTCCAGAATTGGATCTCAGGCTCAACCGGGCACGGGCTTACGCTTATTGCAAATTGGTAGCCTTAGGCAAGAGCCAATACACACCTAGTGAACAAGCTTTAAGGATGAGTGTCACCAATCCAGAGCACATTTTATCACTTCGAGGACAAGATTACATAAGTTTGGTGGAACAAGCAGAAAAGAACCCAGAAGTAATCAAGGATGTCGAGGAATTGGAACATCAAGCCATCCAAATGTATAAAGGCACCACAGAAATAATTCTGCCTGGGCAAAATTACCAATGGGTTTTTCAAATCGACACCAACAAAGTAGATGAAATAAACAAACGACCAATCTACCTCAGGTATAAATTTAACGCCGGCGATGAATATGATCCAAAATCACATCTTTGTACATGGACCGTTGGCGCTGGAACTGGCAAACACTGGCCTCCTAATGAACAGCCAAAACAGATAACTGTTGGATCAAGTGTTTTCCATGAACTGGAATTAAATCTTGATGGAGGGATAGTCCCGGACCAGGAAGGCCCCAATCATGGCCGAGTAGTAGTCAATTTCTTCAATCTTAACGACAAACCCATTGTGTTCTTAAATAAAGACGGCCCGTCTATCCTGTACCACGATGGTGGATTTGGATTAAATCTATTTCGTGGTCTTTTGATCATTTATTTCTGGCTGGGACTTATATCTGCAATCGGCTTGATGGCTTCAAGCTTTCTTGCTTTCCCAGTGGCAGCATTTATGTCGATTGGGATCCTACTAATTTCCGCTTCCACTGGAACACTTGAGCAGATCGTCGAAGAGAAAGGCATATCAGGAATAAACCACGAGACTGGCAAAAAGTTAGCCCCATCTGTACTGGACGATATAGCAATTTTTATGTCAAAAGGCATCCTTTGGGTAACCAATTCAGTTTGGGATTACTCGCCGGTTGATAATTTAAGCTCTGGGCGAACAATAACGTGGTCATCCCTACTTTGGGCCTTCACAGGAATCATCCTCTTCATGTCAGGGTTGATTTCGGCATTTGGATCATTCATGTTCAATCGTAAGGAACTTGCATTGCCTAATCCGACGGCCTCGATGAACTAAATAAATGAAAATCCAAGGCAAACCATACAAGTTCATCCTCTTATCTCTGGCAACAGTATGCCTTTTAAGTGTGTTTTTCGGGCAAAGTAGGATGAATAATTTTCGCCGAGAAAATAATCTAACTCACACTGAGCCAATTGAGAATCTGCCACCAACTCTAGCTTTTACGACTGTAGTACTAGGAGGTTTTCGAGGTTTGATAGCAAACGTTCTCTGGGTACGCGCCATGCAGATGCAAGAAGATGGAAAGTTCTTCGAGATGGCTCAGCTAGGAGACTGGATTACTAAGCTACAACCTTATGCTGACCACGTCTGGCGAGTGACAGCATGGAATATGTCCTACAATATCTCAGTAAAGTTTGATGGCATAGAAACACCAGAGGTAAGATGGCACTGGGTCAAGCGCGGCATAGAGCTAATCCGGGACCAGGGCCTAAAATACAACCCTCACAGCGCTCATCTATATCATGAACTGGCTTGGCATTTTCAGCACAAGGTAGGTCACAACCTAGATGATGCTCACCGATTCTATAAAGAGGCATGGTGTAAAGACATGATAAGCGTACTTGGTGACAAGCGTGACGGTTACATTGACTTGATAGAGCCCCCTAAAGGTTCAGAAGCCGAAGCAAGACGCTTACGACTCATAAACGAGTTTAAAATGTATCCCGAAGAGATGAAAAAAGTGGACGATCAATGGGGCCCACTCGAATGGCGCCTTCAAGATGCACATGCCATTTATTGGGCTCAACAGGGAATTAACGATGTTACCGATCGATTTGATGTAACAGGTAAGGATGGAAAACCAGATGGCGTACTCAACCTAGAGGAAGTTGAAGCCGCTGGTGGAGACTTCACAAAACTGCGACGCATCATTTATCAGTCCTTCCAACAAGCCTATATGCAGGGACGCTTAATCTCATCCCCCCCAAACTTTAATTACGGATATAATGGTGATCTTGTTGGACGAGTTAATGAGGCCTACGAAACACAAATGGAAGGAGAACGTGAAACGGGCCAAGCTTCAAACACGGATACCAAGATGGCAGAACATATAAGTACTGGTCATAAAAACTTTCTGCGCAATGCCGTCTACTTCCTCTACCTTCACAATCGCATGAAGGAAGCTGCTAAGTGGTACAATATCATGGTAGAACAATATCCCCAGTCAATACCCGTACCAGGACTGAGTCTTGATGAATATTGTGTCTCGCGCGTACAGGAAGATGCTGGCGAAACTGATCATAACCAGACTAAATCGGTTATCATGGGAATGCTTACACAGGCATTCACTTATGCTGCCATAGGTGATGATGATCGTTTTGTGGGGCACAAATCTCTGGCCATCCAGTTTCACAACCGATTCCAAAAAGCCATTGGTATAAGTACAAATCGAGTTGGGCTACCACCATTTGATCAACTCGAACGTCAAGTATTGGAGGATTTCTTTCGACCAAACGCCCCTCTGAACCCTGTTATGCTAGAGCAACTTCGACTCGCGCTTAAACTGCCAGAAGATTACGGGAAAGATCTTGAGCCCTTTACTCCTCAGAGGCCTGTTCAAGGGCCTATTCAAGGACCTGCCCCGGAACCACAACCCGGCCAATAATCCTCTATAGCCGAAATTAGGCTTACTACTCAGTTCACCCTAAGATTGCCAAGAGCTTGGCTAAGAGCGCATACTGCACCGCGGATGAGTAAAAGGTTTTACCTGACCACCGCCATTGACTATGTCAACGGCGAGCCCCACCTCGGACACGCCTACGAGAAAGTTATCACTGATATTATAGCTCGAACGCATCGAAGTCTCGGGCAAGATGTATTTTATCTTACTGGCCTGGATGAACATGGCCAAAAAGTCCAGTCTGCAGCAAATGCCGAAGGGAAGGACCCCCAGATATATTGTGATGAGTTCGCTGATATATGGGAAAAGTTTGCTGAAACCCTTAATCTATCAAATGCTGAATTCGTTCGCACTTCTTCAGAAAGGCATAAGAACTTCGTGCAAGCAGTGCTACAAAAACTCCACAAAAATGATCAATTTTATCAGGCTGAATACCGCGGATTTTACTCAGCTCGACAAGAAACATTCTTAACCGATAAAGATCGACGCGAGGATGGAACATTTGACCCGATCTATGGCGAAGTAAGTGAGTTAATAGAAAACAACTACTATTTTAGACTGAGCGAGCATCAACAATGGCTTATCGACCATATCGAGGATAACCCAGAATTCGTTCAACCGGAAACCCGGCGCAACGAAGTGCTTGGTTTTCTAAAGAACAACACCTTAGAAGATCTATGCATCTCTAGACCCAAGTCACGACTCGAATGGGGAATCACACTTCCATTCGATGAGGAGTACGTAACCTATGTATGGTTTGATGCACTAAGTAACTATGCAAGCATTCCAGCGTCACTAGGTGATAGCGCCGTGGCCGGACCGATTGGACTCAAATCCCAGCCAGAAACAGTCTCTTTATGGCCAGCTGATATTCATGTCATTGGTAAAGACATACTGAAATTTCACGCCGTCTACTGGCCGATAATGCTCAAAGCCATGGAACTTGCACTACCCAAACAAGTCCTCGTTCACGGCTGGTGGCAAAAAGATGGCCAAAAAATGAGTAAGACAACAGGCAATGTAGTCAATCCAATCGATGTTATTAACGAATGGAGTGTAGATGCATTTCGCTATTATGTTGTAAGAGAACTAGATATTGGCCCAGATGGAAACTGGACAGACGAAAGTTTTGCAGCCCGCTATTCTGCCGAGCTTGCAAATGGCTTAGGTAATCTAGTTAACCGTTCACTCTCCATGCTCAATCGTTATCGGGATGGCGCTCTTGAGATAGAATCAGACGAGCTTGCAGCTGATGCCGAAAAATGGATCGCTGAAACACGAAAAAATTATGAAGCACATCAAATCCAAGCAGCCCTAGTAAGCATCTGGGGATTAGTTGACCGTGCCAATCAATATGTCGAGCAGACAGCACCATTCAAGCTAGCCAAGCAGGAAGATAAAGCAAACAGGCTGAACGAAGTACTATATAACCTTGCCGAAGTGTGTCGCATTCTTGCTGTGCTTATCTGGCCAGTTATGCCTGAAACTGCGGAGAAAATCTTTAAACAAGTCGGTGTCGAAACACTACCTAATGATTTCAGCCAAGCAAAATGGGGCGGATTGCCCAAAGGTCACACTTGTAATAAACCCACCCCACTCTTTCCTCGAAAAGACTTGGAAAAAAAGTAGCTTTTTCAAAAAGCTGTTGATTGTTTTAAATTAATTAAAAAGATAGCGTATAGCGCAGCAATGAAGACTTGGATCTTGCTTTTTTATGTACTGGTCATGGCGAATGTAAATCTAGTTAATGGAGATTCCGAACGTTCGCAAAATCCAGATGACCCGTTTCTGTGGCTCGAAGATATTGAAGGCAAACAGGCTCTAGAATGGGTACACGCCCGTAATAAGGAATGCTTCGACGAACTCCAATCGGACGATCGCTACGAAAAATTTCTCTCGCAAGCAGAGTCACTACTTAATGCGAAAGACCGTATTCCATACGGATCAATACGAGGCAAATTCGTATATAACTTCTGGCAAGATTCCAAAAATATACGAGGTATTATCCGTCGAACTTCACTCGAATCCTATCGATCCATTACACCTGAATGGGAAACCGTACTAAGTATTGATGAACTCGCCAAAGCTGAGAAAGAAAACTGGGTTTATAAGGGAACTTCATGGCTAACTCCCAACTATGAGCGCTGCCTTATTAAACTTTCTCGTGGCGGCACTGATGCTTCTGTATATCGTGAATTCGATGCAATAACTAAACACTTTGTTGAGGATGGATTCGAAATACCTGAGGCAAAATCCGGGGTTGCCTGGCTCGACCGCAACACACTTTTGATTGGCACAGACTGGGGGGAAAATTCGTTAACAGAGTCTGGCTACCCTCGTATAGTAAAACTTTGGAAACGCGGTAAACCTTTAGATAAAGCTAAAGTAATATTCGAAGGACAATATAAGGACATTGGCATATGGCCACGAGTAATGGATTCAGGAGAAGAAACACTGGCCCTAGTAGAACAGTCACTGACATTTTTCACCGGTGCATATCACCTCATCGGTACAAACGGAAAACTTATACGATTACCCCTACAAGATTCAGCAGACTTGGTCGGTTTTTATTCCGGTCGACTTCTTTTCACTCTGCGCGAAGCTTGGGAGGTTAACGGTAAAACCCATGCACAAGGAGCACTACTAGCCATAAACGCTGCAATGTTTCAGTCAACAGGCAAGCTGCCAGTGATTGAAACAATTATTACACCAAATAAACAAACCAGCATTGAGGGCGTTACCTTTTCACGAAGCGGCCTTTACATCACACTTCTACAAAATGTGAAAGGTCTGATTCTTCGATTTAAAGTCGATACCAAAAGCAGCAAATGGAGTTCAGATCCAGTGCCATTGCCAAAAAATGGAACTGTTTCAATATCATCAGCCAACATTCACTCGGACACTATATTTGTTAACTATGAGGATTATATTACACCCGACAGATTAAGCGAATTTGACTCCCTTAAAGAAAAACTTACCATTCTTAAGTCACTGCCATCTAAATTCAATGCAAGCGAACTAAAAGTGAATCAGCACATGACAAAAAGTGCTGACGGAACGCAGGTGCCTTATTTCGTTATTCATAGGAAAGACATCAAACCTGACAGCAACACTCCAACAATCCTATATGGTTATGGAGGGTTCGAGATTTCGCTTAAGCCAAGCTACTCAGCGACAATTGGAAAACTTTGGCTCGAACGTGGTGGAGCCTACGCAGTTGCAAACATTCGCGGCGGCGGAGAATTCGGCCCTCGCTGGCATAAAGCTGCACTAAAAACCAAGCGTCAACGCGCCTACGACGACTTTATTGCAGTCGCAGAAGATTTAAACAAACGCGGAATAACCTCTCCTAAACACTTAGGCATTTCTGGTGGTAGTAATGGAGGTCTGCTAGTAGGCGCAATTTTCACACAACGACCAGATCTAATGAATGGAGTTGTCTGTCGAGTACCATTGCTAGATATGCTGCGTTATACAAAGCTACTAGCTGGGGCTAGCTGGGCCGCAGAATATGGGGACCCTGAAGATCCTGAAATGCGTAAAGCTATCCTCCGTTACTCCCCCTACCAAAATGTTTTCCCTGATCGGCAATATCCAAAGGTATTTATCGAGACTTCAACAAAAGATGACCGGGTTCACCCAGGTCACGCCCGAAAAATGGTAGCGCGCATGCGTAAACAAGGTCATGAAGTTTTATATTTCGAAAACACTGAAGGCGGCCATTCTGCCGGGGCTAACCTCAAGCAGCATGCCAAGCGTTATGCTCTTGAGTACGTCTATTTTTCGCGCCAGCTTGGATTAAAGTGAAACCAGGTCAGCACTTGGCTTAGGTGCCGGCCAATGGTTCAAGAGGATCGCGCATAAGTTTTTTTAACTCGTCGCGCTCGGTAATTAATTCAGGCCACCGAGATTCATCGGCTGCACTCGAGACTAATTCGCGCTGAATCTCACTTAATCGGGAGTCGATAAACTGATTGCGCAATCGCAGAACAATATCATTCAACTGCCGGGCAGGATTAGGAATTGTTCTACCGTCCGCAACTGCTTCGGTAGCTAATTTCTTATGAGGCTCCGATGGCAAAACACCAAGTAAGTCTGGAAAAGTGGCACTATTATTTTCTGAAAATAAAGCAAACTTTTGATGAAGAATTTCCCGTATCCCGTCATGAGTCACCCATTGTAAATCGAGACGAGATTCTAGCCAATCTGTTGGCGACTCTCCAGTTAAAGCCAATTTAAGTAACCAAAAATCGACAGAATTAGGTTTTGCCATTGGCTTCTCTTCCAACACTGGAACCTGCTTCTCTTCCTGAACGGAAGAAACCCGTTGAAATTTTTGCTTCCGCTTGGCGAATTCAGCTCGTACAGCATCAACTGCAACCCCCAGACGGTGACTAAGCTTCTGTGCATAGGTATCTATCAGCACCGGATTATCTGTTTTCTGCACAGCCTCGCGCATTGCCTGCACAATATTGACTCGACCACGATCGGAGTCAGCATCATGAATTTGGCATAAGTAACTTAATAGAAAATCGAAAAAACCGGGAGCTTCATCAATTAAATGACGAAAGGCCTCAACGCCATTTTCACGAATAAAACTATCCGGATCGTGCGGCTTTGGGATAACTGCCACACGGATTGCTAAACCACTGGAAAGCAAGTCATCGAGAGAACGCAATGCAGCCTGCTGCCCTGCCGAATCAGAGTCGAAACATAACACCACTTCCTCAGCATAACGCTTGAGGATACGAGCGTGATCAGCGGTCAATGCGGTGCCCTGTGGTGCGACAGAATTTTCAATACCAGCAAGATGACAAGCGATAGTGTCAAGCTGCCCCTCACATACTATCGACGACTTGGTATCAAGAATAGGGCGCTTGGCTTTATCCAATCCATAGATTATACGGCTTTTACTGAATATTGGAGTCTCTGGAGAATTGATATACTTACCACCTTTTTGTTCAGTCGACAAAACTCTACCACTGAAACCAACAACTCGGCCCTGCTCATCACAGATAGGAAAAATCAACCTCCCACGAAAACGATCGTAGTGCCCTTTGTCTCCAGCTATTACCAGCCCGCCTTTCTCTAATAGTTTAGTATCGTGCTTTTTAGATTTGGCCCAGTTTAATATATTATCCCACTTGTCAGGAGCGTAACCCATACGAAAGCGTTTTACAGCCTCCTCACTAACTCCTCGTTTGGCTAAATAATCACGTGCAATCTGTGCGCTTGCATCATTGGCAAGAGTCATCTCCCAATGCTTCGCCACCTGTTCATGGATCGTTCTTAATTTCTCCTTCAACGACCCCTCTTCGCGCTGACCAGGAGTCATTTCAAAATCAATCGAGATTCGAGCTCGTTCAGCCAATCGCTGTACGCTCTCAAGAAAATTAAGATTTTCAAACTCACGAATGAAAGTAAAAACATCACCTCCTTTATGGCAGCCAAAGCAGTGAAAAATTTGCTTAGAAGGATTTACATTGAAGCTAGGAGTCTTCTCCTTATGAAATGGACAAAGGCCCAAAAAATTTGTACCCGCCCTCTTGAGCGGAACATATGAACCAATAATATCTACGATGTCACTTGCATTGCGAATCTGCTCAATAGTGGCCTGTGGAATAACGGGCAAAGCAGGTAAAAAATTAATTCGCCTTATTACGAATTAGCCAATATCGCATATTAACCGCCTCTGGATGCTCAGGGTTCAAGCCAATAGCACGCTTATAGTGAATTGAAGCCTTCTCTATATCTCGAAGTTTTTCAGCATATAGTTTGCCAGCTTCCAGGTGACCTTGAATACTGTTTGGATCAAACTGAAGAAACGTTTCTAACTCACTCGCTGCTTCGGCATAATAATTTCCCTGCACTAAAGACATAGCGAAATTGAAACGGGCCGGGCCGTCGTTAGGGTCAATCGAAAGCGCATTCTCAAAAGACTGCAATGCCAAACTTGTTTCACCAGTATAATAGGATGCTTGACCTAACTTAAAACGAGCTTCAAACCAAGCAGGATCAGCCTTTACAGCCTCCAAATAGGCAGCCTTTGCACGCTGCCATTCCTTACTTTTTTGAGCCTTTGAACCGTCGTCTAAATAAGTCTTAGCCACCTGCCGATCACCAGCTTTAGGCAGAGCTGGATGAAGATAAGTATATCTGGGATACGCCACGGCCGTAGGAAGCAAACTTGCGACTCGAACCTCGTTAGTAGAAGCCGCCGCTGGGGGCTTTATTGCCGGCAACTCAGGAAGAGGTGTTCGGGATTTCCAGGTCAGCTGTTCATTAGCTTTTTTCTTTTCACCTCCGTCAAACCATCGCACTGGATTCAATCTATCAGTCCATTTTTTCTTTGGTTTTTCCGCTTCAGACGATTCTTCTGAATCAGTACCAACAACAGCCTCAGGTTTAGATTCTTTGTCAAACCATCGTACTGGGTTCAATCTATCAGTCCATTTTTTCTTTGGTTTTTCCGCTTCAGACGATTCTTTTGAATCAGCATCAACAACCTCAGGTTTAGGTTCTTTATTTAATGATCCTAACTGTTCCTTATCTTCTAAGTTCTTATCTGGTAGTTTAACTTCAGGCACAGGTAATGATACTTTTGGATCAGATGGTACAACCTCAACTATTTCCTCCTCAACAGGAGGCTCAATAACAACAATCTCACCCTGCTCTTCATTAGAAGGCTCAGTAACCTCCTGCGGATCAGCCGAGGCAACTACTTCCTCCTCAACAGGAGGCTCAATAACAACAATCTCACCCTGCTCTTCATTAGAAGGCTCAGTAACCTCCTGCGGATCAGCCGAGGCAACTACTTCCTCTGGCTTCTTCTCAATAACTTCCTCTGAATCAATCTTTTCTTTTGGCTTAGCTTCAACCTTAGTCACCTGCTCTGATTTCTCCGGAACAGATTCCAATATAGGCTCCTCTTTTGGCTCGGGCTTAAGGTAAGCCTCAAGGCCTTCCACAAGGCCATTAACTTGAACCTTTTTTTTAGAAGATTCTGGAGCAATACTTAGATAGGTTTTATAAGCATCTAATGCTTCCTGATATTGCCCAAGTGCCTGCCTCGAAATAGCCAAGTGAAGGTAGGACTCAGGATTTTTTGTATCTGCTTCAATAGCTCCTTCAAAATATCCGATCGCCGCCTCATAACGCCCATCAATTTTGGCAGCCAAAACACCCAATCCATTCAATGCTCTAGCATCTTGATCGCCTATTTTTTTGAAACTTTCCCTCGCAGAAGAAAATCGCCCGGCAAGCGATTCTATGGTGCCTTTTTCAAACCAATAATTGAACTTCTCATCCGTAACACTAACCCTAAGCTTCTCAAATTCATCAGCCGCCCTTTTGGCGTTTTCACGAAATGCAGAGAGGTTATCTCTCCAATCATAGCGTTCCAAATATAGCCATGCGAGATTGAGATGGGCGTTCTGCTTAAGAACCGGCGGAGTGCTAGAATTAGTTATGGTGAATAAGTAAGCCTGCCTAGCCAAAGAATAATGGTTAGTTTTACTATTAGTGGCACTAAATAACGCCTGATGAGCAAAACCAATCTGGTTATGGAGATGCCCCATAATCTTTGGGTTTCGCTTAAGCTCTTCGTTATTACTAATAAAATCAAAAGCCCTATCAAGCTCTATCAAAGCTTTTTCTGGCTTACCGTCCTTAAGAAGCTGGCTCCCATTTTCAAGGGATGTTTTCTCCGGCGGGGTGCAGCCGGCCAGAAGAACAAACAGGCACAAAGCGATCCCTTGATCAACAAACTTATAGGCCGGTTTTTTGGTGGTCTGCATGGCCACTGGTGGTAGCATTGCTGGTGCCGCGAGTCAAGGGATCCACTCTCCCTACCAAATGTTTGACATGTTCAATCTTTGCTACATTTCCCGCATATTTTTGCGTTGGCTAGCTTGTTTTCCCATGTGGTTCACTATTACGCATGTGGCTGGATACAATAAAGAAAGCACAGCCAATGAAGCTGCGAAAACAGCAAGTAAACCAAATATCATTGTAGTTAAAGACAACACCTCGGCTAAACGCTGGAAAATCGATAACAAAGCCGTGGCTGAAATGATAACGGAAGGACTGCTACAGCTTACCAAAAAGCCAGACATTAATTCCGCCTGGCTTTCATTAGTAAGCCCTAAAGATACAATAGGAATTAAGGTTAATGCAGTTCCTGGGAAGATAGGAGGAACTCGTATAGAAGTAGTAGATTCTGTAGTAAAAGGGTTACTCAAAGCCCAAGTTCCATCTGATCATATAGTTATTTGGGATGCTTCACTCAAGGATCTTCACACAGCTGGATTTAACAACTTAGCCAAGCGACATAATATCCGGATAACAGGAAGCAAGGATGCTGGATGGGATAAGTCAGTAGTTTATGATTCGCCTATTGTTGGCACTCTCATCACAGGAGATGAAGAATTTAAAAGCGGAGAAGAAATTACCAGCCGCAAATCATATCTTTCACGATTAATCAGCCAAGAATTGACTCGTATCATCAGTATTCAGCCATTAATTAATCATAATAAAGTGGGTGTATCTGGTCATCTTGTAGGACTTACCCGTGGCTCAGTAGACAATAACCGGCGATTCGGCATATCGAACGCCATCCTTGTTGAATCAATACCAAACATAATCGCACTAGAAGACAAAGAACAAAAGCGCCACATCGGAGACAAAATCGCACTATGCATCACAGATGCCCTATACTTTCAGTACCTTGGCCAAAGCAAAGCCCTACTGCACTACACTGAACCACTTGGCCAACTACGATTTAGTACTGATCCGGTAGCACTCGACATTCTTTCAATTGAAGAACTCGAACAACAACGTCAAAGGCTAAAAATAGAATTCCAACCCCCTAGATCTATTCTCTATAAGAACGCCACTTGGCTTCAGATCGGCGAAAGCGATCCAGCCAAACTGAGGGTTGAATACTTTGGTCGCTAATAATTTTTGAGCTCCCCTGCCTATCTATTAACATGCCGATTGGCATTCATGGATTGACAAACATACCGATTGGCCAACCAAATGTCCTTAGTTTATGAGTTTGTTAAATGACAAAGTAGCCGTCGTCACAGGAGCTGGTCGCGGAATCGGACGGGCTGTGGCCATAGCCTATGCAAAAATGGGAGCCAATGTGGTTTGCGTGTCTCGCACCGAAGAAAATGCTTCCAGGGTTGCAACGGAGATTGAAGCGTTAGGACAAAAGGCATGGGCTTTTGCCGTCGATGTCTCCGACACCAGTGCTGTAGAAGCCTCTGCAAAATCTATTCTAGAAGCAACAGGCAAACTAGACATCCTCGTCAATAACGCAGGTATCACCCGCGATAATCTATTAATGCGAATGAGTGAGGAAGAATGGGATACCGTGCTCAATACCAATCTAAAAGGCGCCTTCAATTTCACCAAAGCTTTTACCAGAACGTTCATGAAACAACGCAGCGGGCGCATCATTAATATCGCCTCAGTAATCGGGCTGGTCGGCAACGCTGGTCAAAGTAATTATGCTGCCAGTAAGGCAGCGTTATTAGGATTTACTAAGTCTGTAGCAAAGGAACTAGCTCCACGTGGAATTACGGCAAACGCCATTGCCCCAGGCTTTATTGAAACCGATATGACTGCTGTACTAGATGAAAAAGTGCGCGGCTCAATTATAGATCGAGTACCGATGGCTCGTTTTGGATCCCCAGAAGATATTGCCAATGCGGCTATATTTCTTGCAATGGAATCCACAAATTATATGACCGGTCAGATCCTTACTGTTGACGGTGGCATGGTAATGTAATTAAAAAAATGTCATTAGGAGCTTGACGGAGGCCCCTCACGTTCTTAAAGAACCCGCGAACGTTAAGACGGCTTATGTCTGATAAATCAATAGCAGATCGAATAAAGGATATCATTGTCGAACAACTCGGCGTGAATGCGGACCAAATCAAACCCGAAGCTAAGTTCATTGAGGACTTAGGAGCAGACTCGCTCGACATAGTCGAACTGGTCATGGCACTAGAGGAAGAATTTGGAACCGAAATACCTGACGAGGAAGCTGAAAAGCTACAAACCGTTGGAGATGTCGCCAAGTTTGTTGAAGACACACAAACTTAAAAGCTGTTTGATTTTTCAGGCGGCTTGACTAAATTTTTTATCAAGCTGTTCTGTTTTGTTTCATGGCAGCCCCATCACGAAAGCGTATAGTCGTCACCGGCGTCGGTGTTGTTTCTCCTGTTGGACAGGGGATAGACTCCTTTTGGCGTAATATAACGGCCGGCGAATGCGGTATAAACCAGATCAGTGCCTTCGATACTGAGGGTTATTCATGTATTATCTTTTGCTAAGTTATTAAGTTCGTCGTTTATGTATATTTTGTTTGTCCTT
>JASLKL010000279.1 GCA_030747605.1 Verrucomicrobiota bacterium | reverse complement strand
AACAAACCAAAAAACAAAACAAAAAACCACTAACAAAAAACAAAGCAACAAGACAGGCAGGCAGGCAGGCAGGCAGGCAGGCAGGCAGGCAGACAGGCATTCACCGGGGCAGACAGACAGGCAGGTAGGCAAACAAACAAACAAACAACAACCAAACAAACGAACAAACGAACAAACTAAAAAACCAAAAACCAAAAACCAAAAAACAAAAGACAGACAGGCAGGCAGGCAGGCAGGCAGGCAGGCAGCATCAGACACAGAAAAAAAAGAAAAAAAAGGCATGCAGGCTGGCAGGCTGGCTGGCAGACAGAAAGGCTGGCGGGCAGGCGAGCGGGCGGGCGGGCAGGCGGGCAACCAGGCAAACAAACAAACAAACGAACAAACAAACAAACAAACCAAAAAACAAAATAAAAAACCAATAACAAAAAACAAAGCAAAAAGACGGGCAGGCAGACAGGTAGGCACGCAGACAGCCAAGCAAACAAGCAGTCAGACAGGCAAGCAAACCAACGACAAAATAAACAAA
>JASLKL010000278.1 GCA_030747605.1 Verrucomicrobiota bacterium | reverse complement strand
CAATCTATTCTGGACATATTATGTTTATGTTATCACGTAAATTAAATAGAGAAACAGTAATGTATCTATTTTTTTGTAAATTTGTGAAAATTTAACATTTTTGAGTTTTTTTGGGGGAAATTAATTTTTTTCAATTTCATTAAAAAAATCTATGTACTTTACAATTAAACTGTACCTCCGTTTTTTACTTGTAAAAATTTTATTAATTGATATTTTCACTATTCCTTCCGTGAGAATTCGTGAAATTCGCTATCCGAACTTTTTTGGGGTAAGGTAGGTGGAAGGGTGTTGTTTGACCCAATATTAATGATATTAAAAAGTAGTCAAATGACAAATTATGGCATAGGCAATTTAGTTACGCACCATTTGGCGCTTATTTGGTTTAAAAATTAAAAATTTTAGTGGTACAAGGTCAAAATTTCGAAAATTAGAGATTTTCCGGAGATGGTCAACTTTGGAGCTCCCCCGCGGACGGAGTTTTATAGATACGATCGTGGGGATTTCGCGAGATGATTGGAAATGTCCTGAAGATT
>JASLKL010000277.1 GCA_030747605.1 Verrucomicrobiota bacterium | reverse complement strand
AAACAGAAATTGGGAAAGCTGCTGCGAAAGTGAAAGAAACCACCCTGACACCTTCCCAGTAGGGTGGGGCACATAGCACCAAGTATGTGATCCAAACTTGTACCGGTTGTTTTTGTGTTTTTTGATCTATTATTTGACACCTTCCCAACCACCCGGGAAGAGATTCTAACTATTGATAAATATTGGTCAACATTCAAAAGTTCAGAAATCAAGGCTTTGTATTTTTCAATTTTGGGTGGTCTCCAGTGAGCAAGTCTCAGAACGTTCCAAATTTGTTTTCGTAATACCCCACCTAGGATGACAATTCGTTTGTATTATGCTCACCCCCCTATACCCCAGGATCCCCACCCTCCGAGGGGGGGTGGGGTGCAAGTCCACATTTCCATATTTCCGTCATATTTGTTTTAAATATGATTCAGAAAATGTCAATGTATTAGGTATCCATACCAATTGCAACTTACAAGACATTCAGAATGGACCAGCCTGCATCCAGACATGCTCCTGGGCACAAAAACGCTTTTGTAAGGTATCTGGA
>JASLKL010000276.1 GCA_030747605.1 Verrucomicrobiota bacterium | reverse complement strand
AAGCGTGAGTCCGAGGATGCGCACAACATTGTTATTAACCAACTCCGTTGGGCTGCACGACGACGCTGGGCACCCAAGCTCTCGCAATGCTTCTTCAAAGGCCCGAGTCTGCCAGTCGAGTTATTTGGCCTGAATTTTCCAAACCCTATTGGCCTCGCAGCTGGGATGGACAAAGGAGGAGAGGCAGTACCAATGTGGGAGGCGCTAGGCTTTGGTTTCAGCGAACTTGGAGGTGTCACCCAGCATAAACAATCCGGCAATCCAAAACCTCGGATGTTTCGAGTAGTAGAAGATAAGGCACTAATTAACAGGATGGGCTTCAATAACCCCGGAGCTGATTCCATAGCCAAACGCCTTAGCGACTTGCGCAAGGACAACCTCTGGCCAGCACATCCAGTTGGAATTAACCTAGGAAAATCCAAGATTACCCCTCTCGCAAAAGCAGCTGAGGATTATCTGTACTCATTTAACCAACTTAAAAATCTTGCCGACTTTTTTGTTATAAATGTTAGCTCACCAAACACGCCTAATCTAA
>JASLKL010000275.1 GCA_030747605.1 Verrucomicrobiota bacterium | reverse complement strand
TACCAGAGGCTGGGCTCTACCCTGTCCGCCTTGTTTGGTGGGAAGCAGGTGGCGGAGCCAACATTGAGTTTTTCTCCGTCACTGATGGTAAAAAGATTCTGGTAAATTCCGATGATCCGAATGCAATTAAAGCATATCGCGCCGGAGCAGCTGCACCTTATATTAGCCGAGCACATCCATCCGGCGATGTGTCAAAGACTATCGAGTTTGATATAATAAATGGAGATGATTCAGTTGATAAATCATCTGTTGTATTAAAACTCAATGGAGAAGTAATTAATGCATCAGTTACCAGTACAGATAGCGGCCTCTCGGTTGTATATGACCATGGGGACTATCTTCCACCAGGAATTCACGCAATAGAATTATCCTATAAAGAAAGCAACGGTACAGAACGTGTAAGGGATTATTCATTCGAAATTCCAAAGGGAAGAATTGAAGTTCTGGCATCCAAACCATTCTGGTTTTTCCCGTTTGACGAAACTTCAGGCAACAGTGTTGCAAGTGCTATTGGGAATAAGAACGGCGACTTGTTT
>JASLKL010000274.1:0-73 GCA_030747605.1 Verrucomicrobiota bacterium | reverse complement strand
GCCCAAACAAACAAACAAACAAACAAACAAACAAACAAACAAACAAACAAACAAACAAACAAACAAACAAACA
>JASLKL010000273.1 GCA_030747605.1 Verrucomicrobiota bacterium | reverse complement strand
TAATTTAAATTGAAGATCCTTTGGTAAACCTCCAACATTATGATGGCTTTTAATCTTCACAGCTACACGCTCTCCAGTCTTAGGGTCTAGGTTGGTGCCCGCACTTTCAATAACATCTGGATATAAAGTGCCTTGGGCAAGATACTCTATATCTTTATACTTGGCAGCACATTTATCAAATGTTTTTATAAATTCTTTTCCTATAATTTTTCTTTTTTTCTCAGGGTCAGTTATTCCTTTAAGAACTTTCATAAACTGTTTTGATGCATCAACTGACACAAATTTAAAATTATTTTTTCTTTTAAAAAAGATATTTTAAATATTCTTTAAAACGTTCTTTAATATTCTTTAATATTTTTTAAAATATTTTTTTTATTTATTTTTTTTTTTAAAAAAAAATTAAAATATTCTTAAAAAAAAAACATTTTTTTTTTTAAAAAAAAATTGCGCTTAAACTATCGTTCTAGAGCACTCGCATGCCTAATTGGAGTGCCGCACTGCAGTTTGACAAACCTGCACATCAATCGACTACGGCCTGCCT
>JASLKL010000272.1 GCA_030747605.1 Verrucomicrobiota bacterium | reverse complement strand
CTGCTGGAATTGAGTGGCGTGCACTTGGACAAACAGAAGAAACCGCTCCAAAAACGATTGAATCTCTAACGGTTTCAGCCAAAGGGACACAAGAAAAAGAAATGGCCTCGGATTTTTATTTCAGCCCGGCGGTGCTGGGTATTAGTCGAGATACAACTGTCGAGCTAAAGGTATGGGCTACAGATCATTTGCCTGGACGCGAACCTAATCGCACTTCTCCTATTCAACTTCACATCCTTGGCGTAGAAGACCACGCAGAAATAGTGCGTCAGAAACTGGAGGAAGTCCTACAAAATCTTGAAG
Source organism: Verrucomicrobiota bacterium (assembly GCA_030747605.1). GTDB lineage: Bacteria > Verrucomicrobiota > Verrucomicrobiia > Limisphaerales > UBA1096 > UBA1096. Next base: position 244 of record JASLKL010000272.1, on the reverse strand, counting down.
AGGTTTCAAGGACCGAGGAAAATATAGCGGAGGATACCCGTGAATTGGCCAAATCGGATAATGAAACTCTAGAAAAAACTAAAACAAAGGAAAAAATCAAAAGTACCGCAGAGGAACAGGGCAACAACGCAGAAGACTTAAAAGATCTCGTTAAAGAGGGAGCAAATGCACTAATGGAAGCCATGAAAAACCCTGCATTCGATGAACAAACTTTACGAGACTGGGCCCAAAACCTTAAATCTAT
>JASLKL010000271.1 GCA_030747605.1 Verrucomicrobiota bacterium | reverse complement strand
AACGGTTAAGGTGGTTCCCCCCCCCCCTAAAAACGTCAAAAATTGCCAAATGAGATTTTAAATGCTTCATAATCTCCTGGATACGGGCTGTCCAATGCTTTTTAAAGCTAGCGAAAATATTTATTCGTTGCTGAGATATTGATAAACAAAGTTCGGAAATATATAGGTATTCAATACAAATTTGTAAACGTTTTGTCCATTATCTCAGTTTGCGGTTTTTTACCAAAAACAATTTTCCAACTAGCATACCACAAGAATGGCTAATTCAATTTAGCTAATATCCGGGGGAATGAATCATATATATAATACGGAGAGCGTGAAACTATTTTTTTTTTTCAAGGAAATTTATTTTTTTTACGAGTTATGGCGATTTTCGGCACTTTTTTTTTAAACAATTATTATTTTTTTTGAAGGGTCATAATTTTTTAAAAAATGATCTAAAAATTTTCCGAATAGTTTCACGCTCTAAGTTTATCGGTTAAAAACAGCCTAAAAAAAATTCAAGGTATACAGATGAAAATTTGTTGAGTAATGCTAGTTGGAAAAAATCT
>JASLKL010000270.1 GCA_030747605.1 Verrucomicrobiota bacterium | reverse complement strand
TTCAACTGTTTCATTATTTTCCAAAAACCCTGCTGGTAATGTCCAGTATCCTAATCTTGGCTCAGTAGCTCTTTTGCATAATAAAATTTTATCTTCCCAAGTTAATAAGCATCCGGATACTAATTTTGGATTATCATAAAATATGGCTCCACATTTATTACATACTGCTCTTTCCCTATTATCATCGTGTGGTATTTTTATAGATATTGACGATGCACAATACGAGCAGTATTTTTGTTTTGACGATTTTTGTTTAGTAGAATTTTTCACGTAAAGCCTCGGTATACATCCCCAAGGGGAGTCGAACCCCTGTTGCCGAGATGAAAACCCGGTGTCCTAGGCCTCTAGACGATGGGGACATATTATAAAAATACTAGTTTTTATTAGCAAATATTATACATATAAATTAAATAGGTAGCGAATGCTTTTTGCTCATTTCCTAGCTAATAAATGACTTAAAACTATTAAGCCTTGCAAGTGATCTATCTTTACCCAAAATAAAACATAATTCATCAATAGAAGGCGCCTTAAGTCTACCTGTTAAGCCAAATCTTA
>JASLKL010000026.1 GCA_030747605.1 Verrucomicrobiota bacterium | reverse complement strand
CTTGAACGTCGACTGAATATTACCATTGATCATGCTCATTCGGACGACAAAAGCACCAAACCTCCCCTTCCAATCTTCGGTAAACCAAATTACGCTAAGGGTTATGATGTTGTTATTCATGATGAATGTGCGGCAGACATGAAAAACCCTGAAATTATCGACGGAGTTATAGCTCCACACCTAAAGGGTATTCCAGGCGTGAACCTTCATTGCGCTATGCACTCTTACCGGTTTGGAGATTATCGAAAACCAGTAAAGTTGGGGGCAGCCAACGCCAAGTGGTTTGAGTATATTGGACTACAATCTACCGGCCATGGACCACAACAACCGATAGAAATTAAATTCGAGAATAACGTTCCATTCATTACTAAAGGCCTAGAAAACTGGACTACTCAACGAGAGGAGCTATACAATAACATAGCAGTATTTCCTAAAGCTAAGATTATAGCCCGAGGCATTCAGGGCAATCGTAAGGCTGTTGTTGCTTGGACGAATGACTTCGATGGCACTCGAGTTTTCAGTACTTCGATTGGACATAATAACGTAACCGTAGCTGATCCTCGTTACCTTAACCTTGTCGCAAGAGGCTTACTTTGGGCGGTAGAACGTGAGGACATGAAGGTAGTCATGCCAAAAAACGAATCGTTTGATCTGAATAGCAAGCCCAAGGCTACATCAGCAAAAAAAAAAATATAAATGCTAAAATTAGCTTTCCTAAAAATGCTGCTTCTAACAAAAAGGCAACAGCAAGCTCAGAGCAAACTAACAAGGGTAACCTAGCGAAACACGCAACCGACGGCAATCCAACTACACGCTGGTGTGCTGCAAACAGTGCTCCCGGATCCTGGCTACAGGTAGACCTTGGCGAATCACAAGATATTCAAAACATCCGCATTATCTGGGAGAAAACCAATGGTGCATACCAGTACAAAATTGAAGGCTCTGCAGATTTAAAAAAATGGAAACTGCTCATCGATCAGTCCAATAACAAGGATGTTCGACAGATAACGCCCCACAAGGTTGACGCAAAAAATACCCGTTATTTTAAAGTCACCTATCTTGGTGCTAAGCCAGCCTACTGGGGAAGTCTATGGGAATTTGAAGCTTACACAGGAGATCTTCCCGATCTCCCTCGGAAGGTGGTAAAAGCTTCACAAAAATCTGCAAATGCAACACCGAAAACTAACGAGCCTCGAGTTACTGCACCTGAAGGCTTTAACCTCACTGTTTTCGCAAAACCGCCCTTGGTCAATTATCCAGTCTGCCTGACGGCAGCTTCTACCGGCGAATTATTTGTTGGAATCGATGAACAGGGTTCTCTTGGAAAGAAAAAGGGACGCGGACGGGTGGTTCGCTGCCTCGACACAGATGGAGATGGAAAAGCTGATCAAATCAAAACATTTGCCAAGATGGACCATCCTCGTGGATTAATCTATGACAACGGAAAACTTTGGGTTCTACATCCCCCATACTTAACACTTTACGAGGACACAGACCGAGATGGTGTTGCTGATAAGGAAAACCGATTGATTAGTGGAATCAGCACCGATTACGTTTCTAAGCGCGGGGCTGATCACACCACTAACGGCATTCGAATGGGAATTGACGGTTGGATTTACATTGCAGTTGGTGATTTCGGATTTACCAAAGCGGTCGGAGCAGATGGTCGCACTCTTAGCCGCAGAGGTGGAGGCATTGTGCGAGTGCGCCCCAATGGAGCCGAAATGGAAATTTACAACTGGGGTCAGCGCAATATTCTCGATGCATGCATTGACCCTTACCTAAATATTTTCACTCGAGACAATACAAATGACGGAGGCGGATGGGATATACGGTTTTCGCACATCATTCAAACAGGCGAATATGGCTACCCTTCTTGGTACAAAAACTTTCCTGATGAAATTATGCCAACGCTTGCCGATTATGGAGGAGGGTCAGGATGTGGTGGGATGTTCTACCATGACAAACGTTGGCCAGAACCGTTTAATCACGCTGTTTATACCTGTGACTGGGGGCGTAGCGCAGTATTTCTCCATAATCCCACCCCAAACGGAGCCACCTTTAATGCTCATCAACAAACATTCCTCGCTATTAATCGACCTACCGATATTGATGTTGATGGCAGTGGTAGAATGTATGTGTCAAGTTGGCAAGGAGGAGGGTTCAGCTATAGCCATCCAAATGTCGGTTACATCGTCCAAATAGTACCTGAAAATTACAGACCCAAGCCTTTCCCAGATGTAACCCAACTAGATGATTCAGGCCTTAATCAATTACTTTTGGGGCCCAGCCAAGTTCAGAACCTACACGCTCAACGTGAAATACTCCGTAGAGGGCGAAATCCAGAACGCACTACTGCTCTTGTAAATATTGCCTCTAATGAAAACAACCCACTGACAGGTCGAGTAGCAGCTATTTTTACGCTTAAACAACTTGATGGTATTGAAGCTAAAACAAATTTAATTAAGCTCAGTAAGCAGACCAAGATTACAGAATTTGCCTTGCGTGCCCTTACAGATCGCCAAAGCGAACTGGATAATCTCAACTCAGAACCCTTTGTCCATGCACTAGGCAGCAATAATCTGCGCGTCCGTGCACAAGCACTGATTAGTTTAGGCCGCCTTGGCGATATCTCGGTTTCACAAGACATTCTACCGCATGCCACTTCCTCTCAATTGGCTAAGCAACCTCTACAGAACCAACCCAACCCAGCTGCCATTATCCCTCACTTGGCTATTCGTGCACTCGTCGCACTAAAACCAATAGACACATTGTTGGCTGCGTTAGACACTAGCCTCAAATCCACCTCATTGAGCGTATTAAAATATATTCACGACGATACCGTTGCAGATCAACTCGTTAGCCGTGTAAAAACTAAACCAGACTTGGAAATTTTCGCAACACTGATACGGCTTTACCACCGTGAAGGAGATTATAATGAAGGCTGGTGGGGCACTCGACCAGACACCAGCGGCCCTTACTTTGACCGTGTCAAATGGAAAGCTAGTGACAAAATAGAATCTGGGCTAAGAGACTCTCTTAACCGAGCACCAAAAGAAATGGTCAATTCGGTTCAGAAAATCTTAACCAAACATAAGGTAAATATTATTGGGCTACCTAAAGGACAATCTTTATCTAAAGAAGAAATTAATAATGACCCCATTCGTATACCTCAGCCTACTGGTGACCCTAAAAATTGGATTTCAACCATTGGCGAAAAAGCAACCATTGAACGCATTGCCAAAACCAAAGGCAATTTAAAGAGAGGGGGAAAACTATTTACCAGCCAAGGATGCGCCATCTGTCACACCACCACCAATGGACAAAACCCTAAAGGCCCACACTTGGCTGACATCAGCAAACGGTACAAAACTTCTGAAATTATTCAGTCCATACTTAACCCAAATGCTGTGGTCGCCCAAGGCTTTGACACATACTCATTCATATTAAGTGACAAGTCAGTTCATCTAGGTTTCGTCACATCAGAGAGTGCGGATACTATTAGTATTCGAAATGCTGCCGGTGTAGCTTCAAGACTCCCAATCAAACAAATCAAAAAACGCGAAAAAATCCCGGCCTCATCAATGCCTCCTGGACTCGTCGCAGGTCTAACACCGGAACAACTTGCCGACTTGCTGGCCTATATCAAATCCATCTAATGCACGCTGATTTTTACGAAACCGAAAAAGCTTTATCTGAATACTTGTTATTCCATTACGGCAAACCAGACGAAGTTCTGCCGTGGGAATTCGGCCCATCTAATGCACTTAACTATCCGATGCGATGCATTACTGAATGTATTGATTCAGAAAATATACCAAACAATGCTCGAGCTCTCGACCTCGGTTGTGCTGTTGGTCGTTCCACCTTCGAATTAGCCCGATATTGCAAACAGTCCATTGGCATTGACCTTTCTGATAGCTTCATTGCTACCGCTAGAGAACTACAACAACATGGACAAATCGACTATTCGTTTATAATCGAAGGTGAAGTTGAACAAGTAGCTATTGCCAAGGTGCCAACCGAAATCGATCGTTCTCGAGTTAGCTTTGAACAAGGTGACGCCATGTTTTTACGCAATAATCTAGGTAAATTTAACATTGTTTTAATGGCAAACCTAATCGACCGATTACCATGCCCGAAGAAATGCCTGGATCAACTAGCCGACTTAATTTGCTCTGAAGGACAACTCATAATCGCCTCCCCTTGCACATGGATGGAAGATTACACCCCAAAAGAAGAATGGCTCGGCGGAAGCATAATAGGTGATCAATCAAGTCAGACTCTCGATAGACTTAAAGAAATACTCTGCCCTTCATTCGAACTACATGGGAAATGGGATATCCCTTTTCTTATACGGGAACACGCCCGGAAATACCAATGGAGCGTAGCAATGGCGACTCGTTGGATACGTCGTTAAAACGAAACTGACTAGAGGACTGCCTTGTATCGGTAAAGGTTCAAAGGGGAAAGCCAATATGAGGAGATCTATTATTCTCAGTGAACGTTCTATTCAATATTCACAAACGCAGGAAAATCTTTTTCTTATACAAAAATCTGCAAAAAAGCACCGCGAGTGAAAGACTTACTATTGAAGCAACAAGATTCCCCATGTGCTCAATAGTATAACCATCAATAAAATTCTCAACAGGCACCCCAATAATATTTGTTGATATTTTATCAAAATCAACAAATGCGCTGGCTATATAAATTGTTATTGAATTCATGCCAATCCACACAAAAGCATTAGACCAATTTCTCCATTTTTTCACATCAATCAAATAATAAAAGATACCCAGAAGTACCATGCTACAACCTCCAGCTATAAGAACATAAGAACTCGTCCATAATTTTTTAATTACAGGAAATTGCAGTGACCAAAGACTCCCCACAATTATGAGTAAAATGCCAAGAGAGAAAATTAATTTCATCTTCTCGGCAGGGCTTTTCTTCTCATCTTTAAACAGAATACCAACTAAAACCCCAAGTAAACATGAAGCTATAGCTGGAAATGTACTCAAAGCACCCTCCGGATCATAGGGACCAGACCATTTGGTTCCTGGCAAATACTGACTATCAAACCAATTAGCCAGATTTTTTCCCTCTTCAAAAGTAACCTTATCCAAGCCGGGTGTAGGCACGAAACTCATAAGGGCCCAATAACCTATTAACAATAGAAACACAGTGATCAACAAACCTCTTAATTTCAAAAAACAAAACAATAACCCACCAGCTAAATAACAAATCGCAATTCTCTGAAGAACTCCAACATAACGCAATTGTTCACCACCGTCTCCTTTGGGATCCCATCCGTAATACAAAAGACCAATTAGATACAGAGACAAGGCTCTTATTATAATTTTCTTAATTGTATTTTTTTTACCTCTTTCATCTATCGATCTGGGAATCGAAAAAGCTGTAGACACTCCGACAATAAAAACAAACATTGGGAAAATTAAATCGTAAAATCTAAATCCTTCCCATTCTACATGCTCCAACTGATTCGCAATAGTTTGAATTAAAGAATTTGAACTTAGTTTGCTTAATGCAGCAGCTAACGCCCCGCCACCAATTATCCAGAACATCGTAAAACCTCTTAATGCATCCAAAGAAACTAAACGATTATGATCATTTGTATTATTCATTATTAATAAAAGTACTTTTAAAAATCTTTTTATTTTTCATCTGCAAGCCTGCAGAAACGCAACCAAATCCAATAATTCTTGCTTGGATAAAATTTGTCCAAAACCGGTTGGCATTATTGATACCGGCATATTCTTGATACTATGAATCTTATCTCGCGGAACTCTCACATCTTGGACATCAGCATTTTTCAAGTAGATAGCAGAGCTATTTTCCCGGTGGATAATACCTCCAGATGACTTGCCGTCAGTCGACTCAACAACGTAGTACTCATAGCCATTGACGATCGTCGAGCTTGGATAAAGAATTGCCTCCAATAAATCACGAGGTTGTCGAATCCCTCCTATCTTACTCAAATTGGGACCTAGCTTACCCCCCCGATCTCCAATCCGATGACATACACCGCAAGAAACCCTTTCTTCATGGAACAACACTCGGCCTCTTGAAGCATTTCCTGAATTAAGCATCCTAACTAATGGATCAATTTCAGTTTCTTGTTTCTTTTGACCATGAAAATTATTTTTCATTACATCTGATAATGACTTATGAACCTTATTCCCATTAAGATTGGAAAAAGCCTGCAATATTTTTTGACGTTGACCCTCTCCAAGCGTTGAAAACCCTGGGCTTTTATTTAGCACAACAGAGAGCTTATTCCCTAAAAGATTCCAATTCTGATCATTAATGAAAGCTTCATTGGATTCATTCATCTCACGCCCTCGTGTGAATTGTCTTGTTAAGGCCGGTAGATAGAAGGAATTGGCCTCGGAAATTATTTGAAATAATGCGTCCAATTGACGCTCATTAAGCAAATGTATACGCAGTAAACCCAAAGCTTTGGCAGCCTGACGGCCGGTGATCATTTGTGTTTGCTTATCTCCGAGGAGACTTACCAAAAAAGAAAATGATTCGCTCTTAAGATAACCTTGATGTTTGGCAAGTACTTGAATCGCACTAGTACGCTCAACCTGCGAATTATTCGAATTTTGTGTGAGAATCAATATAGCATCCAAAACATTTTCTTTAACATCAAATCGCTGGGCAATATTAAGAGATTCCATTCTAACATCTGCCTCAAGATGATTTAATCCGATAATAATAGATGATTGAAGCGAGTCGGGTAAACTATCAAGAAAACTAAGAGAAGCTAAAATTTGAACCTTTATCTTGGGCTTTATTACTTTAGATCTTAAAGCATCTAACAAAATCTCCTGAAAACGATTATCTTGCGCAAAGGCAAGAATAATCCCCTCAATAAGTTCATCATCTGGAGTTCTAATTTTTTCTTCCTTAATAATATCATGAAATATGTTAATGATTTCTCCTTTCATTTCCTTACGACTGGAAATCAATCGGCGTGCTTCCTGACAAACATTACTGTCAGGTGAACGCAACAACGGAATAACTCTTCTTGAATCTAAGTCTCCTCCAATAGAGGCAAGCACCCTAAGAGCAATTTGCTGACGGAACGGAGATATGTTATCGGATAAATATGAAGATACTGCAGTCGAATCACCAATTCGTGCAATAGCATAAACAAAAGCATGCTTTGTATGAATAGGATCGTTTGGATTCAAATTGTTAAACAAAAATGACAAAGCATTTTTGTCTCCTAATTGCCCGATTGCCGTCGCCGATGCTGCCCGAACAGACGAACTAGAATCAGATAAAAGTTCAGATAAAGGCAACAGCGCTTTCAAGTCCTTTAATCGACCCAAAGACCTAGCCGCTACCTGGCGAACCCCCGAATCTGGATCCTTCAAAGCTTTTCGAAGAATGCCCAGACTACGTTCACTCTTAAATCTTGAAACCGCCCAAAGGCAACGCTTCCTAAAGACCGGATCATCCGAATCAATAATCAAACTCAACATCACATCTAGAATAATCTCATCCCGCTTAATAATGACTTCAATAGCCTTATCCCTCACTGCCGGCCTTGGGTCATTCAGCAAATAAACCAAGTCCTTTGAATTTATTGAATCCCACAAAACTCTTAAACCTCTGGGATCTTGCTGACCTAAGACTCCTTTCCTCTGAATACGATAAATAGCACCTTTAATTTCAGGTCTGGCCTTCTTTGAAAACGGACAACCCCAACTCAGCCAGCCCCCCGTATCTAGCAATAAAAGAGAGCCATCTGCGTCTTCCAATATATCTGCCGGGTGAAAGCCAATATTATCCGATGACAAGAAATCTTTTTCTACCGTTACAAAAGATCCATTATTCGAATCCAATCGCACATTTACAACCTTGTGTGTATTAAAATGGCATGCAAATAAAGTATCCTGATAAGCTTCTCCAAAGATTTTCCCACGATAGCGTATTAAACCAGCTGGAGCCACCTGCCCCCAGCGACTTGTCGCAGGAAGACGAAAACCTGTCTCTGGCAACAATGGGCTACCATAAACCCTCTGAGTTAATCCACCAGGCATCCAATGAATTAAGGCGTCATGACGCTTTCCACCAAAACTGTCAAAAATCGCACATGTCGAAAGCATATCGCCGTTAGAAGTAAACACTATGTCCACAGGATTCACTCCTCCCTGCCCTTCAACTTGCACATCAGTTCCGTCCGGCCAACAAGAAAAAATACCAGCAGCACGACTAAAACCGGAACGAGTACCATCTGTCCCTATTAGATCATAACCAAAATGGCCTCCTGAAAAATACATTCTCCCATTTGGTCCAATATAAGGGCCATGCTGATTCGCCCTCCCATCAAATTCCATAGTACCAAGAATCTTATCACGCTTATCGGCAACTCCATCTCCATCTATATCCTCTAGCCTCCACAAATATGGAGCAGAGATAATATAAAGCGCTCCATTATACCAAACACCCCCTTCAGGCATGGTCATACGATCGGCAAAAATGGTACTCTTGTCAAAAACTCCATCTCCATCGACATCAACCAATCGCCTCACAAAACGAGGCAACTCGCGCTCTATGGCTGCCCTTGTGGTAAGATTGCGGCCATCACTTTCGGCCACATAAAGATGACCAAAATCATCAAAACATGCCATCATTGGATATTTTACTATTGGGTCAGATGCAGCAAGACGAACTTCAAAACCTGGTGCAATTTTGATGCTAGGTGGCGAAAAAACCTGATCAGCTAAAACACAAGATCCGATAATTGAAAAAGGGCAAAGGCAGAAAATAAAAAACTTTGACATCCATAAAGGAGGCCAGACTTTTTCAAGATGATAGTTCTTCTTCAACTTAAACAATAAAATGTTTTTATATAGTTTATGTATCTCTGTTTATCGGCTGCTTGTTGATCGCTTTTGTGCAAACAACCACTTCATAAAATCTGCCTCTTTATTACAGCGATCACTACTTATATAAGTCTTACCATTTTCACCACCGGTAAACATTTTTTCGGCAATTGCATGTTTATCACCATTCCAGATGGTAAACTTCATATTGCCTTTTAATTTTTTCATATCATCAAAAACCTTTTGTGCTCGATCAATTGGACAAACCCGGTCCTTGTCACCATGAAAAGCCCATATAGCTAAATCCTTAATTAAGGATACATCAATGAAAGCCTCAGTCCTTGGGCGACCTGCTCCAGCCGAAGGGGCAGCAGCAGCAAAATAATCAGGATCGATTTGAATGATAATATAAGTCCCATGCCCGCCCATAGAATGCCCAAGGATGTATATTCTATCCATATCGACTGATGGCAATTCCATTATAACGTTCTTTATATTTTTTAGATCTATAGCATTCCACATACGATTGGCTTGAGGTGCCAATACATAACTAGCATATTTAGACCTAATTTGTTTCCCTGCCAGAATCTTGTTCCAACCTTTCAGTTGCTTACGATTGTCCATACCTTTCCCCCCAGCACCGTGTAATGAAACTATGACAGGGTACTTCTTTTTCTGATCAAACCCCATGGGCTTAAGGAGGCGATATAACATTGGCCCCTCCGAATAAGGTTTATATAAATCGGTCCAATTATTCGAAATCTTATCTTTCGATTGTCGCGATTGACCCTTCAGCTTTACTTTAGGACTATCATCTAATGATGAGCGTTCGACTTCTGCCACAGAGTTCAGGGTCATTAATTGGACACAAAGAATAAATTTGGATAAGAGTGGGAAGGACTTGATTAGTTTCATCTAAGGCAACTCTAAATACTATTTTTGATTATGGCACTTCTGAAAAGCGCTGCCACCACAAACGGTTAATTCGATCATTGGAACCAACACTGCCCGTACTTCGAGCTATTTGTCGGTCCTTGTCTGGAAACCAAGCTCCATGACCATCTCCATATGCTATATTATAACCAGTGAGATGACAAATATCCCCAAATCCAAGAGGAAAAAAATCCGAACTCAATGCCTCTGTACTAATCTCGGTTAAACGAACGGATTTCTGAAATGTGCTGTCAAATAAGTATATGTAGCTACAGTTTATCCCATTGTTGCCACCAGTTGTATGCAATGGAAAATTTTTCTGCCATCCATAAGGCCCATCGAATTGCACATTGATGCTCTCTTTTGTTTTAAGTGATGGGCAATAAAAAACCTGAGAACTAGGGATATATGATGGATATAACTTTCCTAAACCTGTGAGGTATTCAATTGCCTGAGCCTCATTTCTAGGCAATTTGTTATCGGGAGATAGCGAATAACTAAAAGTTGATCGAATGGGGAGTAAATCATCGAAATCATTTGCATAAACAGTCAAGGCAATTGCCTGCTGCCTTATGTTACTCAAACATTTGCTTCGCAAAGCTCTTTCTTTTGCTTGTGTAAGGGATGGGAGTAACAACGAAGCCAGAATCGCAATAATTGCAATCACCACCAATAATTCAATTAGAGTGAATCCTCGATTGATATTTTCGGTTTTATTTCTCGAATTTAAATGAAAATAAATCGGCATCTTTCAATTCAAAGACCAGTTTTATATCTTGATCCGTAATTGAGCTTACTTTGTTCGTTACTTCACCAGATCGATTCCACTCAACAATCCTGTCCAACGAATCACCGTAAATCCAAGGGCAATCTTCTAAATTGTATCCCGAAATTGACTTTCCTTCTTGGTTAAGAATACCGACACGAATACCACCTCTAGCTGAACTTGAATAATTGATGGATAATTTGTTCCCAGAGAATTTAAGCAACTTAGTAATTATCTTCCCCCCTTTCATCGGAGCACTGATAGAGGCAAACCCATCCATTCTTATCGAGTATCTTCGAAGCTTCGCCGGCTTACCATTTTGTAATGTTGCCTCGGTTAAATACATTGAGAGCTCTGATGGAGCATCCTCGGAAAGTGAAGATTTTGTTTCGACCAAACCATTGTTTTGATAATTGTCACCATAAAACCAACTATCTTTAGTTCTCAGTCCTGGTCGAATAAATGCCTCCTGAAATACATGAAAATTAAGCCCGTCCCTACTACTCATAAAAAGTCCTTCTGTGACGGCGGTTCCCTCCCGCAAGGAAAGAGCACTTCTCTTCTGCCGGTATTTCCATTGGGGCAAATGGCGTGTTGATGGAGTTAATCCCCTATCTTCATAACGTGTCGGAAATCCAATAAAAATATGTGGAGCCCTTTCATAAGGCATAATCTGATTCGTATAAAGTTCACCGCCTCTATCTGGAGTGTATTCAAGAAAAACGGGCTTAGTCCAACTAGATGTAAATGAATCAGAAGTTTCTGTCATGATGTCTCTACCATTCCTAAACTCGCGATGATAAGCCCGATACTCAGAACGCACTGAATCCCAAAAGGCTAGATTTTGTGAATCAAAAGCTCCCTTAGTAATTATTGGTTTCTCTGTTGCCTTTTTCCACTGGACACCGTCAGCCGAAACCAAAGGAAACAAAGGACCACCACCTACTGCCTTGTATCTCGCCTCGGCTGATGCTTTAGGATTTGTATCCAGGAAAGGACTGAAATTATGGCATATATAACCAAGAACAGGATCTTTCTCTGTCAGGATTATATTGTTATCTTTTGAGCCTTCAAATTCCACTAATCCTAGCTTAGGCCTAGTCCATTTGATTCCATCTTTGCTGATGGCAAGACAATAAACCTGCTCATGCAAAGATTTAACTCCTCGATCATAATCTCCTCCTCGGTAATACATCTTGTAATTATCACCGTCTTTTAAAACAGTAACATAATTAAGACCATTTCCCTCCCACGGTTTATCACTGGTAAAAACAATTTCTCTAGGGACGGGATGGTGAAGTGTTTGAGTCGCATTTCCTTCCAGTTTTTCCAGTATATAATTATCAACAAAAAGCTCTCTTCGATCTCCAATATCCAACACCTCTAAATTTTCCTCAGCGGAAACAGCTGTGCAGAATTTAAATATTAGCAAAAACGATAATAAATTAATTATTTTCATAGATAAGTTCAGGAAGACAAAAGGTATTGTTCAATTTAACTTTTCAGTCGTCGAGACTAATATTATTTTTTGATATTTGCCTCTGCTGCAGTTCAAAGGAGCGCTGGTATCGTGCATAAGCTTCTGGATCTCTTTGAGCACATTTTGAAAAGAAAACTAACGCGATACTCTCTCTCGAACGAGAACTTTGATTGTTATCCGCCCAGTGGATTGTCCTCGAATGATGCGCAACCATATCCCCAGGCTCTAATCGAGCAATCTCTTCACTAGCCAGATCTTGATCCCCAAAATCTAGTATGGATTGTGAGAACCCCAAAATACTGCTCTGACCGTGACGGCGAATTCCTTTGAGATGACTTTTTTTTGAATAGCGCAAGCAGCCGTTCGTTTCGTCAACCCGATCAACAGCAATCCATAAGGTCACGGCTTCATCTGGCTTAAGACAAAAATAATATCCATCCTGATGAGGAGGAGTCGCCTTGCCGTTTTTAGGCGGCTTGTTAAACCACTCAACTCCATTAAGTACGACCTTATTTGAGAGTAAATTTTCTGCAAAATTTACCCATTTTGACTGGGTGGCAAAATTCATAAACCAGTCATCATGCTGTTCCATCCTCTGAAGTTGCTTTAAATTTTCAATCCTCCGATCCCCCTCATAAAACGCTTCTTTTTCAGCAAGTCTTGGAACAACATTTTTCTTGTATCTTTCAGTCTCAGATTTGATTTCAGATAACTGACTATCTGACAAGAATTCTCGAACCAAAACAAAACCATCCCTCAAAAAATCATTCTTTTGTTGGGACAAATTGTTGAGGCATGCTTCTTTCATGATCTCTTAAGATTTAGGTTTTTCTTAAATGCAAGACTAGAAATAAATCCGATTAAGCTTCCTGCAATAAAAGCTGACGGCATAATCCACAAGAAACTTATACCATCACTTCCGGTAATTTCTTTCCAGAACGAAATGGAAATTGCTGTGATCATTGAAGCCAATACTCCTATCCAGACTCCTTGGGTATTGCTGCACTTAACAAACAATGCCATGAAGAATAAAACGAATAGCGGCGAAACAAAAAGATTCACAACCTTATTTGCAACCTCGAAAAGATTTCCTTCAACCTGACCAACTGCCAAACTTAGTATGACAGCAATGACTCCAACAACAACCGACACTCTTCGCGCCATAATACTTTTTTTCTTGTCGTCTATTTTTAAATTACGCAATCGTGAAATAAAATCACTAACAACTACTATTGACACCGAGTTCATCCCGGAAGAGAGACTAGACATTGCTGCAGCTAACAATCCGGAAATAACTAATCCTGTTATCCCGATCGGCAATCCATGGGTAATGTACATAGGGAAGAGCTGGTCAGAAGATTTCATTATAATATCATCGGCATTTATTAACTCCTTCGAGTTCTCAGCAATAACATTTTGATTCTCCAAAAAAACTCCAGGATTAGCCGAAAAATAAGCAATCAATGCGATCCCAACCAAAGCCATCAAAATCATCGCAAGGAAATCGGCAATGAGATTAATACTCAGAACTTTTCGAGCTGCCTTAACATCTCGTGTTGCAAAATATCTCTGAATCACAACCTGATCAGATCCAGCCGTACATAAGTGCCAGCAAAAAACGGCCAAAAATATACCCACAAATGTTATTCGTGCATCCGGATCATAACCCCAATTTGGCTTTTCCCAGTGTGCCGGCCATTCTTGAGGCCAAATTTCCTTAACTCCACCCATCTCATAAGTAATTAATACAACAGTTAATACTCCTCCAAAAAAAAGAATTCCCGATTGAACTACATCCGTAAAAACAACAGCCCGAAACCCACCAAGACTAGTATAAATTATAGTCACTAAACCCATGATAACACAGATAGGGATTACCCATTCTTCTGCTAGACCAAGAACCGGCACCATTATTTTTTTTGTGGTTGTATGAATAATCACTGCCATCCAAAAAAACCTGATCATTATGAAGAGGAATGATCCCAGCAAGCGGATGCTTAACCCCAATCGATCTTCGAGTATTTCGTATGCAGATGTAACCCTAAGCTTCATAAACTTAGGAATCATAAAGCGCCCAACAATATAAATGATGAATGGAAACGCGAGGGCTCCAGTGATGAACATGGGGCCGTACCTAACCATTTCGCCGGTATAACTTAAGTATGATATTGTACTCAACAAGGATGCAAATAGAGACAAACCAACCATTAGCGGCTTCATTCTTCGACCACCTAAAAAATAATCTTCTGTATTATTGTTCCTTCTAGAGTAATAAATTCCAACAAGCAGCATTCCAATTGCATATAAGGCAATTACAATCCAATCGACATTGGTAAGCACAGCTAGATATACGTTAATGCCGTCCATGATTTTGAAATTAAGTTAGCCGAGAAAAACCAGAATGTTTTTCCCCCTCAGGTATCCTTTCCATAATATTTCCCGATTCAATTGCATCACCTAATTGGGGTAGAATTTTGTCTGCAGCCTCCAAAAAACGATTAATGTGTTCTTCACGGTGAGCCCAAGAGACATAGAAGCCAGAACCTGTTAGAATTCCATGCTGCAACATTTGAATTGTAAACAAAGTTTGCAGTGCCGCCGCCTGGGGATGCTCAAACTCGATGACTGTTATTGCCGGATGCCCAGAAAAACGAATATTCAAACCATGGCTAATGGAAACTTCCTGCAAGCCGCCTCTAAATTTTCTGGAAATAGTCTTGAGATGAGAAGGGACATCAATTGATTCTAATTTATTCAGAGTTGCTAACGCGGCCACAGGCCCAACACCTTCTGTCCAATAGGTACTGGAAATAAAAGTAGATTGAGCTGCTTCCATAACTTTTCTTTTCCCAACAATAGCAGCAATAGGATGGCCATTACCCAATGCCTTTCCAAAAACAGCCATATCGGGCTCCAACCCATATTTAAGATGTGCTCCACCATAATGAAGTCTCCAACCAGCAGTAATCTCATCGACAATAAGAGCGGCATCAGCCAAATCGCATAGTTCCCTCACCTGTTTAAGAAAATCAGGCATTGGCTCATCATGTCTTGTAGGTTCCATAACAACAGCTGCAACTTTTCCAGAATATTTCTTTAAAATCGATTCCAGTTCATCTGCCTGATTATAACGAAAAGGTATTACCGTTCCGCTTAAACCATGTGGTACTCCAAGCGGATCAAGCCCTGGAAGCAAATGTCCACTCAGATGACCTGCAGGACTAGACGAAGAAAGGTTTGCCGATAAATACCAATCATGCCAACCGTGATATCCACAAAATGCGATAATCTCCCTTCCAGCGCTAGCTCTAGCGATCCGTACAGCCATCGACATCGCTTCACCTCCAGTTCTTGCATACCGAACTTGTTCTGCCCAAGGATGAATGGACAATAATTTCTCTGCCAATTGAACCTCTTCAGGATTATTCAGTGAGCACATTGACCCAGATTCTATTCGATTAATTACTGCACTTGAAACATCCGGATCTCCGTATCCCAATAAACAGGTTCCAACGCCCATCATTGACATGTCCAACAGCTCGTTTCCATCTTGATCGATGATCTCACAACCTTTGGCATTTTGGTAATACGCTGGCCAATGCTCTGGAGCAAACATTTCGGGCCTTTTGCTAAGAAGTTGAGTCCCCCCCGGTATTAATTCCTTAGCTTTTTCATAAAGTGACTTGGACTTTAAGATCATGCTTGGAGAATCTAATCTTATCTGTTTGAGTTTGGCCAACTTTTAAGGAACAGAATAATTTGACTAAATTTAAAGAAGAACTTTCTGGTGTTTTCCCAGTCTTTCAGACGCCTTTTAATGAGGATGAAAGCATCGATTACCAAATCCTTGATAAGGAGATTGATTGGCTCTTCCAGAGAGGGGCAGATGGAGTAGTAATGGCCATGGTTTCAGAAACACTTAGACTGGCAAGTGAAGAACGAGACGAACTTGCATCTAAAGTATGCGCGATGTCGCAAGATCGCGGACCTGTCATAGTGAGTGTTGGTGCTGAAAGCACCCACAATGCAATAAGACATGCCAAGCATGCAGAACAAATTGGGGCATCGGCAATAATGGCAATCCCACCAGTCTCAGTTGCTTTAAGTGAAAGCGAATTGTTATCTTACTACATATCAATACTGAGATCCGTTGAAATCCCACTCATAATTCAGGATGCCAGTGGCTATGTAGGCCGGCCTTTATCGATTAATATACAAGCTAAACTTCTTCAGGATTTTGGCGCGAACCGAGTCATGTTTAAGCCAGAAGCCGTTCCTATAGGTCAAAACCTGTCAGCCTTAAGGGAAGCCACGGAAGGTCAAGCAAGGGTTTTCGAAGGGTCAGGGGGAATATCTCTTGTTGACAGCTTTCGAAGAGGCATCGTTGGAACAATGCCGGGAGCTGAAATAATTGATGCACAGGTAGCCCTTTGGGATGCCTTGAATAGAAAGGATACAACACAAATATATAAAATATCATTCCCTATTTCTTCATTGGTTGCTCTTCAAACCGGACTAGATGGATTTCTTGCAGTTGAAAAATATCTATTAATGAAACAAGGCATTTTTAGGAATACCATTGTGCGATCCCCAGTTGGATATATTTTGGACAACGAAACAAAAAAGGAAGTCGACCGTTTATTTGAAATACTAAGTGATGTCATAAAGGAGACAGTAAAGTGATAATTGATGTTCACAGCCATGCATGGAGTTATCCTGATCATTTTCAGAAAGACTTTATATCTCAGGCGACCCGTGCCAGATCAGGCAAAGAAGTGGATCTGACGGTTAATTATGATGAGTATAAAGCCACTTCCCCAAAAGAAGTCAAAACCGTTGTTTTTGGAGGAAAGGCAAAATTAAGCGGGCTTTGGGTTGACGACCAATATGTTGCTAATTATGTCAGAAGTAATCCGGATACTTTAATAGGCTTTCTTTCAGTTGATCCAACACAAAAAAATTGGGAGAGAGAACTTCATTCCGGACACCAAGACTTAAATTTAAAAGGCATAAAATTACTTCCCATGTATGCAGGCTTCATGCCTGATGATCCTCTCCTAGATCCATTATGGAATTATGCCACTGACAACAACTTGCCGGTTCTACTGCATACGGGAACAACCTTTATTTCACAAGCACCATTGAAATTTACTCTTCCCCGTCACTTGGATGAGGTCGCCATCCGCCATCCTAAAGTAAAAATTATTTTAGCTCATATGTCCCATCCCTATGAGGCAGAATGCATAGCTGTAATCCGAAAACACCCGAATGTTTATGCTGATATTAGCGCACTTCATTACAGACCTTTCCAATTATACAATAGCCTGATGCTCGTCCAAGAATACGGCGTCTGGGACAAGGTTCTATTTGGTACTGATTATCCATTTACTACAGTAAATGAATCCATATCGGGATTAATAAATCTTAATTCAATGCTTGAAGGGACAAAATTACCCAGACTAAACGAAGAAGAAATAGAAAATATGATCTATAGAGAAACACTAAGTATTTTAGGACTGGAATAAAATAATGACTAAAAATAACGAAACCATTGGTGTCGCCGGACTTGGTTTATTGGGCCGCGGAATAGCTGCAAGCTGTATAGCAAATGGATTTCGTGTAATAGGATATACACAAGCTGATCAACCTCATGACAAGATCATTGATTATATTGAGAATGCGTTGATAGAACTTACAGAACAAACGAAACTTGATCCTGAAATACAGAAAAATTGGAAAACAAGATTTCAATTTGCTGATTCAATGAATTCCATGGCCTCATGTGATTTTCTCATAGAGTCAATAGTTGAAAATCTAGAATCTAAAAGGGATTTTTTTAATGAAATTGAAAAACATATTCATAAGAATGTTCCCATAGGGAGCAATACCTCCTCAATTCCAATCACTTTACTACAGAAAAAAGCCCTCAACCCAGAAAGATTTTTTGGAATGCACTGGGCAGAGCCTGCTTATGCGACTCGTTTTCTAGAACTAATTCGCGGTGAATATACTTCTGACGACGTATTTGAGAAGGGAGAATCATTAGCTTATGCGTTAGGCAAGCAGCCATCTTTAATTAAAAAAGATGTTCCAGGCTTTATTGTTAATCGCATTGGCTATGCAATGTACCGAGAAGCAGCTTTCATGGTAGATCAAGGGATAGCAGATATTGAGACCATAGATCTTTCATGCAGAAATGCCTTAGGCCTTTGGACTGGAATGTGCGGGCCATTCCAATGGATGGATATTACAGGCGGCCCGAAACTGTACGCCGAGTGCATTGAAAGAGTTCTCCCCACATTATGCAGTAACAATAATAAGCTCCCCAAATTATTTGAAAAATTCAGGAAAGAAAAATCCAATGGATTAAATTCTAGATCCAAGTTTTATGAACAAAAAGATAACACTATAGAATTACAGGAACGATATCATGAATTTGCTTGGCGAATGAAAGCTCTAATTGATGAGTTTGATCCTATGACTGAAAAACAGGAAGGATCTGATTGTTGATGCAGTCATGCTGGATATTTTAATCATTGGGGCCGGTTCAATTGGAGAACGTCACATAAGGTGTTTTTTGAAAACCAACCTAGCAAGGGTTTCAGTTTGTGATGTTGATAAATCCACTCTAGATAGAATAAAGAGTACCTACTCGCTTAGCAAAACCTACGCGGATTTCTATGAAGCTATATCTGAAAAACCTACAGCTGTTATTATTGCCACTCCAGCACACCTCCATATTCCAATTGCTATAGAAGCCGCTAAATCTGGATGTCACTTACTTATTGAAAAACCGATATCAACTAACCCTGAAGGCATTGAAACATTACAAAGCTTAGTCTCTGAAAAAAATTTAATTGCGATTGTAGGATACACACTTCGCCATTATCCATTTGTATATAATATTAAAAAACGGCTTGAAACTGGGGATTGGGGGGAACCGTTGCATTTAAACTTATATTCTGGACAACATTTTCCTTTGTATCGCCCCGCCTATAATAAAATTTATTATAATTCACATGAGACGGGGGGAGGAGCAATTCAAGATGGGCTAACTCATTTTTTGGATATGGCTCAGTGGTGGTTGGGGCCTATCACCAATTTAACAGCTGATTTTGAACATGTTTCATTAAAAGGAGTTGTTGTTGAGGACACGGTAAGCATCCTTGCTCGTCACGGTAAAATCATGGCAGCATATCACTTAAATCAACATCAATTCCCAAATGAATCAGTCATCACCATGGTATGCGAAAAAGCAACAGTTCGGCTTAATTTATTCGATAATCAATTGAGAATAATGGATAGTCCTGATGGAAATTGGCAAAATGAAAAAGAAGTCTCTTTTGATAGGGATGATGCATTCATTGCTCAAGCTTCTGAATTTATTAATTTAATTAAGGGATATTCTTCTGACATTCCCTGCAGCATTGAAGATGCAAAGCATACCTTGAATTGCCAAATGAGTATTTTAAGCGACGGAAAAGAATCCATAAAATGGAAAAAAATAAAAATGGAAAGCAACCTAACATATGCCTGAAAAAACCGTACAACAACTATACGATCTAAAAGGCAAAACCTGTTTAATCACTGGCGCAAGTGGCTATCTTGGAAAAGCAATGGCCCACGCTTTGGCTGAAGCTGGCGGACGAGTTATTGTAACAAGTCGTGATCAAAACCGTGCCAAGAAAATCGCAGCACAATTACCCGATCCAAACCACTCCAACCATATTGGCGGAATTCTCGACTATATGGATTTCGATAAACTGCCCGATCAATTTCAAACTATCACAGATCAAGTCGATGCTATTGATGTCCTTATTAATAATGGCCATGAACATTGCCCAAATGACTGGAAAGATATAAGTGGAACCCAGTTTACAAAAGTCCTCTCCAATGCAACCGGATACTTTTTGCTATCCAGACTAACCTATGAGTTAGCAATCAATACCGGTTCACCGGCTAGCATTATTATGCTTGGCTCTATGTACGGGTTGGTTGCGTCTTATCCTGATGCGTATAAGGATCTTATTCCTGCCTCATCCGTGGCCTATCACACACTCAAAGGAGGGATACTGCAAATGACACGACATTTAGCCACCTACTGGGCTGAAGACTTAGTGCGAGTAAATAGTCTTTCACCCGGTCCGTTCCCTTCAGAATCTGCAAACCAAGAGATGGTCGAACGGCTAAAATCTTATTCGCCTATGCGTCGGATGGGATTTCCAGAAGAACTGAAAGGGGCAGTCGTGTTTCTTGCGAGCGATGCCAGTAGTTACATGACTGGCCAGAATCTAGTAGTCGACGGCGGCTGGACAGCGAACTAATTTTCAGATCAGAATTGATTGTTTTGAAAATGGAAACCAGCTTCAGAAAAATCCTTTCTTATTTTTTCAAATCCTTCCTTTAAGATACAAATATCTGCATTATGCAGAACAATTCTAGCACCCAGTTCTATAAGCTCCTTTGCAGCATCAGGACTGGGAGCGGTACATGCCCAGTGCTTTCCAGTATTAGCTGCCGCTGATGCTACTTTCTTTAATGCATCTTTTACTAATGGATGATCAAACTGACCGGGGATACAAGACAACACACTAAAATCCGCCTGCCCTAGCATAATTGCATCAACTCCATCAATAGCAGATATCTTTTCTGCTTCTTTAATAGAATCCGGATCCTCTAATTGAATTATTAAGAATGTTTCGTTATTTGCATCAATAACGTATTCATCAATTGGAATGTTTGTATAAAACGCATCAGCTCCGGACCCATCAAATCCTCTTTTTCCAAGTGGAGCAAACTTGGCCCATTCAACTACCATTTTGGCTTCTTCCGCATTGGAACAGCGTGGATACATAATGCCTTTTGCACCCATTTCCAAAAGCCTCCCCATTCTCATAAATTCACCCTTCCCAGGGCGAGCAAGTACATCTGCAGATCCAATTCGAGTAGAACGTATAAGATTTTCTGCCGTCTCTAGACTGTAACCATGATGCTCCAAATCCATCCAGATTCCATCAAAGCCCATGACACTAACCATTTCAAATACTGATGCATCTGTTAGATGGAGCTGCGTTAAAAAAACAGGCTTACCTTCCCCTAGTTTTTGTTTAATAACACTTGGTCTCATAAAAATACTCAGAAATTAACAACGTGGTTTAGATTTTAAGATCAATTTACAATTATAATTCCTTAGACCTCTTTGCTTTATTCTTTTGAAGTAAACTAACAATTTTTTCGTGTTGCAGTTCCACAGCTAAATCCAGTGGAGTCTTTCCATCAGCATTAATAACATTCAGTTTAGAATCACGGCCAATTAACAATTCCGTAATCTGATAATTCCCCTTTAAAACAGAAGTATGAATCGGGGTTGATTTTCCAGTTTCAACATTAACATCTGCTCCATGCTTTATAAGTAAAGATACCATTTCGCTTCGACCTTCCCAGACTGCATATTGCAATGGTGTAATTCCATTAGAATCTTTTGTATTCACATCAGCTCCTTTGAGCAAAAGTTTCTCCACAATACTTAATTTCAAAAATACTGAACGATTTAAGGGAGTTTTTCGCCAAGAATCTTTTGCCTCAATATTTGCTCCATTTGATAGAAGTAAATCCAGAATATCTTCCTGTCCATATCTTACAGCATAGTGAACTGGGGTCCATTTTGAAGGCCCGACTGCTTCAATATCAGCACCATTCTGAATAAGAGTTCTTACATTATTTAAGTTCCCATTCTGAATTTCTGAATGAATTTTTGACTGCCTAACGGAAGAACAACCAGTGACGATGACTAGTATCAATATTATTATTTTCATATTTATATTAACACAAATTATTCATTAGATTATTTTCAGCGATAATTTAAGTCTGTCAGGATGATTCCTTACGAGTAAAAACCCAGCTATCATCGCTAGTAAGATTTCGGTTAAACCGATATCCTAGCCCGTTGAATTCTTTCAGTCCATCAGGTTGGCTGATGCGATTACGAATGATGTAGTCTGACATAGCTCCTCTAGCCTTCTTTGCATAAAAACTGATGACTTTAAAATCGCCGTTTTTCTTGTCTTTAAAAACCGGCGTTATCACGTTCCCCTCCAATAATTGCTTATCAATAACATTGTAATATTCATTAGAAGCGAGATTTATCAAAATTTTTTTACCCGATTTTTTAATTGCAGCATTAAGAGAATTTGTCAGAGTCAAACTCCAAAAAGCATATAAATCTTTAGCTTCCGATGTGGTTAATTTAGTTCCCATTTCAAGACGATAGGGCTGAATTAAATCCAAAGGCCGCAAAAGACCATAAAGCCCAGATAAAATCCGAAGATGCTTTTGAGCATAAGTAAAATCCTTTTCATTATACTTCTCAAAATTAAACCCGGTATAAACATCACCCTTAAAAGCCATAAGCGCCTGTTTCGCATTGGACATAGTAAACGGCAAATTCCAATCTTGATACCTTTGCTTATTCAAATCTGCCAACTTGGAACTAATTGACATAAGGGAAGACAGCTTACTCTTTGGTAATGTACGAAGCTTGTTAATAAGTTTTTGAGATAGATCAAGAAATTCAGGTGATGTACAGGATTTCGTTAATGATGGAGTCTCAAAATCCAATGTTTTAGCGGGAGAAATAACTGCAAGCATGGGGAATAGTTTCGATAATCACAATTTAAGGTTCAAGCTAAAGAATGCATTGATCGGATATTATCCAATAGAAATAATCGTTTAAGAAGTGATATTTCCATCTAGCTTTTTATTTGTCTCACAGAACCCAATAAATCAATCAGGCTTATAGCCTTGCCAAATCCAAACCAAAGTATCTGCAAGAGTGTGCTCAAAAACTCGCCTGTCACAATGACCGGAAGAACGACTGAAAATAAAACGATAATTATAACCCTTTGATTTTAGAGCTTTAGCTGTGCGCTTATTTGCTCGCACCCAATTATGATGGGACGGTTCCGGATTATTTGCACCATTATCGCTTTCAGAAACATGTGTGAAAATACGCAGAGGTTTTCTTTTACTATTTTCAATTAATTTTTTACCGGAATGATATTCCCAAGCTCCAAAAGGATACATTAATTCTTCCGGAGCATCATCATCTTGTTGATCAACAAATGTTCCCGAATAAGTAATTATACGCCGGAATAAATCAGGCCGAAACCAGCCCATTGTTAGAGCTGCCGCCCCTCCAGAACTACAACCCATTGTCGCCCTGCTCCAAGGGTTATCTGTAAATGTAATGTTTGGGTAAATTGCCTTAATCTCTCGATTTTTCAATACGGCAGGAAGGACTTCATCATTAATGA
>JASLKL010000269.1 GCA_030747605.1 Verrucomicrobiota bacterium | reverse complement strand
ACTGAAATGCTTGGGGCGGAAATTGGTGGTATGAAACACAAGATTGGATCGATCCTTCCAGGGATTACGGGTGCGTTGGGGTTTCTCTTTTTATGGAGCAATGCGGATGCAAAATTTTGGTTAGCAGTGCCAACTAGTGTATTCGGAATGGTGTTATTACCAATCGCTTATATTACGTTTTTCCTTATGATTAATAGTAAGAGTCTTATGGGGGAGGCTATTCCAAAGGGAAACAAACGCATTTTGCTTAATATTGCTATGTTAGTTGCACTTGTAGCCGCAACAATTGGAGCGGGTTGGTCTGTTTGGGCTAAGGCGAGTTGGTGGGGGGTTGCTGCGATTGCACTCTTTATATACGCGGCTATCGAAGGGAAGTTATGGCAAAAGCTGTTCAATCGATTGGATAGAATAGAAAGGCATATTTCAAAGCCCTCAGAGGACAATTAAAGTCTCTATTTATTTTTGATTAATGGGATTATTTGATATAATCGGAAGCAAAAATCCGGAGCCGGGTGAGTCCGGGCATTTTGGTGACTATGATCTTCAGGAAGTCGTA
>JASLKL010000268.1 GCA_030747605.1 Verrucomicrobiota bacterium | reverse complement strand
GCATATTATTGGAGGAGAAATTGTTAAGGAATTTATGTTTGCGCAGAACTCGATGACGCCAGCGTCTTAGTTCTATTTTTTTGACAGTCTGGCCGAGTATGCTCCGTCAGTGTGATCTTCAACAGGATGCAGCGTGCGTTCGGCTTGAAGAGTCCATTCTGTATGTTTTTTGAGAAATCGGTTTACTATGAGCTCATTTTCTTCTGGCTCAATACTGCATGTGCTGTAGACAAGTAAGCCGTCTGGTTTTGTGTGGCAGGAGGCATTTTCCAAAAGTTTAAATTGTGTTTCGGTAAGAGGATCCTTTTTATTCAGGTTCATTCGCCATCTTGAATCAAGTCGCCGTCGAATAACTCCGCTATTTGTGCAAGGAGCATCTACAAGAACTCGGTCAAATTTTTTTTCTATATTGATTAGAACTTCTTCTGCTAGGCCGATTTTAACGCAGGTTATGTTAAGACGTTTGCAATTTTGTTGAATCAGTTCAAGTCGTGACTTGTTTATATCTGTCGACGTGATCTCTCCGTGATTATTGATTCGGTCAGCGATTAGGCTGGTCTTGC
>JASLKL010000267.1 GCA_030747605.1 Verrucomicrobiota bacterium | reverse complement strand
GTAACTTTTGTTTCGCCTCCATTGTCTGATGTGAATATCACAATTGTATTTCGATCTAAGTTGAGAGATTTAAGCTTAGCCAGAATTAGACCGACTCCATCGTCAATACTTTCGAGCATAGCAGCTAGGTGAGGGTTATGATTGCCGGCCCAGTGGTTTTGTAGATCCCCCTCAAGGGCTGCGTCCTGACAAAGATAGCATTTATTTCGCGTACTTTTTCCAGGGTGATGTTTTGCTCTGTATTTGGCGACAATCTTTGGTTTTCCGTTTAGAATTGTGTGCGGAGCGTAGTGGCTTAAGAAAAGAAAAAATGGGCTATCTTTATTTTTTTCTATGAATTCAACAGCCTCTTGGTTGAGGCGATCTGTAAGATATTCTTTTTGGCCTAATTTTCGTTCTTGAAAATCCAGCCATCGGATGGGTTGAGTACGAAACATGTACGGCCAAAAATTTGCACCATTGCCAACACTTTTGATTTCGCTTCCGATATTCCATGCGAATCCGTGATCAGTAGGCCTTACGATTTTCTTTGCTCCGTGATAGCGGTAGCCGGAGAGATGCCAT
>JASLKL010000266.1 GCA_030747605.1 Verrucomicrobiota bacterium | reverse complement strand
TAAGTCCCTGCTTCGACCCCCTGGGGTGCTGTGGAATATATAAAATTTAGAGGCTAATTAGTATGGTCTAATTTGAACATGATTTTTGCTATTATTTTTCAAGAATTTAAGGGTCAACGGCGGGTTCATTTTGAAAGATACAAAAAAATGTAATTTGACCCCCTGGGGTTTCAATGTAATGTTTCATTAACCCTCGCTACCCTAAGGGGGGGGGGCAAAATTTGCCCAGACTTTTTTTGATCTGCGATAACTTTTTTTTAAATTCGTTTTTGAAAAATCCCAATACGGAGAAAAATTGTAACTCTTCAAAGAACATAATCCTCGGTTTTTCACCATTTCAAGAGTTTATAAGATATTTACAAAATAAAAACGGATTAAGAATCACAAGACCTATATCTAGTACCACAAAAAATTTCAGAACGATTGAATGAATAGTTTTGTCATAACAGACTAATGAACTTACGGTAAAAACCGATTTTGACGGTCGAGAAAATGCTAAAGGAGATGGGTCTCTTAGCCTAGATACAGGCCTAATTCAAAATCTTTAGACGGCACTCCTATATCTAATAT
>JASLKL010000265.1 GCA_030747605.1 Verrucomicrobiota bacterium | reverse complement strand
TTTTACTTTAAAAACTTCGATATGCTTAGCATGAAGAACCGAGGTTTGAGCACCTGTGTCTACTTTTGCTTTTATGAAAGGAAGGTTAATCAAGGGTAGACTTAACCACTCTTCCCATCCTAAATCTAAATCTGAATTCATATTTCTAAAACTTTAATTTACTGGCGGAGAGAGAGGGATTCGAACCCTCGAAGGCTTTAACACCTTACACGCTTTCCAAGCGTGCGCATTCGACCACTCTGCCATCTCTCCTATTTTTTTGGAGGTTGCATTATAAGGATTAATAAAGCTAATCTAAAGCAATCAATAATGAGGAGGTTTTTCTTCTTCGATGCCTTCCTTAGATGACATTTCTGTTACAGATTCTTTTAATGATTTAATTTCATCTTTAAGTTTTTGGATTTCAACTTGCTGCGTTCTTAATTCTTGACTGAGTCTTTCAAGAGAATCTTCTTGAAATAAGTACTTAGACTCAATCTTATTTAATCTATCTTCATTATCTTCTTTCATCTGCTTATTGCCTTTGCTCCCTTAAAATTTGTTCAAAATTCTCGTGCGTAGTTCTCACAGGATTG
>JASLKL010000264.1 GCA_030747605.1 Verrucomicrobiota bacterium | reverse complement strand
CAATATCTATTGCAAAAACTCCAGTTGCCGCATCAGCACTTGTTGTTACGCTATTTGCAGTAAAGCTTGGATCTGCTGCACCATCATTTTCATACCATACTATTCTATCTTCAGACTCAATAGCAGCAATAACATCCATATCTCCATCATTATCTATATCTGCAGCACGAACATCTCTAGCCTCATCTTCCGATGAAGCAACTGTTCTTTGCGTAAAGCTTGGATCTGCCGCACCGTCACTTTCATACCAATAAACTATATCGTCACTATGGGATGTGACTAAAATATCTAAATCTCCGTCATTATCAAGATCAGCGGTAAAAACATGTCTAGCCCCATTAATAGAAGTAGAAATATTTCGAGTTGTAAAGCTTGGATCTGCCGCACCGTCACTTTCATACCAAGCAAGCTTATCATCACTATATGACGCAGAAAGAACATCCATATCTCCATCATTATCTAAATCTGCATGATGAAGTCCTTCAACATAATCTGCAGCTGAACTAATAGTTATTGCGGTCCACGATGGATCTGCTGCTCCATCATTTTCATACCATATAACTTTATCATTATTT
>JASLKL010000263.1 GCA_030747605.1 Verrucomicrobiota bacterium | reverse complement strand
CAATATTTATGCTGCGGGTTGCTTTAATGGATCTGGAATTGGACTTGGAACTTTATTTGGAGAGGAGATAGCTAATAAAGCATCTAATAATATAACAAATGAGATTGAGTTGATTCAAAAAAACAAGAAACCAAATTGGTTACCACCACAACCTTTTTTAAATTTGGGTATCAAAGCAAGATTTTTAATTGATAAAAATTACGCTAGATCAGAATTATAAATTGGCGGAGAGAGTGGGATTCGAACCCACGGTACATGTTGCCATGTACGACAAGTTAGCAACCTGCTGCTTTCGACCACTCAGCCATCTCTCCGAGCAATATTAGTGATATCTAATTTAATTTTAATTATCTAGCTTTTTCTTTAAAAGTTTATTTAAAGTACCTGGATTAGCTTTTCCTTTGCTTAGCTTCATAACCTCTCCTACAAAAAAACCAAGAAGTTTTGTTTTTCCATTCTTATATTTCTCAATATTTTCTGGATTATTATTAAGCACTTCATCTACTAATTTCTCAATTTCTCCTTCATCACTAATTTGTGATAAACCTTTTTCCTCAATTATTAGATTTGGATTCTTT
>JASLKL010000262.1 GCA_030747605.1 Verrucomicrobiota bacterium | reverse complement strand
ATATTAGGTCAGGATCCATACCTTAAATAACGAGCGAAGCGAGTTATTTACAGGTCTGGTGAGTCTCTGTATAATGCTGTTCGCAAAAAATATTCTTCTAAATTCAGTTCGTTATTATGTTACATTTATGTGTTATATACTTCTTTATTGATATGTGGGCAAAAAAAGGTCGTAAAAGGAAGAAATATGCTATAAATTTCGATTTTTTGGATGTTATCAACTTCATCTTCACATTGCATTTTCACATTTGTATGTGAATAACTATAGTCGAGCAGCTAAGAGAATGTTTTATGCACCCTTATCAATCCATAAACAATCATTCATTGAATGTGAACATTTCTTGCATTGCCTTATTATACGCAACAACTAATGCATGTATATATTTTTTTCAAGTTTGTCTGTATATCATGAAAAATGTATTTTGATGAAAAGCAAAGTGCAAACAAATGTCCCTTAGCTGTTCAACTACAGAGGATTACTGACCTAGATATGCACGACCACATGCTAGACCACTGTGACAATGTAAACAAAATAATGATATCTGTTATATGGCCGAACAGGAATTGGTACTATTCAATAT
>JASLKL010000261.1 GCA_030747605.1 Verrucomicrobiota bacterium | reverse complement strand
AGCCTACAACTGCAGCTTCAGCAACTTTAGGGTGTGCTACAAATGCACTTTCAATTTCTGCAGTTCCTAAATTATGCCCAGATACAATAATTACATCATCAACTCTGCCTGTTATCCAATAGTATCCATCCTTATCTCTACGACAACCATCACCAGTAAAATACTTTCCATCAAATTGTGAAAAATATGTATCTATAAATCTTTTATGGTCTCCATAAACAGTTCTCATCTGCCCAGGCCATGATTGAGCTATACAAAGTCTACCCTGTGCTTCTCCTTTTAAAACTTTACCTGTCTTATCAACAATTACTGGTTTAATCCCATAAAATGGTTTTGTTGCTGAACCAGGTTTTAAATTTATTGCTCCTGTTTGTGGGCTAATTAAAATCCCTCCAGTTTCTGTTTGCCACCATGTATCAACAATTGGGCATCTAGAATCTCCAACAGTTTTATAATACCATTGCCAAGCTTCCGGGTTTATTGGTTCTCCAACAGTTCCTAATAATTTTAATGTTTTTCTTGATGTTTTTTTTACTGGTTTATCACCCTCTCTCATTAAAGCACGTATTGCTGTAGGAGCTGTATAAAAT
>JASLKL010000260.1 GCA_030747605.1 Verrucomicrobiota bacterium | reverse complement strand
ATGTACCCTTCGCACTGCAGGGTGAGACAATCCTGAGAATATGGTCAGATCATTGCGCAAGGGAGATAATGTCTCCATGCATTTCGTGAAGGTAAAATTCTTCCCCTGTCCATGTGGGAACCAGCTCCAGTCTTTGAATGAGGGATCTTTTTCTAGTGGCATAGGAACCCCATCGGGCAAGTAAAAACATGCAAGCCTCTTACGTTTCATGGGGTTTTTGGTTTCTTTAGCAATGCCAGAGAAGGATTCAAACCAAGGTAATGCAAGTGCCACGCCCGTTCCTCGTAGAAATTTACGGCGGTCTAGAGAAGATAACTTAGTATTCATGGCTTTCGCTCCAACAGAGCTTATTTTAGCTGAAACAGATCACTTTTCACAATCAGAATTACGAGATCTCTGAGGCCGTCGCCTTGTTTGCGTAGATCTGCGGTTATTTGTTCAACATGAGATCGGTCTCCAAATGTTAATGGCCGGCCAAGGGCATAGGCTATTAATTTGTGCGTCAACGCTCGAACAAACTGATCCTGCCGATTCGTTAGCAGATATTCTTTTAAACCTTGCATGCCGTTTAGCTCATATTTGTTAAATAGC
>JASLKL010000025.1 GCA_030747605.1 Verrucomicrobiota bacterium | reverse complement strand
TAGTGAGTTTATGGCGGAACTAGGTAAGCAGTTGCGTCCTGTTCGTCAGATGGTTGAAATATCCATTCCTCATTCAAAATCCAATGTCATTGCTCGCCTTCATGAAGTTGGACAGGTTTTAGAGCGTAATTATGATGGTGAAGAGGCTTTTTTTAAGGCTCTTATTCCTCCTAATTATTTAGATTATTTCGAATCCTATATCATGGTTGAGGACGAAATTGCTAAGCCCTAATTTTTAAGGTCGTCTTGACCCTTTTTAAGAGCATGGTAGGTTTTTGTTATGATATCAGGTATCGCTAAAAAGGAAACACCATCCGAAATTAAGTTTCGAGTGGGTGATGAGCGTTTACTTAAGGTTAGTGAAAGTGCGAGTATTAAGGTTAAGTCATTGTTGCAGCGTCAAGGGCGTTCTAACGGGGTGCTTCGTGTGGCTGTTATAGGAGGAGGATGCTCAGGCTTGCAGTATAAGCTTGATTTGCAAGATGCCCCGGCCAATAGGGACATCCTTGTTGAGAGTGGCGGAATTCGTGTTGTGGTTGATCCTAAAACAGCGATTTATGTGACGGGTAGTCAGTTAGAATATGCTGATAAACTGGAGGATGGAGGGTTTAAAGTGAATAACCCCAATGCTGCGAGCACCTGTTCCTGTGGTGAGAGTTTTAGCGCCTAGAATAATTTAAGTGGATATGGTTGATCACTTTGCGAAGTTGGGAGTTGATCGTCGGCCTTGGTTAGATATCGAACAGCTTAAACAGCGTTTTCATCAGTTGTCGATTGAGATTCATCCTGATCATTCCTTAGATGATGCTGATGATGTTAAAATAGAGCATCAAAGAGAGTTTGTTAGTATCAACTCAGCCTTTCAGTGTCTCAGTGATACTAAATTAAGGGTGCGTCATTTATTAGAACTAGAGAGAGGTCGTGCATCTGAAAATGTTCAATCCGTTCCCGCTGAGATGACAGGTTGGTTTACGGAAATCAGCTTGGTGTGTAGCAAGGTGGATTTGTTTCTCAAAAAAAAAGAGGAGCAAGACTCGCCGATATTACAGGCCGCTTTAATGGAAGAGGGAATTTTATTAAATGATGAGGTTTCGGAAATGCATCAAAAATTACAAATCGAGTTGATTAAAATTAATGAAGCACTTAAATCATTAAATCCGCAATGGGATCAAATTGGAGAAGATCCTGTCAGGAGATTGGAGAAGTTGCCATTAGTGGAGTTGGACTCAATTGGGCAAAGGCTTAGTTTTTGGGTTAAGTGGAGTTCGCAGCTCGGCGATAGATCTAGTCGATTGATGTTCTGATGTTTTTTGGATTTGCTTAGCTTGACCGTTTAGGTGCTCTTGGCCAAGCTCTCGTCTTTGATTCATTTAGCTTCATGAAACTTACAGCATATATAATCTTATCTTTATCCTTAATGGGGGCCGTGGGGGCTGCGGCTCTTGCAGAGAAAAAGGCGTCAAAAAAAGAGAAGAGATTTGTTTCTCTTTTTAATGGCAGTTCAACTGATCAATGGATGAATGCCAAGTCAGGGAAGTTTCCGGATAAGGGTTGGGTTATTGAAGACAACTGTCTTAAGCATGTAGCCAAGGGTGGTGGTGGGGATATAATAACCAAAAACAAATACGAGGAGTTTGATTTTCGTTTTGAATGGAAAGTTGCCAAGGGAGCTAACAGTGGGGTGAAGTATTTCATAATTCGTGAACGCGGCTCTTTAGGGCACGAATATCAGGTGCTTGACGATGTTAATCATCCAGACGGGGCGAAGGGGGCCAACCGCCAGACTGCTGCATTTTATGACGTGCTTGATCCTGCCAAAGATAAGCCGATCAAGCCGATAGGTGAGTTCAATTCATCTCGGATCCTCGTGAAAGGAAGTACTGTGAAGCATTTTTTAAATGGGAAGATTGTACTGACCTACAAGCTGGGAAGTGATGAGCTTAAGGCAGCCATCGCCAAGAGTAAGTTCAAGAATCTAAAGGTTTTCGGTCAGCGATTGGCTGGGCATATTTTGCTGCAGGACCATGGGGATGCTGTTTGGTACCGGAATATTCGAATCCGCGATCTCGGAAATAAATAATTGTCAAAACACTAAAATTTAATTGTGGGGTAATTATTTCGGTTGATCCCAGAGTCGGTATGGATCGTCTAGCCGCTTCATTTCCTTAAACAATAGAGACTCCATCTCCTTTCGCTTCGATGCAAAATTTGGATTGTCTGCCAGATTCGTTGATATTCCGTTGGTAAGTTGACGTTGGGCGATGTGTTCACGGAGGAGTTCGTGTGGGTTTTTACTCAAGTTAAATAACTGTGTTTTGCGCACGTTTCCGTTCATTACGTCATACTTTATTAACTTCCATTGACCGCGGCGTACACTGCGTATCCCTGGCTTTGTGCCGCCGCTGTAAACGCCGTACAACGTGTCTCGAATCGTCTGTGCGCGCCCCATCAGCACTGGTTCGAGACTAATGCCCTCGTTGGTGGGCGGTGGAGTTATGTTCGCGAGGCTGCAGAGTGTGGCTAATGTGTCGAGTAGGTAAACATTTCCTTGGGCTCGACTTCCAGGCTTGATGCCGGGGCCTTTCACTATGAAGGGCACGCGCCAAGTGTGCTCGTACAAATTTTGTTTGCCCTGTAAACCGTGGCGTCCAATAGCCATGCCGTGATCAGCGGTATAAATGATGTAAGTATTGTCTAACTCATTCATCTCTTTAAGTTTCGTAAGGACGCGCCCGATTTGCATATCGATGTTTTCGCTGCAGGCAAATTGTCGACCAATTTCGTTACGGATTGTCCGTTCATCTCGCCGTTCCCAAACTCCCGGCACCTTAACCTCATCTCGCAAACCGGGATGGCCATCAGGAAAAGGGTGCTTAGGTAGATAATTAATCGGCAGATGTGGCTGTTTTGCGTTAGTAGGTGGCAGTGTGTCTTTGTCACGATGATTTACAGCACCATATTTTTCTAAGAGCTCAGGTGTTCCGTCGCGGACATCGTGAGGATGTGAAAAGCCAAAGTAGATAAGAAATGGGTCGGTGTCTTTACTTTGCTCTCGTTCTTGCAGGTAATCTAGAACTCGTTCGGCGTGCCAAGCACTACCAGTTCCAGCTGTGCCGCCACGCTTAGTAGCATCGTTTACCACTGTAAATTGTTTGTTCGCACCATCATAACTATTCCCTCGTTTGCAGGTTCGCATGGTGTCATAGCCTGCGCGGTTGAATACAGCCGCTAGCGTGTTTATCACTAAATCGGGTGGCACTAGTTTTGGGTTTAAAGCATTCGGATTGGCTGGAGGTTTGCGAAATTTTCGATCCGGAATATGCCAAACTGTTCGCCCGCTCATGATCATATGTCTTGATGCTGTGCAAACACCACCAACCCATGACCCCATGTGATACGCTCCATCGATTACCATGCCTTCGCTCGCAATTTTCTCAATTACCGGAGCGTCTAGCTGGCTTCGGTCGTTATAAAACTTGAAGTCAAATGGGGATTGGTCGTCGGCAATGATAAAAAGAATGTTAGGCCTCTTGTTTTCCGTATGGACAGAGTTGGAAGTCAGGGAAATTACGAGGGCGAGGAGTATGTGCTTCACAGTTAATTTATTTGCCACGAAGTCTGACGTTGTCAAAATCGTTCATGTCGTCAAATGAGCCGATACCAATTCGTCCTTTGCCAAATGTTTTATCAGACACGCTCATATGTGGTTTGTTCATGTCATCAAAGTAAACCTCGATTGTGCCTTTTTTTGTGTCACGAATGACTTTTACCTTATGCCATGTATTGTTTTTCCAAGGAGTCTTGTTTTTGTTGTTCGTCATGGCTTTGCGAGGCGCATCCTTAACGATCATGATTTGGCCGCTGTGCGGATCGGGATTTGCACCTAAGTGGCAATAGTAAAAGTGCTGGGCATCCTGCCAGTTGAAGAAAACGCAGCAGTCGCGATGTCCGCCGGTATCCTTTGTGCTCTTCACGTCAAACGTCAGCGAAAAATCAGCCACTTCAACGTCATTTATTAGAGCAATATGGTATGGGCTTCGAACCTTCGGCTTGTAGTCGCTTTTGCGGCGGTTGATTCCGAAGACGTAATTGCTGTCGACCTTTCGATGTGTCCAGCTCTTGCTGTCGGTAACCTCCCAGCGGCTATGGTCTTTTTCAAAATTCTCTTCGAATATAAGTGGAAGTTTCTCTTTTTCCTTAGATTTTTCCGCCTGAGTAAAAGAAAAAAATGAAAATATGGTTGTGAATATAAGTAGAGTGCTGGCTCGCATGTAATGCAGAGTAGCTTATCACGGTTGCGCCGCCACTAAAAATTTATCTTCGGAGATTGGAAACAGGCTCGACTGCTTGGCCAAGCGCGATGCGAGCGCGAAGTTTGGATAGAGTAGGCACCATAGTTTGTTGCTTGGCCAAATTGGTCCACTCGTTTGGATCGTAGTCGTGATTATACAGCTCCTCAGATCCGTCGGAGTAGCGGATGTAACGCCAGCGCTTAGTTCGAATGGAGTGGTTGCCTTTTCCGTAGGTGCTGATTGCTGGGTAGGGCCATAGGGTATTATTTGGGTTGCGGAGTAGTGGGACTGCGCTGGGCCCGTCGCAGCGGGAGTCCTTTTTGAGGCCGCACAGTTCCAGAAGAGTGGGGTACAGCACGGTGAGGTCAACCGGTTGTTCGCAGCGCGAACCGGGCTTGGTTACGTTTGGGGCAGAGATAATAAATGGAATGTGGTTGGTTTTTTCCCAAAGCGCAAATTTCTCGATGTGATCTTTTTCACCTAGGTGAAAGCCGTGGTCGGACCAAAGGATGATGATGGTGTTCTTGGCGATTGTACTACTGTCCAGCGCATCGAGTAGTCGTCCGACCTGCGCGTCGGCGAAGCGGCAGCAGGCAGCATAGGCATCTATGAAATTCTGATACGATCCTGGTATTTTTCGTTCGAGTTTGGTCATCCCGTTCCAGAACCATTTGGTGCGCTTCATTAGGGCAGTTGCTCCGAGGGGAAGGTCTTCCCAGTCGGTTTCCAGTCGCTTGGGTTTTCGGATGGTTGGCAGGTTTACGTGATACTTGGTTGGCGCAAAAAATGGTGAGTGCGGTTTAAAAATACCGCACGCGAGAAACAGTGGCTTGTCTTTGGGTGGATTTTTCAGATTACTAATACAGTACTCGGTCGAGCGGAAATCAATCGTGTCCTTTTCATCGGTAGGCCAAGCACCCCAGTCGGTATTGCGTGAACCGTATTCCGGTGCTCTGTTGAGTTTCTTGGGAGGCATGTTCTGTGGTGCCATTGGGAGGAAATCATCGAATGAGTCTTTGTCGTGAAAAGCACCTTCCAACTTGTGGTGAAAGATTTTTCCGGCACCACGTACTGCGTACCCGGCAGCTTGAAACTGCTGCATAATAGTCCTGCGTTTTGGTAGAGCTTTTCGCCAATCGCTAGCGTTTTGGTAGACGCCACTTGTGCTGGGGCGCAGCCCGGTAAGTGTGGCTACTCGCGATGGGTTGCAGGCGGCGGAGATGCAGTAAGCCCGAGTAAATAATGTGCCACGCTTGGCTAAGCGCTGGAGATTTGGGGTCTTAATGGCTGATTTGGGGTCTAGAAGCGAGATGTTATCGTTCATATCATCGATGACAATGAAAAGAACATTTGGCTTAGCTGCTTCAGCCTTGATTAAGGTAAATGATAAGGTGAGTAGAAGGAGCGCGCGGATAATCATGGTTGTTTCTTTTTCTGTTGGGTGTTCAGAAATCGTTTCAACCGGGAAGTGTACTCGGGGCGCTTGATCCACTCGGATAAATATGGGCGGTATGCTTCATTTTCCCACCAGAAAATTCGAGGAGGCTGTTTGTTGACTTTTTTTTCAGGGTAATCCTGTCCGTTCACGCTGGCGGTGACAGATGCGTCAATTGCCATGAGTTTCTTTTGCAGTCGTTTGGCGATCTTGAGTTCCTTTTTGAAGAGGTTTTTTTGTTCAGCGGAATCCTTCTTAAGATTATAAAGTTCATACTGCGCCTTACCGTTACTTGGTAGGGAGAGTATTTTGTAATCGTTATCCACGAGAGCAACGCGGCCACGACTTCTGAAAGGGAGGGGTTTTTTACGTGGGCCAATTTCCTGCGTAAACAGTTTAGACAGACTTTGCCCATCTTGTGGTTTGAGCATTGTTGATTTTTTGAGTCCGGCTACTTTGGCTAGTGTAGGAAATATGTCTACGGCTCCTGCAGGATAGTGGGTGATACGTGATTTTTGAATACCTGCCGGCCATTCTATGATGGCCGGGACGCGCAGGCCGCCTTCGTACATTGATCCTTTGAAGCCGCGCAGTCCACCTGTTGTTGGAGGATCAAACCGAGGTAGGCCGCCGTTGTCACTGGTAAACCAAACGAGAGTGTTATGGTAGACTCCCGATTCTTTTAAGCCTTCACGCAGAGTGCCAATACTGCGATCCATTGCTACCAGTTCGCCGTAATGCTCCTGCGCCTTGGGGTTGAGTTTGGTGAAAGTTTTTTTATCCGCGTCATCGGCAACCCATGGATCGTGTGGGGTTCCGTACCAGATCACGGTAAAGAACGGTTTTTTTTCGTCTGCCTTGGCCTTAATGAACTTGAGTGCTTCGTCGACGATAATTTCCGAGGAGTCGCCGGAAAATTCTTTAATTTTACCTTTCCGACTCATGATTGGGTTTCGGTCGAAGAAGTTTGTAACGGACAGCCATTCGTCAAAGCCAAACGCGCCTGGGTTGTGAGTGTCTTCATTGAATATTGGTGCGCCGGGACCGCGAAGGCCGTTGAGATGCCATTTGCCAAAATGCCCAGTGGCATAGCCAGCATTTTTCATTGCTTGGGCAAGCGTCTTTTCTTGTTGTCTTAGGGCATAGCCATGGTCGAACACTCCAGTACGATCGTGCGTGCGCCCAGTCAAGACCGTGGCGCGGGTGGGTGAGCACACTGGGCCACCAGCGTAGAATCGCTCGAACCGCAGCCCGTTTTCGGCCATGTCGTCGAGATTGGGTGTTTTGAGTGCTGGATGATTACGGTAGCCGGTTTGCCCCCAACCTTGATCGTCTGCCATGACCAAAATTATATTTGGTTTTGCTGCGATCAGATCAAGCGACGAAATGGCAAACAAAGCGACAGATAATATATGATTGAACATCGCGGGCATCCTGCTGTGAAGTGGTTGAAAAATCCAGCTTGCTTAGTTAAGTGTTACTTTTTCAGCTTGGGAGGATAATTTTATGGCCCATCTTGATAGAGGATGCCATGGGTCTTGAATAAACAAGGTAAGATAGAGCACTAAAAAAGATTTTTCCTTTGATAATAAAGCAACAAATTTAAATATCCGCTTAACAAAGCGCGATTAATTGGACGGTTTTTGCCAAGGCGTCTTGCCTGCGCGTTGGTAGTGAAGCCGCAGTGCGGTGGCGAGTTCGTTGAATTTTTTGCGGTTGGTGTTTGCGAGGTTGTTCGTCTCTAGTGGATCGTTCTTTAGGTTGTACAGCTCGTACGGTTGGAATGGTGTGTTGTGAACCAGTTTCCAGTCATTCCGGCGGAAGGCGTGGTAATCCTGTCCGTTATACCTTAGCCCGCCTTCGCGTCGGACAAAAACGAGGTCGCGTTTTAAAGACTGTGCTTGCCCAAACATCGTCGGGAGGATGCTCTTGCCTTCGACGTAGTCTGGCACCTTGGCACCTGCTGCTTCGCAGGCAGTTGGATAAAGATCCATTGTGATTCCTACTAGGTTGCTTCGTGTGCCGGCCTTGATTTTCCCAGGCCATACGGCGCAGGTAGGGACTTTAAGTCCGCCCTCATACATGTCTTGTTTGCCACCACGATGGTTGCCGTTTTTCCCTCCGACATTGATTTGGCCTCCATTGTCGCTGGTGAAAATTGTGAGCGTGTTTTCGTACTGCCCGTTTTTCTTTAGGGCGTCGATAACCTGCCCGATGCCGTCATCCATATGCTCGATTAGCGCGACCAGTTTGGCACGCTTGTCACTGATGTTAGGTTCGCGTGCCTTTACTTTTTGAAACCAATCCTGTGGTGGTTGGATTGGTGTGTGCGGTGCGTTGTAGGAGAGGTACATGAAAAAGGGTTTGTCCTTTCCTTTTCGTTTATTCACATAATCGATACCCCACTTGGTTATGAGATCTGTGGCGTGGCCAGGTGGGTCGATTTCCTTACGGTTTTCACGGAAGTAATTTATACCGTGACGGCGGTGTTTGTAGTAATCATCGATCATGTCGCACAGGAAGCCTTTAAAATAATCGAACCCTCTACTGTTTGGGGTGTTAGGCTCCTCAAGTCCGAGGTGCCATTTTCCAATAATTGATGTGTGGTATCCTGTGTCTTTTAGTGTTTTAGGTAATAGTTTTACATGAGGTGATAACCAACCCCAGTTGTTTTGTGAGTGTGTTCGAATTACTCCTGGTACGCCGGCAATATCTGGGTAAGTTCCGCTTAATAACGCAGCTCGAGTTGGACTGCAAACGGGGCAATTCGCATAGAATGAGTCAAAGCGCATTCCGTTGGACATAAGTGAGTCAATTTTTGGTGATTTTAAATCCTTTGCACCATAAGATGATAAATCTCCGTAGCCCAGATCGTCGACTAAGATAATTAGAATATTTGGTTTGCCTATTGCTTGAGATGAAGTTGGGTTAGCTAGAATACTCGCAGTTATAGCAAGTAGAGTATAACGAATAAAAGTGTTCAGGTTCACGGGGTGACCGTATCAATGCTGCTTGCCATTGAGCAAGCTTTGGAAGGTGGTATATGCCAGGGCTACCACGGCAAATACGAAGCAAACTGCCGTTGCTGCCTTCCGGCCCTGGCGGGGTTCGTAAGTCCGCACTCCGTGGACCCTGACTAGGAAAAACTATATCTTGGAGAGCTATGACTCAAGGTAATTGGCAAAAAGATAATTAGTACTTTGGAATGTTTGAGT
Source organism: Verrucomicrobiota bacterium (assembly GCA_030747605.1). Lineage (GTDB taxonomy): Bacteria > Verrucomicrobiota > Verrucomicrobiia > Limisphaerales > UBA1096 > UBA1096. The sequence continues at coordinate 14,853 of JASLKL010000025.1, read as the reverse complement.
CTATTTCTTCAGACCATGCCGTAATGCCACCTTTGACGCTTTTTAAATATTTAAATCCTTGTTCGCGAAGGAATCCTAATGCTTTAAGAGAGCGGACCCCTGCTTTGCAGTGTAGGTAAATGGTCTGATTAGGATCAAGTTCTGTGAAACGTTGTTCGATTTTACTAAGAGGAACAAGTGTTGTGCCTTCAACTTTTGCTATCTCAAATTCATCTTGCTCCCGGACATCTACGACTGCGATTCCAAGATCAGGGTTGTCAAGTGCTCGCTTCATTTCCTGAACGTCAATTTCATCTGGGTTTTCTTCAGACTCGGTTGGTTGATCAGGTATTCCGCAAAACTCATTGTAATCTATTAGTTCTTTAATTGTTGGGTTATCGCCGCATATCGGACACTTTGGATCTCTTCGTAGTTTTACTTCTCGAAATTTCATCTCTAAGGCGTTGAAGATGAGAAGTCTGCCGACCAATGATGAGCCTTCGCCGAGTGCTAGCTTAATGATTTCAGTTGCCTGAATGCATCCAACTATTCCAGGTAGTACTCCTAGTACTCCTCCCTCTGCGCAACTTGGGACCATTCCTGGTGGTGGTGGTTCAGGGTAAAGGCAGCGGTAACAGGGGCCATTCATGCTTGGTGCGAAAACACTTGCTTGACCGTCAAATCTGAAAATAGATCCGTAAACATTTGGTTTACCTTGGAGCACGCAAGCATCGTTGGTGAGATAACGAGTAGGAAAATTATCGGTACCATCTACAATAATATCGTAATTAGATACTAGTTCCATGGCATTCTCACTTGTTAGTGGGGCCTCGTGTTTGTCGACGACCACATTCGGGTTGATATCGTTGATGGTTTCTGTTGCTGATTCAACTTTGGGTCTGCCAACATCTTGGGTCCCGTGGGCGATTTGGCGCTGAAGGTTGGAAAAATCCACCACGTCGAAATCTACTAAGCCAATTCTACCTATTCCGGCAGCTGCAAGGTACATGCTGATCGGTGAGCCGAGCCCGCCTGTGCCAATGCACAGGACGCTTGCTGTTTTAAGTTTTTTTTGTCCAGCCATACCAACCTCTGGAAGTATTAGGTGGCGGGAGTATCGGCGGATTTCGTCGTTGCTTAATTCCATTTTAACGGGTGCGCAGGTTACAGTAATGTAAAGTGTTTGGCCAAGTGTTGTTTATTTTATGATGAAGTCTTGTTCCGTGAGCCAAAAAACTAAATCTTTAGCCCAAGGGTGTACGTTTTTAAATGGAGGTTTGTCTGCAAGCCCTATTCCGTGACGTCCTTTTTGGTATATATGTAGCGAGAATGGAACCTTTGACTTTCTGAGTGCGGAGGTGAAAAGCAGGCTATTTTCTACAGGTACAGCGCGATCTTCCATTGTGTGCCATATAAATGTTGGAGGTGTGTTTTTTTTGACCTGTTTTTCGCTGGAAAGTAAATCGACTAGTTCCTTGGGAGGGTTGTCGCCGAGCAGATTTCGTTTAGAGCCTCGATGAGTGAACTCTCCCATGGTTATAACGGGATAACATAGGATGCCAACGTCAGGTCGCGAGCTTGCTTGGTCAATAAGATCTCTTGCTTTTGGGTCACCGTTGTCAAAATGTGTTATCATTGTTGATGTTAAATGCCCTCCAGCTGATGAGCCCATAATGCCTATTTTCTTTGGATCGATATTCCATTCATTCGATTTTGTTCTAACAGTTCGAATTGCTCTGGCAGCGTCCATTAGCATTATAGGATGCCTGTAACCAGCAGATCCGAGGCGATACTTTAGGACAAATGCATTAATTCCATGTTTTTGTAAAAACTGAGCATACGTTTTGCCTTCGTGTTGGGCTAGGCCTCCATAGCCTCCGCCTGGGCATATTACAATAGCCGCTTTTGCGTTGTTCGTTTGCTGTACAAGAAATGGTGTGAGGGTAGGGGTGTCTGCAGGTTTTTGCCCTTTGGCGCCTGGTGCTCCGTTCTCCCATAGTGGTATTTCTTTTTCTTGAGCATATAAGTTGAAAGTTAAAATTACTAAAACTATAGCTGAATATTTCATATTGATTCTGATTTAAAATTTCTTTTCTTATGCAACTAATTTGATGCGTCGAGCTCTTCGCCGGTTTTGCCCCCGTTCTGTTTTAGAATTTTGATGATATCTTCATGGTTGTTGCGAATAGCCCAGTCGAGAGGGGTGTCGCCAAAAGCAATTGATATATTAATATTTGCATTGTTAGCCAAAAGAATTTCTACAATTTCTTTTTTTCCTGTTGATGCAGCCTTATGTAATGGGCTTGTTCCTCCATTTCCGTTGACACTTGCTCCTTTACTCGCAAGTAAAGCAACCATTTCAGGTAGGCCTTTGGACACTGCGGAGTCTAAAGGTGTCTCCGCAAATGCATCTTTTGCGTTAACGTCAGCACCGTTTGAGATCAGTATTTTTACGACATTTGCTCGATTTTTATTTACTGCTGCAAACAAAGCAGGCTCTTTGCGTTCACCACAGGTAATTTTCCAGTCGGCACCATTTTCTAGCAATACAGAGACTACATTAGCATGACCTCCAGCTGCTGCGGAATGTAGAGGTGTGATTTCCTTTGAATCCTTTAAGTTAACATTTGCTTTATACTCTATAAGAAGCCCTGCAACTTTAGCTTTTCCGGCTCGAGCAGCGTAATGGAGGGGGGTTGCTCCATACTGATTGGTTATATTGACTGGTGTTCCTGATTTAAGGTGTTGCTGGATTATTTCAACATCTCCCTTGTAGGCAGCTTGATGGATTGGAACACGAGGTGTGTCGGGCTTTTTTGATGCGTTTGGAGCCGATTGAGTCTCAGAGTGCGGCTTTATGTTTTGAGTTGTTTTGCAGCTGGTTAAAGCTAAACAAACCATGGGGATGGCAATAAACAATTTCACAGTGCACGGACAAATAGCTTAAAGTAGTTAATTTTCAAGCCGGAAACGCATAAGGTTAACGGAGTTTGGTTACTCTTTGTTTTTAGAATCAATTGTCAGTGTTACCGGGCCATCATTAATTAAAGCAACCTCCATATGGGTTCCGAACTCTCCTGTTTCAATAGGTTTTCCTAGTGCTGTTTGAAGGTTGTTAATAAATTCTTCGTAGAGAGGTATGGCTATGTTTGGTTCTGCCGCCTTAGTGAATGAGGGGCGGTTGCCTTTTTTTGTGCTGGCGTAGAGTGTGAATTGACTGATTAACAACACATTGCCATGAACTTCGGAAATGGATTTGTTTATTCGGCCGTTATCATCTGTAAATAACCTAATCCGTGAGATTTTACTGCAAAGCCATTTTATATCATCGATAGTATCGTTTTTTTCTATTCCTAGTAAGATTAGGTAGCCTTTGCTAATTTCACCTTTTGTTTCCTTGTTGATTATAACAGAGGCTTTTTTAACTCGTTGGATCACCGCTCTCATTAGTTGGTATATAAGTTTATTCGAATGGATTTTTCCATAAAGGATTTGATACATGTTCTATTTTAAATAGTTCTTCTGCCTTGCTGACTATTTCAGGATGATTGCTTGCAATATTATTTTTTTCACTAATGTCATTTTCAAGATCATAAATTTCAATAGGGGCTTTTGCTGACTCTTTCCTTAATGCTTTCCATCTGCCAGTTTCGCCTAGAATCAATGCTTGTGCCCCTTTTTTTCCTTGAAACTCCCAGTAGATGAAGTCTCGTTTTGTTTGTCGGTTGGTTTCGTTAACTAAAGTTGGTAGGAAGCTTATACTGTCAAGGGCAGTAGGTGGGGTGACTCCTGATAATTCCGCAGCAGTTGCCATAAGGTCTCCGAAGTAGAACGGGTGGTTATTGATGCTTCCAGCTTCGATATGGTTTGGCCAATAAGCGATTGTTGGAACTCTAATGCCGCCTTCGTAAAGGTCTCGCTTCATGCCGCGTAGGGGGCCGTTTGCATCAAAAAAATCCGGATCGTTTCCTCCTTCGCGATGATGTCCGTTGTCCGAGGTGAAAATAATAAGGGTATTATTGGTGATTTTGTATTTGTTTAATTTACTTATGATTCTGCCGATATCTGCGTCCATTCGCGTAATCATTGCAGCTTGCCCTTTGTTTTGGTTGGTCCATTTTTTATTTCTGTAAATTCCATAATCTGGAACTTCTTGGCCATCTTTGGTATCGCGTTTTTTTTCGTTGTTGGCATGAGGGATAGTGAATGGGAGATAGAGAAAAAATTGTTTATTGTAGTTCATGTCGATCCAGTGCATTGCGTTCTCAGTAATTAGATCGTGCGAGTAATCTGTACGAATGGAAGCCCAGCCGGCACCTGTTTTGGATTCTTGTGCCGGAATGTTGCGTAGTTTTACTCGGCGCTCGTTCTTAATAAGAAATGTTGGATAATAGTTGTGTGCATGTCCTTGGTTTAGGTAGCCGTAAAAAGAGTCGAATCCCTGTTTTGTTGGTATGCCGTCTGTGCCTTCGTTTCCTAATCCCCACTTTCCAAAGCAGCCAGTAATGTAGCCAGCTTTTTTGAATAGTTCAGCTACTGTGAAGTCGCTTGGTCGCAAATTATGGGGGCCATTTCCTCGTATGTATGCGTGCCCAGTGTGAAGCCCAGTCATAAGGACGCATCTTGATGGAGCGCAGACTGTTGAGCCGGAATAGAATTGGGTAAGTTTCATGCCTTCGCTAGCCAGTCGATCGAGATTAGGCGTTTTGATTTTTTTTTGACCGAAACAACCTAAATCTCCGTAACCTAAGTCGTCTGCAAGAATGAAAATAAGGTTAGGTTTGCGTTTGTCTTCCTGATTGGCGTTAGTGCTGCTTGATGGGGTTGAAATGATTGAGATAATGAGGATGATTATTGTAAGTGGAATGTGTTTGTATTCTTTCATTTTGACCGGTGCGTCAAAATTATAGTTAAACATATCTGTTACAGCGAACATCTTTCGAAAAAGTTAATTTTATAATTTATTTTATTTGTAATTTTTTTCTCTCGCTGAATCTGAATAATTCAGCGTATTTTGTTTATGAGAAATGAGTGAATATGCACCTATGTTGAATCAGTTGCCACTTGAAATTGAAACTGTAACAAGCTTGCGAGAGTTGCGTGTTTTTCTAGCTCGATATGAAAAGGAAATTTTTTGTGATATTGAGTTACCGGCAGTTCATTCTGCTTATTGGTTTGCGAATCGAGGGCAGTTTAAAGAATTATTAAGCTTGGATGCCGAGTTAACAGCAAATCCTACACTTCAATTATTTTCAGAGGAAAGTTTATATGTTGGCCGACAGCACTTGCGAATGCTTAAGCCAATGTATGATCAACGCATGCTTCAGCGTTTTCGAAAATGTGTGATTAATGGTGACGCGAAAGGATGGAATCCAATTGTATTTGGCATGTTTTTGTCGATTCATTCTGTTCCTGTGCGAGAAGGTTTGTTGCAATTTGGAAGGCAAACTTGGAGTGGTTTTATAAATGGCATCAGGGAGCAGCGCGATTTGCCGGAGTTAGAATGTTCGCTGTTGCTTGAGGAACATATGGATCGACTGCCTGCCTGGATCGAGAATGTGGTTGTAGAGTCTGATTTTGCGCCTGGTACGCTCAAGGCGAAGTTTCGATAGATATACTTATGCAAGCTATTGAATCATCTGTGCCTAGTCTTGTTGGGATTGATTGGTTTATAATCGCTTCGTATTTTTTTATACTGATCGGTTTTGGTATATGGCTTGGTCGAGGTCAGCGAGATGCCCGTGATTATTTTTTAGGTGGCCGTGATTTGCCTTGGTGGGGTGTAGCTCTTTCAATTTTGGCTACAGAGACTAGTGCTCTAACATTTATAGGGGTTCCTGCTATGGCGTACGCCGGTGATCTTGGATTCATGCAAATAGTGTTAGGTTATGCTGTTGGCCGTGTGCTGTTGGCTTTTTTGATGGTTCAGTATTACTTTAAGAACGAGATTTATTCGCCCTATGCATTAATTGGTCTGGCATTTGGTCCATCTGCACAAAAGATAGGTGCGCTTTTTTTTCTGGTTGCAGGGACGCTTGGGGCGGGTGTGCGTGTATATGTGACATGTATTCCTTTGCAGCTCTTACTTGGGTGGTCTGTTTCTACTTCAATTTTATTTTTTGTTGTTTTGTCGTTAGTCTATACTTGGTTTGGCGGTATTAAGTCAGTTGTATGGACAGATTCGATACAGTTTGTGCTTTTATTTATAGGAGGGGTATTTGTTTTTTTCTATATACCTTCATTAATTGAAGGAGGGTGGTCTGCTGCATTTGATCAGGCTTATGAAGCGGGTAAGCTTTCTTGGCTTAACTTCGATTTTTCATTTGCGGAGCCTTATAATTTTTGGATGGGAATTATTGGCGCGGTTGTTTTTGTGTTTTTTACACACGGCATTGATCAACTTGTGGCACAACGAGTGTTGGCTTGTCGAAGTGTAGATGATGGACGTAAAGCATTATTATTTTGCGGGGTAAGCATTTTGCCGATGATGCTGTTATTCCTAGTTGTTGGTGTAATGTTGTGGGTTTACTATCAGAGTGCTTCAATCCCAATAGAGATACCGCAAAACTCAATGGGCAAAAATCAGATCGATTATATATTTCCTATTTTTATGCTCGCAGAAACTCCAGTAGGGATCAGGGGGCTGCTGTTTGTTGGAATATTTGCTGCTGCCATGTCTTCTGTTAGTTCTGCATTAAGTGCGCTTGCTTCTGTTTCAATAATGGATTTGGGTTTGTTGGGAAAGATTCAAGATGAATCTGCAAAGCTGAAATGGAGTCGGCATGCGACGCTTTTTTGGGGAGTAGTGTTAATTATTGTTGCCTACCTTACTCGTGAGGAAGAATCAGTTATGGATGCAGCGTTTAGTCTTGTTGGGTTGACGAGTGGTGCTCTTTTAGGAGGGGTCGTTCTTTCATTGTTGATTAAACGAGGCCCCGCTTGGCCTGTGGTGCTTGGTATGATTACCTCCTTGTTTGGTATGATTTGGATTAATTCGTTAGAGTTAGTTCATTGGCCTTGGTACACATTAATAGGTTTTTGTCTTATGTTAATAGTAGCCTTGCCTCTTCTTCGATTAGTAAAAAGGCCGCCAAAGGTTAGAGGCTTGACACAATAGATTACTGAAGGAAAATGCCGTCCGGTTATCTGTTAATAATTTAACTATTTTAATTTTCTATTTTTTTAATATGCAAATGAATACTCTATTTAAGATTGTGCATGCTTGTTTCTTGTTGGCTGCATTTCTGTTTCTAGCTTTAGGCACTCATGTTGATGCAGCGGATAAGAAGAAAGCTTCCGTTAAAGCTCCTCCTGGTATGGCTGCATTGCCACTCGAACTGCCAAAGCCTGCTTTTGCTGGAACTCCTCAGAATATCAAAGGTGTGAAGCAATTGGAGAAACCTTTGGGTCGTCCTCGTCCACCATTCTTTGCGCCGAAAGGGGTTAAGAATCTGGCACTTGGAAAAAAAATTACAGGCAGTGATGAGGAGCCTATTGTTGGAGAAATAAAAATGATTACCGATGGCGACAAAAAAGCTGCCGATGGTAGTTATGTTGAGCTCGGCCCATTTACCCAGTATATTCAAGTTGATCTCGAAGAGGAAAAGGAAATTTATGCTGTGTTACTCTGGCATTATCATAAACAGGCTCGTGTTTACTTTGATGTAGTGATTCAGGTCTCGAATGATCCAGAATTTGGAAAATCGACCGCAATTTATAATAACGACCACGATAACTCTGCGGAGCAGGGCGTTGGTAAGGATAATCACTATGTGGAAACTTCCGAGGGGCGTCTTGTTGATGCAAAGGGCATTAAAGGCCGTTATGTGCGATTTTACAGCGGTGGTAATAATGCAAGCGATTTAAATCATTACATTGAAGTTGAAGTATACGGCAAATAAATTTGTTGTAAGAAAATTTTTTATATCACTACCATTAATGGTGGTTTAAATAGGGGGCGGAACGTCGGATTACTTATAGTGACCATGAGCCGCTCCTTATTTTTTTTTCTAATACTTGCAGTTGCAATCATTGCCTTAATATTTCGGGTTTCGCTTTTATCTGAGCGGCCGATGCACGGTGATGAGGCTGTTAATGCAGTTAAAGTTGGTGAATTGGTTGATGGCGTTGGTTACAAATACGATCCTTATGAGTATCACGGCCCATCCCTTAATTATTTCTCCTTAATCGCCGCTTGGTTTTTTGGGGTTGATTCGTTTGTTGATCTCAATGAGCAGGTTCTTAGGTTTTTGCCTGTTCTTTTTGGTCTTTTATTGCTGTTTCTTGTTTCCATGCTTCGTGACGCTTTCGGGAGGGAGGGGGTTTTGTTTTCAATTATTTTCATCGCAATGTCTCCGGCCATGATTTTCTATAGTCGTTATTTTATTCATGAATTAATTTTAGTTTTTTTTACTATGAGTTTCATAATAGGGGGTTATTCTTATTTAAAATCTCAAAAAATTTATTGGGCAATATTGACTGGGGTGTCACTTGGGTTAATGCATGCAACTAAGGAGACTTTTGTAATTTCTTTAGGTGCAATAGGATTGGGGCTTTTGTTGTTGTGTGCGCAAAGTGACAAGAAGCAGAGGCTAGAATATTTAAAACAGATTAGAATTTCCCACTTGTTTCTAGCAGTTGTTGCATCAGCTGTTGTATCGATGCTTTTTTTCTCATCATTTTTTAGTAATCCAAAAGGTATCATTGATTCTGTTTCCACCTATACTACATATGTCGATCGTGCAGGAGATTCTGTTCACGTACATCCTTGGTATTTCTATTTTCAACTACTCTTTTTTTATAAGTATAAGAATGATCCGGAATCTTTAGATTCATCAAAATTAGACGGGCCATTCTTTTCTGAATGGATTGTTTTGTTTTTATCAATTGTTGGAATTGGCTTTGCGCTAAGGGGGGTAAAATATGGAAATCCTATATTTATTCGTTTTATAGCTTTTTTTACTATTATCATGGTAGCGGTGTATTCTTTTTTACCGTATAAAACACCATGGTGCCTTGTTGGTTTTTATTATGGGATGTTGTTGTTGGCTGGTGTTGGGGCTGCGCAGTTAGTTCTCTCAAGAAACTTGGCGGTTCGTATAATTTCTATTGGGATTATTGTTATTGGAGTCCTGCATTTAGGCCATCAGGCTTATGGTATTAATTATAGATATTTTGATAGTAGGAATCCTCATATTTATGGGCATACCAGTTCAGATGTTCCAAGGATAGCTGAGAAAATAAAATTAATGGCTGATGTTAGTTCGACTGATAAACCTCTTCATATTCAGGTTTATTGCCCTGAGAATGATTATTGGCCTCTTCCGTGGTATCTGAGGGGTTATCATGTTGAGTATGGTGCCGAGGTGTCTGAAAAAACACAGCCAGCTCCGATTATCTTGATACAGCCATCTATGGAAGATGATTTAATGCGAAAACTTTATGAGCTGCCTCCGCCTGGTCAGCGTGAGTTATATATGCATTTATTTTATAATGTTGATGATGGGACGGTAGATGTTATGGAGCTGAGGCCATCCGTAGAACTTGTTGGGTTTGTCTCTCGTTCACTGTTTGAGAAGCACCTGCAAAACGACACGAAAGAATTGGAGGTTATTCCTTGAAGAAGAATCAAAGTAAACAAATTTTAGATTATTCCGAAAGAGCAATTACTGATGCGTTCCATTTTTCCCATGAGGCTATGGCGACAGTTTATGAATTGTATATTTCTAATGAGGATGAAGATTATGCAAGGCAAGGTGCGCAGGCTGCATTTGCTGAGGTGGATCGCTTAGAGTCGGAAATGAGCCGTTTTATTTCTAATAGTGATATCTCCAGATTAAATGCCGCCCTGCCTGGTCAAGTGGTCGATTTAGGAATTGATACTTTTGAGTGCTTAATGCGTGCTAAGGAGATGTTCGAGAAAACTCGAGGAGCTTTTGATATTAGCATTGGAGCTCTTTATGATTGCTGGCTGGATGAGAATCGTTCTCTTCGAGAGCCAAGCTTAGATGAGGTTCGTAAGGCATCCGAATTAACAGGCTTGGAGTTGTTTAAATTGGATGATGATGATTTTTGTGCTGAAGTTTTGGTTGAGGGGGTGAAGTTTGATCTTGGGGGAATTGGAAAAGGTTATGCCGCAGAAAAAGTAGCAGAAATTTTGAAAGAATGGAGTCTTGAGCAATCTTTGGTTTTAGCCGGCGCCAGCTCTGTGCTATGCGTTTCTGTCCCGGATGGTATGAATGGTTGGCCGGTCAGGCTTCGTAACCCAGATCAGCCTAGTGATATTTTGATACGATTCGATCTTAAGGAGGGGGCAATAAGCGGTTCGGGTAGAAAGAAAGGACAACACATAATCGACCCAAGAACTATTGAGGCAGGTCCTGTTGAATACAGTTCAGGAGCTTGGGCTTTGGCTCAGGATGCCATTACTGCTGATGCTTTATCTACAGCTTTTATGATGTTTACGGATGAAGAAATAAGCGATTATTGCTTGGCGAATTCAGGAACTGCGGCGATAATCGCCCCTCTTGATGGAAGGTTGAATCCCGCTGACCCTGCATTTAAAAAATTCGGGCAATTTTGGGAGTCTTGTTAACAATATTGGATACTTTTAAGAAATGAATAATCAAATAGATCGACGTAACTTCATTAGCTCATCAGCAGCAGCTGGAGCAGGCTTCATGATTGCCAATAAAGCATTAGCTCAAGCAGAAGGTAAAAAGGACATCAACATAGCTTTGATTGGAGCAGGCGTCCAAGGGCAAGTCCTTATGAATGCAATACTAAAGCTTGGCAAAAACTCTGGAGTTAAATTTCGCGCTGTTTGTGATATTTGGGAAAAGGGCAATTTGCGCCGAGTATCTCGCATACTTACGGCATATAAGCGTTATGGTCATAAGGGAACTGCTTATGTTGATTATCAGGAGATGTTAGAAAAGGAAACGGATTTGGATGCTGTTTTAATAGCTACTCCTGATTTTTGGCATGCTAGACACACTATTGCGTGTTTTGAGAAGGGCTTGCATGTTTATTGTGAAAAAGAAATGTCCAATAGTCTTGATGATGCAAAAAATATGGTTCTTGCAGGGCGTAAAGCTGGCAAGTTATTGCAGATTGGACATCAAAGGCGCAGTAATCCTCGTTATATTTATTGTAATGATAAAATCATAAATGAAGCTAATCTTTTAAATCGTATTACGAATATTTCTGGTCAATGGCACCGTAGTCGTGCTGCTTGTGTTGATCTAGGTTGGCCAAAGGGTTCTGACATACCTGTAGAAACATTAAAAAAATATGGCTTTGATGATATGCCGCAGTTTCGAAACTGGCGTTGGTATAAAGGCAAGGGAGGGGGGCCTATTGTTGATCTAGGGTCGCATCAAATTGATGTTTACAGTTGGTTTTTAGGTAACGCAGTGCCTTCTTCAGTTATGGCAAGCGGTGGGGTTGATTATTGGAAGGATCATGAATGGTATGATAACGCTATCGCTATTTTCGAGTTCCCAACCAAAAAAGGACTGGTTCGTGCTACTTATGAAACACTGACGACTAATAGCAGTAATGGTTATTATGAGTTATTTATGGGTGATGAAGGAACACTTTTGATTTCAGAATCTGCCGGCCGTGGTGAAATATACCGTGAGAGCTGGGTTGAGGAGTCGAAATGGGATCCAGCTGTTCAGAAGGGTTTGGTTACTCTTGAAAAAGCGAGTGTGAAAGCAGAAACTAAAGCTGGTGATGATGAAGTTGATGTTCGTGAGTCAGCTACGCCTGCTTTGTATCGCATGCCTATCGAAATGAAAGATCCATATCATCAACCTCATTTGGTTAACTTCTTTGAGTCAATTCGTGGTAATCAAAAATTGAATTGCCCGGGTGAAATTGGTTACGAAACAGCGGTCATGGTTCTTAAAGTTAATGAAGCTATTGCTGCAGGTCGAAAAATTGAACTTAAGCCTGAAGACTTTAAGGTTTAACTGATTTTTTTGCGTGGATTGTATTTTAGATGATTCAAATCATCAGGACATTGATGTCTTTGATGCTCCTCACTTGTTTTATTACGCAAGTGAGGCCAGCTGAAAAAGGCAAGGGGCTTGGTGATGGCCATGATGGCAATCGCACTTCTATTTCTCATGTAATTACTCTTTACGACGAAAAGGATGTTGAGATTAAGCCCACTGTCTCGCAGCCTCGTCCTATTTCCATGCGAAATACTTGTGGTAAATGTCATGATTATGACGCTATGGCTTCAGGTTGGCATTTTCATTCTGGGAGTACAAACGCTTTAAGTGGTCGTGTTGGCGAGCCTTGGGTTCTTACCGATACACGCATTAGGACTCAAATTCCAATATCCAATCGAGGGTGGAAAGGCACTTATAAACCAAATGATATTAATCTGAGTGCTTGGAAATTTCTCAAACAGTTTAGCAGTCATTTTCCTGGCGGTAATTATGGTGAAATGGAGCCGAGCGATGATGATGACAGTGCCGACCCGGAAGAATTCCTGCGTTGGCCAATATCAGGAAAATACGAGATTAATTGCCTTGCTTGTCACCATGCAGACCGCAAGCAAAACCAGAGTGATGCGGCGTTACAGGCTGCGCGAGAAAATTATCGTTGGGCAGCCACAGTCGCTAGTGGGCTTGCAACTGTGAAGGGCACGGCATCGGAATTAGATGACTTTTATGACCCTGAAACTGAGTATGAAATTGTAACTAGCTACGACAAGAGTCGCTTTGATGCTAATAATAAAGTTTTTCTTGATATAGTTCGAAAGCCTCCTTCAAATCGTTGTTACTATTGTCATTCTACACAGGATTTACAAACTCCTGGTAAAGATGAGTGGATTCATAATGAGGATGTGCATTTAGCCTCTGGAATGAGTTGCGCGGACTGTCACCGTAATGGGGTTGATCATATGATTAGTAGAGGTGATATAGGGCCGATGGAAAATCCACATGATTCTTCTGCTTATCTTCAAGCCTTTGATGTTAAGAAAGTTGCCTCCTATTCATGTCGAGGGTGTCACATGGGCAATCCTAATGCAGTAAATTTATCTGATAAAATGGGAGGGCATCTAGGGGCGCCTATTCCTGAACATAAAGGCATTCCTCCTATTCATTTTGAAAAGCTTTCATGTACTGCTTGTCATTCAGGCAGGTTGCCTGGCGATAAAACCAGTCGAGTTCGAACGGCACGAATTCATAAGCTAGGACTGCATGGCCGACACGCAATGAATAAGCAGTTACCACATGTTGTAACACCTGTTTTTGCGGCGACTGCTAATGGGAAAATTGCACCTCATAACATGATTTGGCCTTCTTTCTGGGGGCTGAAAACCAATGATGTGGTTAAACCATTACCTCCTGATTTAGTGCGTGAAATCGCATCAGATGAGCTGGGTGTGGAAACTGATAACCCAGAGCGTGTTAATGATTGGATAGAGTTAAGCAAAGAGCAAATTGGCAAGGTATTAAAATTAATAGATGACGAATATAAATCTGACTCTGACGAGGGCGAACCTGAGCCAGAAGCAGTTTATGTGGCAGCTGGCAGTCTATTCAGTTTAACTGATAAAGGTGTAGTTATTAGTGCCACGCACAAAGCTGCGGAGCCTTATAAATGGCCAATTGCCCATGATGTAAGGCCAGCATCACAATCCCTTGGGTCTAATGGGAATTGTGCTGATTGTCATAGTCAAGATTCGCCTTTTATTTTTGGTAGTGTTGAGGTTGATACTCCAATTAACCCAGGAGAGGAACAGACTGTTGATATGACTGAATTTGGGGGATTAGATCCATTATATTATCAATCGTTTGCATTTACCTTTTTATTTCGACCTTGGATGAAGGTGGTTGTGATATTTGCATGTGTTCTGATAGGCCTAGTTTTACTATTGTTTGCGCTAAAAGGAATGGACCGCATTATAAAGATGGCTGGTAAAAACAAGTAACAAGAAAACAGCAATATGTTTCAGGCAATTTCATGGGCTTTATTTGTAATCATCTTTTTAGGGGTGCTGATACATATGACTGTTGATTTGGTGGGAGGGAAAATTAGATCCAAAAAGAGCGGGGAACTTCATAGGTTTTGGTGGTGTGGTTGGCGCAAGGGCCTTACCTGCTTTAGTAAGTTTAAAAGGGTTGCTCTGATTGTTGCTGTTATTTGTTTAATCGTAATGTTCTTTACGGCTTTTTCTGGTCGACTTGCTGCTGACCAACTGATGACAGGATATGTCTTAATGATTCATGTGGGAACTGCTCCAGTTTTCATTCTTTGCTTATTATTTTTGATTGTTTCTTGGGGTTACCAATGTCGCCTGACTGATGCAGAGTGGAAGGAGTTGCTGAATCGTTTAAAGTTTAAATCTACCAACCCTAAAGGTTCGTTGCTTGTTATTAAATTAACTTTTTGGTTGGCTATGATTCTTAGTGTGCCGGTTAGTATGTCGATGCTGGCAAGTATGTTTACAATATTTGGTACTCATGGTCAGGAAGTGCTTTTTAATATTCATCAATATACAAGCCTTGCCCTAGTTGCTTCTGCTGTTATTCATATATATTTATTGCTTCGTAATCAGTACAAATAGAATCAAAATTTTATTTTGATCGTTTCTTTTTTATTGGTAAACGTAAAATCGATACCAAAGGAAATTCCAGGTTAAACTACACCCTGTAGCTATTAGTTTAACTGTGTTTTTACTTATAAAGGATTCACTGAAGTTTTTTGTAATATTAAATTTTCTGGTTAAAGCGTAGGCTGTTTTTGATGGTCGAGTCCAAATGTTCGTTGTGGAGTATATAGCAAGATTTTGAATCAAGTATAAAGATATTGCTGTTATAATAATAAACTTTATTGCTTGGTCAGCGGCGTTTA
>JASLKL010000258.1 GCA_030747605.1 Verrucomicrobiota bacterium | reverse complement strand
TCTTGGTGTAAAAACAAGACTCTATCAATCAACTATTCATAAAGCAGCTTACTTCTTTTCATTTGCCATACCTGCTCTTTTTGCAACTATACCAATTTACATATTCTGGAAACAATTATGATTTTAGATAATAAGGTACCCGAAGGACCGCTATCTCAAAAATGGACTGATTATAAATCAAAAGTTCCATTAGTGAGCCCCGCTAACAAGCGTGGACTAGAGGTCATAGTCATAGGAACTGGACTTGCAGGCGGCTCTGCTGCTGCTTCACTTGCAGAGATGGGTTATAGGGTCAAAGCATTTTGTTTTCAAGATAGTCCTAGGAGGGCACATTCAATTGCTGCTCAAGGTGGAATAAATGCTGCAAAAAATTATCAAAATGATGGTGATTCTGTATATAGGTTATTCTATGACACCATTAAGGGAGGTGACTATCGTTCTAGGGAGGCCAACGTTTATAGACTGGCTGAAGTCAGTGCAAATATTATTGATCAATGCGTAGCCCAAGGTGTCCCCTTTGCTCGTGAGTATGGTGGGACATTAGACAATAGATCATTTGGTGGTGTACAGGTTTCAAGGACATTTTATGCAAGGGGACAAAC
>JASLKL010000257.1 GCA_030747605.1 Verrucomicrobiota bacterium | reverse complement strand
CCTTCACCCGCTCCACTCATGAACAAATCAAAATATCTACAATTATTGGCCCGTAGCATTGGTTTGCTAGGGTTAATCTTCTCTTTGTTATTTAGTATGCCTAAAGGATCGGCTGCTCCAGAAAATACTCAGCCGGAGATTATTGGTATCCAGATCCAGGAGAGCGACGTTGTCGTCACGGTGCAAGTGCCCGAAGGCATCACGAAGGTAACACTGGAAGGGCGATCACGATTGGGCATAGGCAACTGGACTCCCCGCGCAATTGAGCGGGTAGATGGTAGTGGAGGATTGCTTGTGATTCGGGTCGCCTACACGAAAGCTAATGAAATTCTACGTGTTCGTGGTGATGACAAGGAGGAATTACCTGCTGCCTTTTACAAAGGTAAAACAGATTTTAACGGGCAAAAAGATGATGCAAGTGGAGTAGGAGCAGGTGGACTCCCCACCCCAGAAATTGGTAATGAATTTGATTCCGTGACCGAGTCAGCAGACACGAACAAGAATGATGGACAGCAGAGAGATGTTGTGGAGTCGGACATATGGAGCATTCACAATGATACACTTTATTTTTTTAATTCATTGCGTGGACTGCAGGTGATCGATC
>JASLKL010000256.1 GCA_030747605.1 Verrucomicrobiota bacterium | reverse complement strand
ATGCTCGTTTAATATTGCTTGCTCCAGTGGTCCAAAACCAAAAAGGGGAGTTTCGTGATGTTCTGGAGAAGTTAGCACGAGAAGGATTTGTAAGGGCACGTATCGATGGTCAATTCGTCGAATTGGAGGCGAATGTGCGAGTTCCTCTCGAACCCAAAAAGAAACATTCGATTGAGGTTGTAGTCGATCGTTTAGTAGTGAGTGACAAAGCGCGTGGTCGCTTGGCGGATTCGGTGGAAACTTGTTTAAAATGGGGCGATGGCAAGATTGTAGCTTTGTCCCAGGATTCGGATCTAGATAAAAGCAATTGGCGAGAGAATTGTTTGTCAAATCGATTGACTAGTCCGGCAACTGGCAAAAGTTATGTTTCGATGTCGCCGAAGCATTTTTCGTTTAATTCACCTTATGGAGCCTGTCCAGTTTGCTCCGGGCTTGGTCAACGGTCGGTTTTTGACGAGGGATTAATGGTTGGTGATCAGGGTAAAACTTTGGAAGATGGTGTGATTTTGCCATGGACTAAGGGTGGTGCCCGAATGGTTGCGCACTATAATACTATTTTGAAGGCAATCGCGTCGCATTATGGTCAGGATCTTGCCAAACCTTAT
>JASLKL010000255.1 GCA_030747605.1 Verrucomicrobiota bacterium | reverse complement strand
ACTTGAAGCTTCATCGTATTGATGGTAGAAAAATCTCTTTAAATCAATACCTATCAAAAGGTCCAACTCTTATCAATTTTTGGGCGACATGGTGTGGTCCTTGCAAAAAAGAAATGTTACACCTTGATAAATTAGCCTCCACTTATAAGGAGGATGGGTTTTCTATCGTTTCTATCAGTATTGATACGCAACGGAGCTTATCAGAGGTGAAGCGCTATGTGCGCTCTAAGGGATATAAGTTTGATGTTTTTATTGACCCTAATCAGCAAATTTTTAAAAAATTAAATGGCAATATTATGCCGACAAATATTTTAGTTGATACAGATGGATCGGTTGTATGGATGCACTACGGCTATATGCCTGGAGATGAAAAAAATATGGAGCAACAAATTCTTCAGGTGCTTAAACGATGAGAACGATATTAATACTATTGCCTATGTTATTTTATGGCACTTTATATGGTCAAATCAACTTATCGGGATCATATGTTTCAAGTTTTGGTGATAGTCAAAATGATTTTAATTATTTCGATAATAGAATCAATATTAATGGAGATTGGAATAATTGGAGTAGTTGGATTGAATTTGAACATTCAAATCCACCTGAGCTTGGT
>JASLKL010000254.1 GCA_030747605.1 Verrucomicrobiota bacterium | reverse complement strand
ACATCGTTTTGTCTGAAAAGTCAATCGAAGGTGAAAATATTGACAATATTCAAGCTGAAACGATTATAGGTCTCAAGCAGAAAGGTTTTTCAGATAAGAGACTATCGGAAATTCTGAATTGTACAGAAGAAGTATTTAGAAATAAAAGACTATCCCTTGATATAAAACCTGTTTTTAAAAGGGTTGATAGTTGTGCAGCTGAGTTTGATACTGAAACTGCTTATCTTTATTCTACCTATCAGACAGAGTGTGAAGCAAACCCTTCAGACAATAAAAAAATTATGATCTTAGGTGGCGGCCCCAATAGAATTGGCCAAGGAATTGAGTTTGATTATTGCTGTGTTCATGCCTCATTGGCGCTTCAAAAAGCTGGTTACGAAACTATTATGGTTAACTGTAATCCAGAAACAGTCTCCACTGACTATGATGTCTCTGATAGGCTCTATTTTGAGCCACTAACACTTGAAGATGTTTTAGAGGTTATCGATATTGAAAAGCCTGAAGGCATAATTGTTCATTACGGTGGACAGACCCCACTCAAACTTGCAGATGCTCTTGAAAAAAGTGGTGCTAATATTATTGGAACTAGTCCTGACTCTATTGATTTAGCTGAAG
>JASLKL010000253.1 GCA_030747605.1 Verrucomicrobiota bacterium | reverse complement strand
TATTCTACATGAGCTGTAGAAATTGTAATTCCACGTTCTCTTTCTTCAGGAGCTTTATCAATATTAGCGTAGTCTGTAAATTCTGCGCCTCCTGCTTCTGCCAGAACTTTTGTAATTGCAGCAGTTAATGTAGTTTTTCCGTGGTCAACGTGTCCAACAGTACCGATATTACAATGCGGTTTATTTCTTTCAAATTTTGCTTTAGCCATTTTTTTTACCCCAGTATTAAATATTCGTTTTGGAGCGGGTGAAGGGAATCGAACCCTCGTAGCCAGCTTGGAAGGCTGGAGCTTTACCACTAAGCTACACCCGCTTTTGAAACCGACTCACTCACTCATTGCCTTTATTCCTACTCTCCAATTATGGTGGAGGGGGTAGGATTCGAACCTACGTACGCTCACGCGGGCGGATTTACAGTCCGCTGCCTTTAACCACTCGACCACCCCTCCGAAATTGAAGAAAATGGCACATACTAATAAATTAGTATGATTGTCAATCTAAAACAACTTACATTCCACCCTAAGATACAAAAGTTCTTAAAAGCGCGCCCCTTTTAGACAAAAAATCAGAATTTGTATATATCTAGATTGTATTTAATAGACAAATCTGTGATAAAC
>JASLKL010000252.1 GCA_030747605.1 Verrucomicrobiota bacterium | reverse complement strand
AGATATCACCAACATCAAATTCTGTCCGAGTATGACCAGCTACATCGGGGGAAGTCGGATTTACTCGCATGATAACAGTCAAATCTTCGATATTTCCATCTTCGGAAGCTTCATTAAATGGGATGACTGGTTCATTTGGTCTACACCCCGTCAATAGCACGGCTGCGATTGTTGTGATTAGCATGTGCTTCATTACAATAATAAGATATAGAAATAATGATTAAGGTAACCCGAAATTACGAGCAAAAGGGAAGGGGGTTGAGAGCTGGGGAGCCGACTTCTTGGTTAAGCGAGATACGATTCTAGATAGGTGTGGGACCCCGCCAGAGCGAAATCAAAGTTACCTGTTTTTGGTACACCTTTTCATAAATGTTCCTATTTCCTGAAAAAAGTGGTGGAGGCGGGGGCGAAACCCTTTTTATCACACTGTAAATAAAGGGTTTTTGCTTTTTTCCTAATGTTATTGTGTCCCATTGTTTGCAATTGTGTAGATAAGTGATTGCTTAACTGTTCACTTATATTCACTAAACCTCATACTAGTTCATAAACTAGGGTTCAGTATCCTTGTCTTTAATAGTCTCATCTAATGGACTGGAATGATACTGCACTCGCGCAGCT
>JASLKL010000251.1:382-625 GCA_030747605.1 Verrucomicrobiota bacterium | reverse complement strand
AATTTCTTTTAAAGAAATAGTGTTTGCCTGACTAAGATCTTCAAATATTCCTTTCTCAACTTTGTTCTCTGTTTCTCTTGCCCACTTTACTGCATTGTCCTTTGTAATAAATGTCTTGCTTAACTGTTTGAAATTAGTTCTTCTAATTTTAACTTGCCACTTACCTTTTCTTTTAATGATGGTTGCCATATCCTTTTCCTTCCTCAATGTCCCCTGAGTGTCCCAAGAATATGTGGATGTTCT
>JASLKL010000251.1:0-372 GCA_030747605.1 Verrucomicrobiota bacterium | reverse complement strand
AGGAGAGTCAAAGAAAGTCCCAGATATATATCAATATTGTCACGTATATAAAATTAAATAAAAAAACTTCCCGAGTTCTCAAAATTCCGTTTCTGAGTGTGTCATATGTGTGTCAAGAATTGACTAAACGTTCTAGAATGGTAGCGGGAAGTGGGATCGAACCACTGACCTCGGGCTTATGAGTCCCGCGCTCTAACCAACTGAGCTACCCCGCCATTAAATTTGTATTGATATATACTACTTTTATTTTTTAGTTCAAACAAGTTTTGCTTTAAAACTATTCTCAGTGTGATCAAATTGTGATCAGATTTTTTAAGGTTAATTTGCACTTGTGTCACGTGCTCACCTAATTATCATTTTGCCCTATTTATG
>JASLKL010000250.1 GCA_030747605.1 Verrucomicrobiota bacterium | reverse complement strand
TTTTAGATTAAAATTTCAAGACATATATTTTAAAAATAAATATATTGATCAGAGTAAATTAGGTGAAATAAATTATATATTTTTCCCTTTGCATGCAGAGCCTGAAATTGCCTTATCAATTTTTTCTAAATATTATCAGAATCAAATTGAACTTATTAGAAATATCGCTCTTGCATTACCGATGAATTATAGATTAATTGTAAAAGAACACCCAAGAAATATAGGTAGGAGATCAAATAATTATTATAAAAATCATGCCATGTTTCTTATTTTCCTTTTCCTCTATTTCAAAATTGATGAAAATCTGTCCCCTCTACTTTGCTATACTTTGTAAATAATGTTCTTTTTTACTTATATAAAATTGGCCAAGAAAAATAAGCAAAAACAATTAATATAATTGATGATAAAATTGCAATTAAATATTTTTTATTTTTAATAAATTTAAAATTATAACAAATAATATTTCTTGCAATAATTATTATAATAAATAATTAAAAATGTAAGAAAATAATAAAAATGATAGTATTTCGGAGAGAGAAATGCCCTCTGGGTCATAAAACAGTTCAATAAATTAAAATGAGTGATCAGCTCCTCCAAAATAATCCAGTGAGGTTTAATACTTGTCATTT
>JASLKL010000024.1:5122-24700 GCA_030747605.1 Verrucomicrobiota bacterium | reverse complement strand
TCATCCCAATGATCCTGCGAATGGTTTGTCTCATATGACGCTTGGTGAACTTCGGCTTAGACAATTTTATGAGATTTCTGAGTCAAGCCGACCGAAGTTTACCAACCTGCTAAGTCAGGCTATCGGGCATTTTGACGTTGTACTTCAATCTAAACAAGACAAGGAGTTGTTGGGTAAATCATGGAGTGGTCGTGGTTGGGCTTTGTGGGAATGGGGAATACTCTCCGGTCGTGCAACACAAATTCAAATGGCAAAGAATGCGTTTACAAATGCGGTTCGCGAGTTGCCCCGTTCGCGAGATCAGGCTGTAGCACTTTTCAAAGCGGCTGATTGTTTATTTCGTGGTTCGGAGCATGCTTCAGCTATAAGCAATTATTGGGAATCGATTCATATTGCTACAAATACTGTAGGACGTGATGATCGTATCGTTGATCAGGCATTGTATCAGATTGTTCGATCTGGAGTGATTCGGCTTGATCTGCCAAGCGCAGGGCAGGCTGTTAGTAATCTTTTGGAGTGGTTTCCTAATAGTTTTTATAGTGATCGTAGCATGTTGTTGTATGGCCAATCTTTAAATCGGCAAGGTAAACCGACTGAGGCACGTGATGTTTTAGCTTCCTTTGCTAAGGCTTTTCCTCAGTCGTCTCTGATGCCGGAAACGCGGCTTGCAATTGCAAGGACGCATGTGATGGATGGTAGTTGGGTTTCGTCTATTCTCGAGTATGATCGGTGGGTGACAAATTATCCAGCTCATAAGTCGTTGTCACAGGCTGAGTTTGACCGAGCTTGGTTGAATCATCAGGCCGGAAATTCAGCTAAAGCTTTTCAGTTGTTTACAAACTATGTTGAGCGATTTCGGACAAATCGGCTTGCGCCTTTGGCGCAAAAATGGGTTGCAGATTTTTATTTTCAATCTAGCAAATTCACCCTAGCGGAACAGGGATATCGTCAGCTTTTCGAAAATACGAATTATTTGAATTTTTCTGCAGGTTTAATTTGGGAGGCTCGATTGAGTGCTGCTCGTTCTGCTTTCTTTAACCAAGAATATGAGACGGCTCAGTCGTTGCTTACTGATGTTATCAACGCAACAAATGCGCCAATTGATGATATCGCTCGTGCAGAATTCTATTTCGGAGATGTAATTGCTGAGCAAACTGGCCGAACGCCAACAAATCTTACTGAAGCAGTTGTGCACTATCAAAAGGTGGCTCGTGAAATGACCAATAGTACCCTTAATGCCGCTGCATGGGGTCGTTTGGGCGATTGTTATTTTCAATTGGGTGATCTACGTCAGGCATTGGTGTCCTATCGGACCGTAACTGAACTGCCAGGAGCTGATGTGACAATCCGTAGTCAGGCAAAGTTAGGTCTAGCTCGAGTTCTTAGTGAACAGGCTTTAGTTGTTGATGAAATAGAAGGGAACCATCGATTATTGCAGCAGTCTCTTGATCATTGTTTTGAGATTGTTTTCGGAGCTAACCTTCGATCAGCTAATGAGAAACTGGATCTGTTCTGGGTAAAGGAGGCTGGTCTTATGGCTGGGCGTTTGGCTAAGCGTCTTGGTCAAACCGAGCAAGAACGAAAACTTTATCAGCGTTTAGCTAAGGAATTGCCAGGGATGCCAATATGGAAGGCCAAATTGAAAACTCTGAACAATAAAACTATTTTACCTGTTAAGCCTAAAGTTGCTTCGCCTTGAGACAATGCTTGAAATAAAAGATTTATCTTCAATTTCCCAGAAATATAAAGAGGCTATGGAAACTCAAGTTTCCAGTGTGAATCTCACAGATGATGTGGTTATTCCTGTTGATGGCCCGGCATTGATGGGGGTGATTAACCTTTCACCTGATTCCTGGTATCGTGAGAGTATTTGCCTGTCAGTTGATGCAGCGGTACAAAGAGGCAGGGTTTTGTTTGAGCAGGGTGCATCAATAATCGACATAGGTGCTGAATCTACAGTTGATCAAGCACAACGAGTGTCTGGAGAGGAACAACAGAAGCGTTTATTGCCTGTTATTCATCAGTTAGCTTCTGCTGGGATTGTGGTTTCCACCGAGACTTATAATGTTAATGTTGCTGAATCTTGTTTAATAGCAGGAGCTAAAGTTTTGAATATTACTGGAACTGCCCAAAATGAAGATATGTATCGTTTAGCAGCTGACCATGATGCAGCTGTGGTAATCTGTTATGTGGCAGGAAAAAGTGTTCGTGATGTGCAAGAAATACCGATAGATGAAGATCCTATTCCGAGAATGAGTAGTTTTTTTGAACGAGAGATTGATCGAGCTAAATCTTGCGGCCTTATGAAAGGGTTCATTGATCCTGGTTTAGGCTTTTACTACCCTAATCTAAAGGACAGCTCAGTGCGAATCCGGTATCAGATGAAGACATTTTTGAATGCCTTTAGATTGAGGAGGTTAGGTTGGCCAGTTTGTAATGCGCTACCTCATGCTTTTGAATGTTTTGGAGAAGAAGTTCGCAGCGCTGAGCCTTTTTTTTCAGTGTTAGCTTCTTTAGGGAAAACAGATTTAATTCGCACTCACGAAGTGACGCGGGTGGCTGCTGTGCTCAAGGCAATGAAGGTATACTAAGGGGTGTTTGGAGCTCCAGTGGGAAATGTATGAGTGAGAGGTGTGGCTAGTTTAATTTTGTGCTCTTCTTGTAATTCGAATGCAGCGAGACTGATAGAGTTTCTTGCTTCGACGAGTCCGTGTACTGCTTTTAGGTTATATAGTAATCTCCAAGTGACAGCATGGTCCCCATTATTGACAAGTTTTACATAGCCTTCTCTTTCGGAGTTGATAGTGCTAGTAATTTTGCAAGCACTTCTTAAAACTTCTTTTAAGTATTCATGAGCTCTTTCGGATGAGGTCTCGTAACCAATATTAAAATCTACAAAATCGTCGACGCCTTTTCGTGATTCTGTATTCATGATTTCAATCTTTGAATTGAGTAAAAGCGAATTTGGAATTGTGATGTTGTGATTGCGAATTAAGTCACGGAGACTTGTTAAAGTGGCTCTTGTCTCAAGGACAATGGCGAGAATATTTTCACTGGGTATGCGAATAACATTACCGCGTTCGATATTACCATTGCTGATTATCATGATTCCACTGATAAAGTCCTTCAGCCAGTAATCTTTGGTGGTAAATACAAGGACGGCAATAGCCCCTAAAAAGCTGGTAGTTTGGAGCCAGTCTTCAAGGCCCCAAATATTGAGAAAGATTAGTCCTGCTACTACTGAAAGTAGTAGAAGAGCGAGCAGTTGCAAACTATTGGAGGTATGTGATTCAACATAAATTGAAGTTCCTTCGACGTCTCTTTGTCGTCCGTATCTTTTGAGGATTAGTGAATGTGTAAATTGCGACATCAGGTATGTCAGCAGCATTAATAATCCGGTATGACTGAAATTAGATGTGAATTGCATTTGAAATGCTACTGCAAATAGGTAGGTTAAGAATAGTATTGTATTTATTATGCGCAACAGGCGAAGCCGTGATTGAGTTGATCCTGCCGATTGTACGCTTAGATTATTGATAATCGGCTTACCAAAAATAAAGATAAACAAATTGATTATGAATGTTATATAATGAATTGATTCAAGAGTTGTAAAGTATTCTAACAGTCCGCTAATGCCATCAGCTGTGATCGAATCTACTACATTATTAATGGTATTAGTGGCTGTTATAGTGTTAGTCTCATTCATGAAATTTACTTCGTAGGGATTAGTTTTATATGGCGAACGTCCATAATGGCTCCGTGTGCTTTTTTGATAGGCTTGATCCAGAAACGGTGTTCACCTTTGTTCAAGTGTACTTTGCCGACTTTTCTGGGGATGAAGTTTTGAAAATGCCCTGTATCCTCAACAGTAAATTCGATTTTTTGATTACTAACTGATAGTTCTACCCGACTACCGCCTTGGTTGCGTCCACAGCCTTGATTAACCTCAATATCAAATTCTCCTTCGCTTGCGACGGTGAAATCCCAATATACTTGGTCACTTGTGTTAACCCAGAATCCTACGGTGTTTTTATGAGGTTTGTTTTCGTACTGAACCTTAGTGCCATGAATTGTTGAGTCTCGGGAGTGGAGTAGGATAGAACGATCCAGATTTTGCTCAATCTTTTCTCCTTCCGGAGCAGGGCGAAGAATGACCGCACGCACCTTAGGTTTTTCCCCTTTGAACTTAAGCTCAATTTTTTGTTTGCCCGAGCTTGTGAAATAAATTTTTCCAAGATTTACATTGCGAAAATGATTGCTAGATCCAGTGGCATTGAGTTTTGTTGGAACACGATAGGAGCTTATATTGGGCAATGCAGTGCTTTCGCCATTGGCCAAGCTGTATACTAGTTCCATCCAATATTTCCCAGGCCTTGAGGCGTTGTATTCCCAAAGTTGGTCATTATTGTCACTTGTAGGCATTAACAGGATTCGGCCGTCGTCAAGTTGGGGTTTATCTCCGAACTTTTCTTGTTTGATATCATTTTTTTTTGAGCCTTTGTAGAACGGGACGATCTCGTTTTTTGAAATAGTAAATTCAAGATGCTTCAATTTATTTCCTTCGATTAAGGAAATGTTAGCTATATGATCTGTCGATTTAGCATTTGTCGAACAGGCAAATAGTAAGGAGAAAAAAGATGTTATGAATTTGGAGTTGCTCACTTGTTTCTTGTTTGGGTAATTCTGCTAATTCTGTTGTATGTACGTGGCCCGATCCATCGGGTGTTATATTTTTTGATCCACGCATCATCGAGTTTAGGGCGAGTTTCACGTCCGTAAATTTGGTAGTTCATTCCATGCCAAGGCAGAGGTTCGACTGCCCAGCCTTGAGAGACGTGAAAATCAGCATCTTTGTCCCATCCGCTGATTAATAGGAAAAAATTCCGTATCTTGTCGCTTGTTTTTTTGGGCAATAACTTGGCGTCAAAGTCGAGCGTTAGCTCATCTCCAGCTGCAATCAGTGCCATTTGGTTGTCTTTACGAATGATAAGTTCATCTACATCGCCGTACCGGGTCACCCATCCTGATGGAGTGATGCGCCAGTTTGGTTTGTCACTAGTTTGGGAGTAAATAGGTGTAAGGGGTAAATGGTTTGGAAGTTTTTCATATTTACCGTAGCCGTGCCAGTGAAGATCGGTGGCTGCAACGTGGAGATCGGTGGTGGTTGGCATATCGGCCTTTTTCATCAATGCTATTCGGTTCCAATGAATTTCAAATGCCATTGATAGTCGAAGTTGTTTTAAACCGGAAGGGAGTTTGTCTTCGAGGTCGACTACAATAGTTTTGGTTTTTCCTACTGGGGCTCCTACTGTCACATCAACTTTCTGCCATTTGCCATCACCATTTTGAGCTTCTAAAATTGGGAAAGGAAAAGGTAGCTCAGAACGATGTGAAGCAGAAATATTTGCCATCCCCCCTCCAAAGTGTAGCCAGCCAGTCATTGCCAAT
This sequence comes from Verrucomicrobiota bacterium, assembly GCA_030747605.1. Taxonomy (GTDB): domain Bacteria; phylum Verrucomicrobiota; class Verrucomicrobiia; order Limisphaerales; family UBA1096; genus UBA1096. Next base: position 19,252 of record JASLKL010000024.1, on the reverse strand, counting down.
GCTAGCGGTGTTGAGTTGTCTATTTTTCCAAAATTCAATTCGACGGAGTAAGGTTTGGCTAAGCCTCGAAGTTGAGGTTCGCGGAGTTCAGCCGGAGAAAGCCAATTATCATCGTTATGTTGAAGTGCTGAAGTAACGTCAAGACCGTCACTGCGTTTGGCATGTTGAAGTGATTTATATTTGGTCAAGGCGATTAGACCGGCAGATGGATATGGGCCGTTCGGTAGCAGTTTGGTGTTAGGGTGAATTTCCATGCCTGCCGGGACATCCGCCACGATAAGCTTGGCATGGTCAAGGTACAAAATCTCGCGGAGTTCTTCGGTGATTTGTAGTCTATAATTATCGTCGATGGGTTTGAAGTTGGTTTCATCTCCTATCCAAACAATTTCATTTGGATCAGCATCGATATAAGTTTTTTCACCTGTCGGCAGTCCAAGTGGCGATGCTCCAAGTAGGTCAGTAATAAAACGGAATTTCTGGCCATCCCAGCAGTAAAGGTAAGGGCAGGATCCGGTTGGTAAAATAAGTTCGGTCAGTGTTACTATTTTGTCATTCTCAACTTCGACATCAATGTTATTCAACGATAGATCAAACCACCGTGCTGTCAACGAGTTGAGCATAGTGTTTGAACCGACTCCAATTTCCACTGGTAAAGTTTGAGCCGTGCGTTTGAATCGTAATCCGCCGGTTACTCCTTCGACCTGAATGCCTAATCCACTGGCATTAGAGCGATTGCCAAATAGTCTAATCTTTAGCTGAAGATTCTTGTTACCGCCATCGTTTCGTAAATATTTAAGGCCGACACCAGTAGCCAATATGAGGTCTGAATCACCGTCTCGGTCGATGTCGGCAGTGGATAATTGGCTTATGGTTGTTCCTTTGGTAGTGTTTAATCCGAGTTTGATTGAGGTGTTCTCAAAGCCAGTTGCACCTTTGTTTCGAAAAGACTCTATACCGTTGCCGATTGAAAAAATATCGAGCCATCCGTCGTTGTCGTAGTCGAATAGTTTTACGTCGGTAACATTTGACTGGGTCAATCGTAGAGATCGCATCTCCTCGATACCGTTATAGTGGATTTGAATTTCATCTCCGATAAGGTTGACAAGGTCGACTCGAAGGTCATTATTCATATCGCCTGTAGCTATAGCTCGGGCGGGATTATCGGCTGGTAGTGAGTTGGTTTGAGAATGTTTGTTTCCTCGAATCTTTTCCAAATAGATCGGTGCGCCTTCTTTTCTAGGAATTATTATGTCAAGCATGTCGTCGTTATTCCAGTCATCCATAACTAGCTTGAGTGCACCAGTAATCTTCGTCGGGATTCCCGAAGTTTTGCTTATATCTTTGAAATAAAGACTTCCAAGATTTCGAAAAACTTTTAATCCAGCGTTTTCAGGTTGGATGGCTAGAAGGTCGAGTTTGCCTGTGAAGTCAATATCAGCAATAACTGCGTCAATTGCTTTCAAAGAGGATAATCGTGAGAAGCGAGACATATCTCGGGCGAGTCCGTTGGTGGCAAAGCGATAAGCATGAGATCCTTGGTCTCCTATCATTAATATGTCGTCAAAGCGGTCGTTGTTTAGATCTCCAACGAGGCACCGTGAATAATTAGCATTTGTGATTGATTGAAACTCCTTACCAAACGGTTCAAAAACTCCGTTTGTGTTGATTAGTGTTCTGAAGGTATTTGTACTGGTACGAACAAAAAGACTGTTGTTGCCATTATGATTAAAGTCGATCACGCCAAATGGTCCGGCAAAATGATCTGCATGGCCGGCGAAAACTTTCGCTGTGTCATCGGTGAATTTGACATCTATTCCTGTGGCTAAAGGTTGATCAAGTTTGAACGGGATTTTGACTTCCGTGTAGATACATTGTTCCCATGCTCCTTGTCCATCTGGCATTTGTTTGTTGGCGATGCGTTCCTGATGTAGTTCAAGTGCCGCCTTAGCTTCATCAGGTTTTCCTGACTGCATGAGGGCTTGGCTCCATGTGTATGCAGCGCCAAGATGATCCTCTTCATAAGTGGCAACTTCTTCTAGATAAAGAATTGCCTCCTCTAGATTGCCAGCTTTGAGTTTAGCTTTGCCAAGTAGGTATCCTACCGCACCTATAGTATTGTCGATATCATACGCTTGTTGTAGAGATTGAATGGCGTTTGTAGTTTGATTGAGCCTTAGGTAGGCACACCCTATAAGAAAGTGCCCGGCTCCGAGATTATGATCAATAGCCAGCGCTTCATTTGCAAATTTTATAACTTTATCCGGTTCATTGGATAAGCGATATGCGTTTGCTAAGTTAAGAAGTAAATCGGTTTCGGTTGGTTTATTAAGCAGTGCCTGTGTGAAAGCATCGATTGCTTTTTGTGCGTTACCGGAATCGTAATAGGTTTTACCGGCATTTAGTAGTCGGTCGAAATTACCATTATTATTTGGACTTGTTGTGAGCGATGTGAAGACGACTGGGGCAAGTACAACTATTACGAGAAGTAATAGATATTTTCCGTTAGATGACGCCTGACCTGTTTCGTGGGCTGCAGTCATAGGCCTTAGAATAGCGCTCGTTCCCACCTTGACCAAGGTGAATCCCACCACTATTTTCTTTTAAAAGTTATGTGTAATAGTCCAAAGGCAGCCCGTTTTTATTTGAGACAGGGTTTAATCAATGGTTTTACTCTGATCGAGCTATTGGTCGTAATAGCAATTATTGCTATTTTGGCTGGTCTACTTTTGCCAGCGCTGGCTAAAGCTAAAGCCAAAGCTGGCCAATCAAGTTGCCTTAATAATTGCAAGCAAATGGGTTTAGCTGTGACAATGTATATTTCTGATTCTGATGAAAGGATTCCGCTTTGCCGAAATTGGGGGAAAGCGTGGGGAGGTGATCATGCATTGCGGAACGATCTTGTTTGGATGCCTCAATTGCTTGAGAAATACATTGGTAAGAATACCGGTGCTCCTGATATAAAAAACCGAAATGCAATCAAGACTCCTCACTCTGTATTTGCCTGTCCAGTTGCGATCAAGACCAACGACAAAAATATGTCGAGCCGTTTTAAAAACAATGACTATGTTACTTACGTTTGGAACCATATTTATCTCAATAAAAATAGGAGCAGTTATGAAATAAGGCGGCCTGTGAGTGGGCGTAAGGCTGGAGATTGTATCAATCCAACACTATCGGTACTTACATGGGAAATGCCTTATTGGGATTATAAGCAGATGCCTCATAAACAAGGGATTGTTCTTACCTATGTTGATGGGCATGCGGCACGAATGAGTGGTTCACCTAAAGAGCATGATTGGTGGGCTTATCATAGCCGAGACGGTTGGGAAGAGGGGGAATATACCTGTGGAAATTCGCACTAATATCAGCGTTGATTAGGAAATAGGAGGCAGTTTTTTTTCAACTCGTACCTTGTTAAGTATCGCAAATTTTGGCAGTCCCCCTTCTGTGGGGACGTTTGATTCCCCTTCGATAAGAGGCATGGCATAATCTATAAAATTCTGGTTTGGAAGCCATCCATCTTCCGTAATCCAGTCACTAGGAATTGTTCTTTCTACTAAAGCTATATCACCAAGAGTGTGGAGGCCTGTGCTAAATTCATAAGGTTTTCTGGAACTGCGTTCGAGGGTAACCATAAATCCACTTTTCCCTTCTATTGCGGCCTTTACTGCTGATTTGCCGCAAGCGACAGCCTCATCAATATCAATTTTACTAGCGTAATGTGCAGCACATCGCTGTGCATAGCCTAGTTTTACCGTGCGAGTTTTAAGATCCAGCTTGCCTTGTACAATTTCCGCAAGTGTGTCAGCAGCACCAGATAGAACAGGATGGCCAAAGGAATCGAGCTTAGTTTTATCTGCACCAATTTCATGCCCTTCAACATTCTTTACGCCTTCCCCTGTGACCACTATGCAATACCCTAAACGTTCAGAGGTATCCTTAACCTTGGCAAGGAATGCTTCTTCATCTAGTGGGATCTCTGGCATCAAAATAATATGTGGGGCATTGTCGTTATCCTTACCTTTTGCAAGAACGGTGCCTGCTGCGATCCAGCCTGCTGCGCGCCCCATTACTTCTATAATGCAGCAGGAACCATCGTCGGTTGCCATAGCGGAAACATCCTGTGCAATTTCCATAACAGTTGTTGCATTATACTTTATAACACTACCAAATCCTGGAGTATGATCTGTGTGAGGAAGATCGTTATCGATTGTTTTTGGAACACCAATACATCGGAGTTGGTAATTACGTTTCTGCGCTTCAAGATGAATTTTGTTATTCGTATCTTGTGAGTCGTTCCCACCTGCGTAGAAAAAATACCGAATATTGTGTGCTTCGAAGACTTCAAATAACCTATCCATATCTTTGGCGGCCTGATCAGGGTTATTTTGGAATTGAATTTTGTAGCGGCAAGTGCCTAGTGCAGCACCCGGTGTGTGTTTGAGTTCCTCGATTGAACGAGCTTTTTCTTCATTTAAGTCAACTAGGTTTTCGCGAAGGATACCATAAATACCATTTAAACCTCCGTAAATTTCCTCGATGTTGTCCATATATTTGCCGGCTTCTTGAATAACACCGGCAACGCTTGCATTTATAACTGCTGTAGGCCCTCCGGATTGGGCTACCAAAAGATTTCCCACTAAACCATTACTAGACTCATTGGATGAATCAGGGGTCGCATTAAGGTCGAAAATCAGGCGTTCACCTGATGATTGGTTTTGATCTTCTGTGTCAGACATGTTCTTCGAGTTTATTCCCAAAAAGGGGGCGAGACATTGCCAATGACCCTTAGACCTGTCAAAGCCAAACGTTTGTGCTAGTTATAATAATTCTTTTGGATCTAAAGGATTTTGTTTCGATTCAATTATTTAAATTTGCCAGAGGATTATTGCGCTTTTTTATAGGGAAATCCACACGAGCTCCATTTTGCCGGTGCGATTCGAAGAGACCTACAATCATTTCTGTTGCTGTGAGTGCGTCGTAAATACTAGCTTCAGGATCTCGATCTTCTTCTACTGAATCGATTAGATCACGGACGGCTAGTACATTGCCTGCATGAAGGCCACCGTCCTTCAACGTTTCTATTTTTCCGACGCCGTTAGAGGAAATAGAGATCCACTTTTTACCCGTTCGCCCTGGAGCCCAAGAACCATCAATTAATAATTCGGCTTTCGGTAGATAGCCAAATGACATTTTAATGATACCGTCTGTGCCGAAAATTGTCAGGCCGAATCTGTTAGGACTACCGTTACCATTACGGATTGATCGAAAATTTGCGAAGACTCCGTTAGGGAGTGCATACGTGGCTAATGCGGAGTCTCCTGCGAGTAGTCCTATGCCTTCGTTACCTAGTCTTACGTGTTCACTTGTTACTGGCACATTATTTTGGCCTGCATAGCCTTGAACCCAAAGAGGCGCTCCAGCAAGGTGCTGAGTAAGTTCAAAAATATGCGTGCCAAGTACCCATAAATCTTCTCCGCCACCGCGTGCATCTTCTTTTCCGTGCATTTGATATTCCAGAGTGCGTCCAATTTTTTTATCGGCTAGTAATTGTTCAATCTGTCTAAGTACTGGGCTGTAACGCGTCTGATGAGCAATAGCCACTTTTACATTTTCTTTTTCACAAGCAGCGATCATTTCATCGGCTTGATGTAAAGTCTGGCATAGTGGTTTTTCTAGATAGATACCTTGCACGCCTGATTCGGCAGTAGCAATCACCATGTCACGATGTTGATCCAGCCATCGAGGGCAAATGCTCACCAAATCTAGTTTTTCATTTTTGAGCATTTTGCGATAATCTTTATAAGGTTTTGGGTTTCCTAATCTTTTCACTGCATTGGTCAATCCTTCTGAGCTGTCATCGGCTACTGCAGTCACTTTTGCTTCCTGAAATTCACGCCAAACAGTGTCTAGTCCATGCCCGTAATTGCCTCGTCCAGTGCTACCAATAACTCCGACTCGATATTTAATTGCCATGATAAAAAATTATTATTTATTAAAACTTTAATTTCTAATGAGTTTTACAGTAAACTCAATGATTAAAAGGTGAGACGAGCATTCTTCTAGTTAAAACAATCTTTTGAACTGTTTTAGATGCAGTAGCTATAGCTGGCTACATAGTATTATTTAGTTTTTTTTATTGGCTCGCCAGAAATCTTAGTGAGTTCTTGGTAGGCTTTAACCAATTTTTTTGTGACTAGACCTGGTTTGCCGTTTCCAATTTTTCGCTCATCGATTTTGACTACTGGTACGATTTCTGCGCCAGTTCCTGTGAGGAAACATTCGTCAGCATTGTAAAGATCGTATCGAGTCAGGTTTGGTTCCGAGGTGGTAATACCTAATTCGCCTACTAAATCGATTGATGTTTGTCGAGTGATGCCGTGCAATGCTCCTGAGGAGAGGGCGGGGGTATACATCTTCTCGCCTTTTATTATGAATAAATTATCGCCAGTGCACTCTGCCACGAATCCTTCAGAGTTTAACATGATGGCTTCTTCATAACCCGCGGTGTTAGCCTCAATTTTAGCAAGTATATTGTTTAAGTAATTGAGCGACTTAATGGCGGGATTGACGGCATTATGATGGTTGCGAGTAGTGGCTACTGTCACGATTTCCATACCCTTCTTATATAAGCTTGCTGGATAAAGCTGAATAGTGTCCGCGATAATAATAACTTCAGGATTGGAGCATCGATTAGGGTTTAGCCCTAGAGTACCTGCACCACGGGTGACAACCAGACGAATATAGCCGTCTTTTATATTGTTCTTTCTACATGTTTCTACAGTGGCATCCATTAATTCCTGATGTGACATTGGCATGTCTAGCAGGATGGCTTTTGCAGAATAAAAAAGACGATCAATATGCTCTTTAAGCTTAAATACGCGGCCGTGATATGCCCGAATACCTTCGAATACGCCATCGCCATACAGCAGACCATGATCGAATACTGAAATCTTTGCGTTCTTCTCGCTGTAAAATTTGCCGTTTATATAAACCTTCATGCCGAAAGCGGTCGGAAAACTAATGGAAAATTGCCCTGTTTGGCAAGGGCACGGTCCAGTCAACGTGTTATATTTACTATAAATAGAGTTAAAGGTCCTATGAAAATATTTATTTTTGATCGTTTAGTAATGATGTGAGGTAGAATTATTACAAGAAACTCAATTCAATGAAGTTGGCAGATATTATGTGAAAAATAGTAATTGTTAATTTTGAATATTTAATAATAGAGATAAGTCATACTTTCAGTGGTAAAAATTGCATTTAATAATATCCCATGGCAACGTCCCTGTGATCTTTTTGAGGTCAGATTATAAATAAATATTATCAATACCGAGTGTATTTTATATATAATATATTATTCAGTTTATTATTCAGTCTATCTTGTCCGTATTATTATTTACGGATGAGGCGTCGAGGTGGATGGAAGCAAGGTTTTGGGGAGCGATTAGGTAGATATTCAAACAAATTCAAGCAGTCTATTACTAACCGAGATGTGATTTGGTTGCATGCGGTGAGTGTTGGTGAGGTGAATATTTGTGTGCAACTTGTCAAGGTTCTTCAGCCGAAGGTTCCTAATATTAAGTTGATTATTTCTTCTACGACATCGACTGGTATGAGCGAGCTTCACAAGAGGACACCCCCTGAAGTAGGTAAAATTTATTACCCTATTGATCTTCGTTCATGTGTGCGGCGTGCGCTTGTTACTATTAGGCCAAAGGCCGTTATATTGTTAGAAGCAGAGATTTGGCCGAATTTCTTGTGGGGAATTCAGGCCAGAAATATTCCACATTTTTTGGTAAATACTCGAATTTCAAAGAAGTCGTACAAGAATTACCGTCGTTTTGGTTTTATTTTCCGAAGTCTATTCGGAGGCTTTACTGGAGTTGGGGCTCAGAGTGATGATGATGCCAAGAAATTATTTGAATTGGGGTGTGATGAAAAGGTAGTTCAAGTTTTTGGTAGTTGTAAATTTGATGATATAGAAATTAAGCGCGAATATAGGATTAATATCTCAAGTTTATTGAGGGGCTTAGGCGTTAAGGATCAAGCTCCAATTATTGTTGCAGGAAGTACGCACAATGGTGAAGAGGAAATATTGGCGCGTTTATTTAAACGCTTACAGAAAAAATATCCGGACATATTTTTGATATTGGTTCCTCGTCATCAGGAGAGAGGGAAAGAAGTTGGTGAGGTTTTAGCCAAACAATCAGTGAATTTCGTGTTCCGTAATCAGATAAGCGATAATATAGCACCAATGGACTTTGTTAACTTGGAGTGTCTTTTGGTGAATACTACAGGTGAATTGAGATATTTTTATGAAAAGGCCACGCTGGTTTTTGTGGGCAAAAGCCTTACGGCTAAAGGAGGGCAAAGTCCGGTAGAGCCAGCGGCTTTAGCAAAACCTATAATATTCGGTCCTCATATGGGAAACTTTGAAGAAATTACAGCAAAATTTCTCTCTAATGAAGCGGCGATTCAAGTAGCTGATGAGTTTGAGCTAGAGAAAGCGTTCGAATTATTAATAAAGGATCAAAGTAAGCGAGATTCGCTTGGCAAAGCTGCTCAAAAAGTCGTCCGAGAGAACGAGGGTGCTATAGAGCAAACTGTTTCAATGATACTTACCGCTATTTAGCTTATTATTCGAAAAAACACATAAAAATTTGACATAATCTTATTTTCTTTTAATCTCAACCAAGCCTATCGAGTATAGGTTGATTGTTTTGTCAGCTCCAGATATTAATAATTTTGCTTTGGATTTAGACTTTGATTTAGTTGAGGCTAATGATTTTTTGGGAAAATCTGATGCAGAGGAACGTGTGCGATGGGGAGTGGAGAAGTTTGAGAATAGGCTGGTTTTGTCATCCAGCTTTGGGGCACAAGCGGCGGTAATGTTGCACCTTGCTACTCGTGTTTCTCCCACTATCCCGGTGATTTTTATCGATACGGGATATTTGTTTTCTGAGACTTATAAATTTGCTGAAAGTTTGGTCAAGAGATTGGGAGTAAACTTGAGTGTTTACCGCTCTAAGCGAAGTCCGGCTTGGCAGGAGGCGCTTTATGGCAAGCGTTGGGAGCAGGGAATCGATGGGCTAGAATCCTATAATGATGAAAATAAAGTCGAACCAATGAATCGTGCATTGGATGATCTGAAAGCAAAAGCATGGCTTGCTGGTCTTCGGCGCCAACAGAGTGCTTCGCGTGAAGCTTTACCTGTGCTCGCTTTGGCAAATGGTAGGGTTAAGATTCATCCTATAATTGACTGGACGGACAAGAACGTACACGACTATTTGAAAGCAAATGATCTTCCGTATCACCCTCTTTGGGAGGAGGGTTATATTTCTATAGGAGACACTCACACGACTCGAAGGCTAGAGGATGGAATGAGTGAAGAGGAAACGCGTTTCTTTGGATTAAAACGTGAATGTGGATTACATGAGAATGTGACAACTGATTTCAATATTTGATGAGTATTCCGGAAAACATTCATCCTACTTTTCAGAATTTGCTTGGTCGTAAAGGCAAGGAGTCTCTTCTTAGGCAGCATGGTTTGGTTGTGTGGCTTTACGGTTTATCTGGTAGCGGAAAAAGTACTTTGGCAATTGCACTGGAGCAGCGGTTGCATGAGGATCGAATCCTCACGCAAGTGCTTGATGGGGACAATGTTCGTGTTGGACTAAATAAAAATCTAGGTTTCTCGGATGACGATCGATTGGAGAATATTAGGCGTATCTCTGAGGTAGCTAAACTTTTTGTTCAGGCAGGCGTTGTTACTATAGCATCTTTCATATGCCCTCGAAATGAACTGCGAGCAATCGCTAGAAAAATTATAGGGCAGGAGGATTTTTTTGAGGTATACGTTGAATGCAGTTTTGAAACCTGTAAGCAAAGAGATGTGAAAGGATTGTATGCAAAGGCAAATACTGGACAGGTTAAACAGTTTACTGGAATGGACTCCTCTTTTGAGCCACCTGAACCACGCGACTTGGCGGATCTGATTTTGAATACGAATATTCAAACTGAGAGCGAATCCCTTCAGCAGCTATATCAGTCTATAAGACCTAGAGTATTATTGGAGAAGTAATAGAATGAGTGAGCATAATAATTACCAACTAACCCACTTGCAGCAGTTGGAAGCAGAATCAATTTTCATCATGAGGGAAGTAGCTGCGCAATTTGGAAAGCCGGCACTATTATTTTCAGGTGGTAAGGATTCTATTGTGATGGTGCGTTTGGCTCAGAAGGCGTTTTGGCCTGCCAAACTTCCTTTTCCATTGGTACATGTCGATACTGGGCATAACTTTAATGAGACTATTCAATTTCGTGATGATCTAGTTAAGGATGTTGGTGGCGATTTGGTTGTGGCAAGTGTTCAGGAAGAAATCGATGCAGGTAGAGCTAAAGAGGAGTCTGGATTGAATCCAAGTCGTAATCGATTACAAATTCCGGCACTACTTAATGTTATAGAGAAGAATAGTTATGACGCTTGTCTTGGGGGGGCGCGCCGTGATGAGGAAAAAGCACGAGCTAAGGAGCGGTTCTTTTCCCATCGGAATTCGTTTGGTGAATGGGATCCAAAGAATCAGCGCCCCGAACTCTGGAACTTATTTAATGGTAAAATGGATTTTGGTGAACACTTCCGTATTTTTCCTTTAAGTAACTGGACGGAGATGGATGTTTGGCAATATATCAAACTTGAAGATATTTCTTTGCCGAGTATTTACTTTTCACATAATCGTGAATTCGTTCGTCGAAATAGTATTTTACTAGGCAAATGTGAGCACATAACATTGCTAGATGATGAAAAGTGGGAAAGTGGGAAAGTTCGCTGCAGAACAGTTGGTGATATGACTTGTACAGGGATGGTTGAGAGTGTGGCGAATAATATTGATGACATTATTGAAGAGGTTGCCGCTGCTCGACAAACTGAAAGAGGGGGGAGAGCTGATGATAAGCGGAGTGAGACAGCAATGGAGGACCGAAAGAAAGAAGGGTACTTTTAGAAAGTTTTTTTGATGAGCACTGATACTAAAGGTTATCTTGATATGGATTTGTTGCGGTTTACAACTGCAGGGAGTGTGGACGATGGGAAAAGCACACTCATTGGCCGTTTGCTATATGACTGTAAATCTATATTTGAAGATCAATGGGAAGCGGTTGAGCAATCGAGTAAGCAACGTGGTGATGAAAATGTGAATCTTGCCTTGTTGACCGATGGATTGCGTTCTGAACGCGAACAGGGCATCACTATTGATGTTGCTTATCGCTACTTTGCTACTCCTAAGCGCAAATTCATTATTGCTGATACCCCAGGGCATATTCAGTATACGCGTAATATGGTTACCGGTGCCTCTACTGCTAATTTGGCAATCATATTAATCGATGCGCGAAATGGAGTAATTGAGCAGACTTGTCGGCATTCATTTATAGCTAGTTTATTACAAATCCAGCATATTGTAGTTTGTGTTAATAAAATGGATTTGGTTGATTGGAGCGAGGATCAATTTAATAAGGTTGTTTCTCAATATAAGGAGTTTGCTTCCCGTCTTGATGTGCCACACATCGATTTCATCCCAATTAGTGCATTGCTTGGTGATAATGTTGTCGATCGTTCAGAAAACATGGATTGGTATAAGGGAAGCCCACTTCTTTATACTTTGGAAAATGTTTACATTGGAAATGAACATAATCATGTTGATGCTCGTTTTCCTGTGCAGTGGGTGATTCGTCCGCACAGTGATGAATATCATGACTTTCGCGGTTATGCTGGCCGTGTTGCTGGTGGAGTTTTTAAACAGGGAGACGCAGTAACGGTCCTGCCAAGCGGATTTCAATCTAAGATTAAGAGAGTGCATGATATCAACGGAGATTTGGAAGAGGCATTTGCTCCAATGTCGGTTGCACTTACTCTTGAGGATGAAATTGATATTAGCCGAGGAAATATGATCGTGAAGCAAAACAACCCGCCTGAAAGCAGTCAGCAGATAGAAGCGATGCTAGTGTGGTTTAGCTCTCAATCAGATCTTGAAGAGCGTGGTCGGTATACTATACGACATACGACTAATGAGGTGAAATGCTTAATGAAGGAGATGAAGTATAAGGTGGACATTAATACGCTCCATAAAGTTGAGAATGATCGTAAAGTGAAACTTAACGATATTGCCCGTGTTTCATTGCAAACAAGCGCTCCCATACATTTTGATCGTTACCGCCGGAACCGTGTTACTGGCAGCTTTGTTCTGGTTGATGAGCAGACTAATAATACAGTAGCTGCTGGTATGATTATAAGCTAACTCGTATCTTTTCTCTCAATTAAAATAAAAAAGCGACGCATAAGTACGTCGCTTTTTTTATTTATCGAATAATATTATTCGTTAAGTGCCTCGTAGACATTTCCTACCATGTCTTCGCTTGGAGTAAGTGTTTTTGCTCCTGGCGACCATTTTGCAGGGCAAGCTTCTTCAGGGTTGGTGGCGCAATGTGCATTAGCTTCCATGATACGAACGAGTTCTTCCATATTTCGGCCCACGTTATAGAAGTTGACCTGACTGCTAACTAGTTTCCCTTCAGGGTTTATTACAAAGGTGCCGCGAAGAGTTAATCCAGTTTCGTCGTCGTATACGCCGAATATGCTGCTAACCAATCCGGTAGTATCAGCAGCCATTGTATATTTCACATCCGCCATGAGCTTCTCTGCCTGGCACCACGCTAAATGGCTGAATTTTGTATCTGTAGAAACTGATATTATCTTTGCTCCGAGTTCGGTTAGTTTAGCATCTTGTGCTGCTAAATCAGCTAGTTCAGTTGGGCAGACAAAAGTGAAGTCAGCTGGATAAAATACAAGAACAGTCCATTTGCCTTCTTTTTTGATATTCGTAAGATTAACTTCTCCAAATAAACCGGTACTTGGTTCATAGGTTTCCATTTGGAACTCAGGAACATCTTGCCCTACACCAATTGGAGGTAAATCACCGTAAATATCGTCTGTATGATTTGTCATTAAACCTCAAAGTCCTTTTTCGATCATTAGTTTAAGTAAGTCACCTACACGATTTGAATAGCCCCATTCGTTGTCATACCAGCTAACAAGTTTGAAAAAGTTTTCGTTCAATTCCATTCCAGCTCCTTGATCGTATATACTAGAACTAGCGCAGTGAATGAAGTCGGTGCTTACTACAGCATCTTCTGTATATGCTAAGATTCCTTTCAAGTAGGATTCGCTGGCGGCCTTCATTGCAGCTGATATTTCGTCGTAGCTAGTACTTTTTTCCGTTTTGAAAGTTAAATCTACCACAGAGGCGGTTGGAGTTGGTACGCGAAACGCCATGCCGGTTAGTTTCCCTTTCACTTCTGGGCAGACTAGGCTGACTGCTTTAGCAGCACCGGTGCTTGCAGGGATTATATTGGTGGCAGCAGCTCTTCCGTCACGCCATGCTTTACGGCTTGGTCCATCAACAGTTTTTTGTGTTGCCGTATATGCATGTATAGTTGTCATTAACCCTTCAGCGATACCGAATCCTTCCTTAAGTAAGACATGTACGACTGGAGCCAAGCAGTTCGTGGTGCAGGAGGCATTTGAGACAATATGATGGTTGGAAGCATCATAGAGATTATCGTTTACACCCATAACTACTGTCAGATCTTCATTCTTGGCTGGAGCTGAAATGATAACTTTCTTAGCGCCAGCTTCGATATGACCTTTTGATTTTTCGCCATCAGTGAATAATCCGGTGGATTCGATTACAACATCTACACCAAGATCATTCCAAGGTAGTTCAGCTGGAGAGGGTGCTTTAACAACCTTAATTTCTGCGCCATTAACCAAGAGTGTTTCATCATCCTTGTGGCTAACTTCACCATTGAATGCGCCTTGGGTAGAGTCATATTTCAGGAGGTAAGCTAAATTGTCTGCTGGGACAAGATCTCCAACTGCGACAACTTCGACTTCGTTTCCGACAAGTCCTTGTTCCACCATTGCACGATAAGCTAATCGGCCAATGCGGCCGAAACCATTGATTGCTACTTTTACTGACATAATTAAAAGAAATTGAGTCTTCTATCCCGAGAAATTCGGGGCGCGAATGCTACCGATATTAACGGAATCGTCAATGCGATTTATTGATTAGATTG
>JASLKL010000024.1:0-5090 GCA_030747605.1 Verrucomicrobiota bacterium | reverse complement strand
TTCAGCGAAAACGACGATTTATTTGTTTTAATGCCCGTAATTCGGGCACATCAGTAAAGCGTAGTCGCAATATCCCAAGTAATTGAAAATGTTTATCATATGCTCCGCCAAGAAGGCTTCCTGAAGAAAAAATATGTTCTCTAGACTTTGCTTGATAGGCAATTATTGCAATTTTTGTAGCGGCATAGTTGTTTTCTTTCTTATAAAAGGCGATTTCTGGGAGTGCCACGGGAGCGCCTGTCACTGGATTTGGCAAGGATTGATCTTCGGATATCCCGAGTGTAGCAGTGCTATTATCTAGAGAGTTCGCGCCACTGCGCACTTCCACAATCATTTGTGCATCCTTGAGTTCGTCTACCACCAAAGCGCCATTGGACAAAAGTAAATCACGGAGGGAAGCAATTAGATATTCTTGATCCAGTGTTTTGAGGTATGTGTCAGATATGAATACTTTGAATCCTTTAAGTCTACCTATGGCATCCGGATCTAATGAAGATAGTGAGCGGTCTATGGATGTACTCATAAGAAGTTCTTCAGCCAAGCTTCGGGCAGGCTCAGTCATGCGAATTTTGTTTACGCACCCAGTGCAGAAACAAACGAATAGAACTATGCTTAATTTGATCATTAGAAGATAATTATTAGGTCATTTCAATGAGTTTAGTCGTTGGACTTATTATTATTTAACATACAGGCTTCTAGTCCGAGAATATAAGATGAGGCTCCGAAGCCGTTAATAGAGCCGATGCATGCCTTTGCAATCATGGATTGTTTACGATAGGACTCTCGAGCGTGTATATTGGAAAGGTGAATTTCAATGGCATTGATACCAGATCCAATAATCGCATCATTTAAAGCAATACTGGTATGGGTGTATGCCCCGGCATTGATTACGACGTAGTCGTAATTACTAGCAGCCTGTTGGATCTGGTTGACTAGTTCTCCCTCATGGTTGGATTGGAAAAACGCTACCTCTATATTCAGTTCAGCTGCACGATTGCGAACCATATCCTCAATATCAGACAGTTTGAGATTACCGTAAATCTCAGGCTCTCGTTGGCCTAATAGGTTTAAGTTTGGGCCGTTGAGGAATAACACATTCATATCTGGAGCTATTATTAATTATTTTTCGGACTTTTGTCGAATTGATTTATGGGCGTTGCTAGTAGCCAGCCTAACATCAACCAAGCTGGCCAAGCTAAAGCTGGTATGTATAGACCAAACTCAACCGTTCCTTGTAGTGCCCATGCTAGTAAACCAAGTCTTATTGCTATGAAAACCGGCTCGGCAAATTGTCGTCGACTTAATGTCCAGATTGAGCTTCCGAGAAATGCGACATACAGTGCAAAGCCTGGCCACCCAGAGTCACTTGCTTGCTGAAGATAATCATTGTGTGTTAGACGGGTCGGTTCGGATCTTGGCGGCCGATGTTTTTGGTAGGCGATTTTAAATGTTCCAGGGCCCGTGCCTAGTAAGGGTTCTTCCATTGCTGTTTTTAGGGCTGCATTCCAATACCCGAATCTTGCTCCAACACTTGTAGCTCCCTTGTCAAAATAATCTGCATACTTAATTGCAAATCCTACTAGACCTATCAGCATAGTGGCGCTAACCAGACTAATTTTAAGTTTTTTTGATAAAGGAAAATGAAGTAACCATGATCCAGCAAGTATTAGAGATATCAGCCAGCCTCCTTTTGATCCTGACCAGTAAAGGCAAGCTAAACCTATTACAGCTAAGGCAAACGCCGTTATGCGTCGGGCAATGATCCAGCGGCCTTGATCAATTAGCAATGCCAGTGTAACTGGTAATAGTAATAGAATAATCCCAGCTAGCGCATTGGGATAGAACATATGACCGTAAACTCTAGGGCTATACCATCGTTTCACCATTTCCACTGGGAATTGCTTTAACTTAGCTGCTGTTTCTGGGGGGAGATGATCGATCTTTTCTCTTATTTCGACTGGAAGTGATTTCCCTTGTTCCCTCAAATGAGATGAAATTTTAGATGGGTCTAGTTCCCCGGATTCAATTTGAGTGATAATATTGTTTCTAGTTTGCTCTAAGCCGCCAAAGTGTTCTTGGCTGGCATCGATTAAATTTATTATCAGTCCAAGTGCTGCACCCCATAGGGCCATCTTGGCTAAGCGCATGCGAGCGAGTACAAAAATCCCGAGATAAAATGCTACAATGCAGGATCCAAAGTGGATTACAGTGGCTTTGGAAATCTCAAGATCTACAGTTTGTGTGGTAGATATGAGCTGCCAAATGAACCAAATGAGAGGTAACCAAGCGATCCACTTTGGGCATTTGTTTGATAATTGAAATTTAGGTTTTTTTATTCGAGAAAGTCCAAGTAAGCAGGCTAGTCCTAGCACTAACAAAACACCAATATAAGGTTGAGCATTGGAATAATCCTCCGGTTTCACGCCGAGAGATTCAGTCGGTAGTCCTATATTTTTTGGCGGATGCAGATAATCAAGAATGACAGGGTTGGTGAATAGAAAAAGTGCAGTGAATAGCCAGGCCCCAATGAGAATCAAAAAGACGCGATCTTTCTGCTCTATGGTGTCTGAAAACATGGTAGATATTATAGTTTAAGTTTAAGTAGACCCACTTCTAGCGCGAGTGTTTCTTGTACATTGGTTGTCTCAAGAAGACGCTGAGTAGCCTCTAGGGATTGTAGGTTTTCTAGTGCCTGATCAGCATTAATACGTTTTGCTATAGCTTGTGAATCGTCAGCCCAATCTTGAAAGTACAAGAGTTCTTTGCTTTGCTGCATCGCCATCATCCAAACGTCGCGCATCCACCATTGTAATCCAGCAAGGAATTGACTACGTTGCCCTCTGTATTCTGATTCAATGGTTGCTTCTAATTCTTTCTCCCATTTTTTTCGTAGTGTTGGGTCGATGTCTTCATGCTGATTTAGTGGGGAGGCATCTTTATGAATCTCTTCAATAGTATTTTTCTTTGAAGAGAGGTGAACTAAAAGATTACTTAGTAGGCGATAACGTCCCATTAGCCCTTCATTTGTTTTTACAGACATTCTTACAAAAGAATGTAACCAGTTTTTGTCTTCATTTTCGAGTTGGATGCCGGTTTCACCTTCGAAATTGAGCCTTAGGCAACGTGACAAAACTGTGTCGATGATTTTCTCTGGATGCTGAGTGAGTAGCATGAAAACCGTGCAATCAGGCGGTTCTTCAAGTGTCTTTAGGAAGGCGTTAATGGTTACAGAAGGCATACGCTCGGCGTTGGATATGATAGCTACTTTGTAGCGGCCTTCAGTTGGCTTTAGCGAAACCTTTTGAATTAGTCTGCGGATTTGATCGACTGTAATTACTCGGGATTTTGATTCAGGTCTAATTATATCAAGATCTGGAAAATTATGAGTTTCTACCTTGCGGCATGAGATGCATTCACGGCAGGAATCAAGTGGGATTCCCGTTTTGCCACTAGTTTTTGGTGACTTGCAATTAAGTGTTTGAGCCAGCTCGGTGGCTTGTAATTCGAGATTCTCCATGTTGCCTCCTACGAATATATAGGCGTGACCTAAGCGGCCGTTGGCTAGACTATTACGGAGTAGGCTGTTCGAATTATTTGTATTGTTGATAGTGCTGGCAGCCACGTGTTCATATTATAATTTTAGTTTTATTAAAGCCATTCTTGAATTTGTTTTTTTTAAAAACTTTGTATTTATACAAGTAGGTTTCTTGCTTCAGTCGTCATCGTTTGGCACTTTGGTTGCACATGAACCGAATAGAAGAGCGGTTTCAACGACTAAGACAAAAGAAACAAAAGGGCTTTGTTGTCTACATAGGTGCTGGAGATCCCAATTTGGATGTGACGCATGATCTCGCGCTTGCATTCGACGATATCGGTGTAGATGTTTTAGAGCTTGGTGTTCCTTTCAGCGATCCGTTGGCGGATGGATTGGTAAACCAGTTGGCAGCTCAACGGGGTTTGGATGCAGGAACTACGATGACTAATGTGCTCGAAACAGTGGCTAAGATTCGAGAGAAGTCGAAGATACCAATTGTTCTTTATGTGTATTTTAATCTTTTACATAAACGCGGATTGCAGAAGTTTGTGATGGATGCGGCTAAGGCCGGTGTAGACGGATTACTCGTGCTCGATTTACCGCCTGAAGAATCAGAGGATTACGAATTGTTAATGGCAGAAGTTGATATGTGCCCAATCTACCTAGTAGCTCCAACGACTTCTCCGAATCGAGTAGGGATGATCGTAAAACGAGGGAAGGGTTTTATTTATTATGTCTCTAGGGAAGGAGTGACAGGGATGCAAAGAACAGTCTCTGATACTGTAGGTGAAATGACTGCTATTATTCGTCAAAATACGGCTGTTCCAATAGCCGTCGGTTTTGGGATTTCAAATCCAGAACAAGTTGCACAGGTTGCGCAGAATGCTGATGCTGTAGTGGTGGGTAGTGCGATTGTAAACCAGATTGCTGAAAAGGGTCAGTCGATGGAACTTGTGTCTCATGTGAAAGCTTTTACAGCCAACCTAATTACTGGAATCCGTTAGTTGAATATGAAAAAAAAAGACCGGTATATAGTAATCATGGCTGGAGGGCGCGGTGAACGTTTTTGGCCGGTCAGTCGAGAAAGCCAACCCAAGCAACTTATTAGCTTGTTAAGCGACCGATCATTTTTGCAGCAAACCGTTGATCGCGTAAAACCGCTTGTGCCATTGGAAAACATAATTGTCATTACAAATGCAGTACAGTTATCAAAAGTACGAAAACAATTACCGGATTTGCCAAGAAAAAATATTATTGGCGAGCCTTGTGGTCGTGATACATGTGCTGCGGTTGCTTTAAGCGCAGCGCTTGTTAGATCACGTTCAGAGAATGGTGTGATGGCAGTGCTTCCGGCTGATCACTTTATTAGCTCTGAAGCCAAATTCCGCAGTGTGCTATTAGACTCGATGAGTTTTGCTCAATCTGAAATGGCGTTATTTACCATTGGGATTAAGCCAGAGGAGCCAGCTACCGGTTATGGTTATATTCAACTTGGAGAAGGGATTAGTGAGAGTATTTCACGGTCACTGAAATCTACTTTCTTTAATGTGAAGCG
>JASLKL010000249.1 GCA_030747605.1 Verrucomicrobiota bacterium | reverse complement strand
ATTTACAGCTGCAAGAAGTCCGCCGTTACGAACCATATAGATATGATTATTGTATAGAAGTGGTGATGGGATCTCTGGTATGCTTCGATTAAGTTCCCACTTTAAATGAGTCTTTGATATGTCACCTTGTCCTCCCGGAGTTATGGCTATCAATAATGGTTTGCCTCTTCCGATTCGCATGTTTTCAATGAATTCTTCTTTGGTCCAAAAATTGTCGCGGTTGCGGTCTATCCCACGGAACATGCTGTTGAGTCTTTCCTGTCTTCGTTTTTCGTCATCTGGTAGTGGAATGCCGTAGCCGGGATGCCCCGGCGGCAGCTCCGGCCGGATAGGAAAGGTGAAGTGGCCGGTCATCTCTCTTCGCTCCAGTTTTCCATCTTTGTTCTTGTCAAATCTAATTACCGCTTCCCAAAAAGGTATTGGATCTAGTTGTATATCAGCTCCGCCACCCAGTTTGGAGGAGGAGACATAAAGTACATCCTTTCCGGTTATCGGAGTGGAGATGGTTTCCCGGGAAAAGCCAGGAACAAACCATTTTTGTATGCCGCTTTCCATGTTGTATCCACTGACCCTCCCATTACCAAGGACGACGAGGTCAGTTCCTTGGCTATGCTGCCAGATGGTTGGAGTGGACCATCC
>JASLKL010000248.1 GCA_030747605.1 Verrucomicrobiota bacterium | reverse complement strand
CAAATATCCCAATTTTGACCAAATATGACCCCAAATATTGATATTATGCCAAAATCCTCCCAGTTTGAGCCATTAGATAACACATATTGATCCCAAAATACATTTAGGTTGAACCTTGATGCTATATCATCAATATCAATTGCATAACAGTTGGAGGGAACCCTATAAATTGGCGTCCCGGGGGGTAAAATATCAAAATTTTGACCAAAAATGACCCCAATATTGATGTTATGCTAAAATTCTCCCAGTTTGGGCTATAAGATAACACATAATGACCACAAAAATACGTTAAGGTTAAACCTCGAAGCTATATCATCAATATCAATTGCATAACAGTTGGGGTGACTCTATAAATGGCACCCCGGGGGATCGCCAAATACCCAAATTTACCCAAGTTTCGACCAAAAATGACCCCAAATATTGATAATATGCTAAAATACTCCCAGTTTGGGCTATTATATAACATATAGTAACTACAAAAATACATTTAGGTTAAACCTTGATGCTATATCATCAATATCAATTGCAAATCAGTTGGGGGTAACCATATAAATGGGCCCCCTGGTGTTTCAAATACTCTAATTTTGACAAAAAAAATATCCCAAATATTGCTATTTGACCCCAGGTGCCCATTTATTGGGTTC
>JASLKL010000247.1 GCA_030747605.1 Verrucomicrobiota bacterium | reverse complement strand
TAGGCCGTAATGTCGTCCCCGGCGTAAGTTGTTCCGTTGTACTGCTCCACGACAAACCCTCCTTTGCCGTCATCCCTCTGGTGGGATGTATTGCTTGGACCAATATTATAGACATATGTACCCGAGGTGGCAAAAGGAGCGTCCGCGCTGTAATTGCCCACCCAAAAGACGGTGAGTTCCTTGGATTCAGCATTGGAGAGTGCTCCCTCAAGATATCTTCCATCTGCACCGACATCTGTATCGTCAAACGTCAGTTTGCCACTGCCATCATACGTGATGAGTTCCGGCGCACCGCCGCCCTTTTGAGTTGAAGTAACGATCATGCTATCCAGAGAATCACCATTCGCACCAATCGGGGTCCATGAAACGACAGATGATCCATCGGTCTTAACTCCATTTTTGCCATCATAGTGTGCCACCAATGAATCAAGCGCCTGGGTTGATAAACCTGCAACAAGTGAGGAAAGACCATCCACTTTGACAGTCACGATGATGTTGTCGATTGCCCACCACCAGTTGTTGTGACCCTGTTTCTCCCAGGAAATCACAGCCGTCTGCGCTCCGGCTGGATTGTTCAGATTCAGCGAGACGGTTTCATTGTAGGCTGTCGGAGTGTCCGGGGTCAGTTCCAGCAGTGTGACGGCAGCACC
>JASLKL010000246.1 GCA_030747605.1 Verrucomicrobiota bacterium | reverse complement strand
GATGGTCAAGGGAAAGATGTGTTATTTTTTGTCGATAATATATTTAGATTTACTCAAGCTGGATCTGAAGTTTCTGCATTACTTGGAAGAATGCCTTCAGCAGTTGGGTATCAACCTACATTAGCGACTGAAATGGGAGCAATGCAAGAAAGGATAACTTCTACAAAAAAAGGGTCTATAACTTCTGTTCAGGCGGTTTATGTTCCTGCAGATGACCTTACAGATCCTGCTCCTGCAACTACATTTGCCCATCTAGATGCCACTACTGTGCTGTCTAGAAAAATTGCTGAGCTTGGAATTTATCCAGCAGTTGATCCTTTAGATTCCACATCAAGAATTTTAACTGCAGAAATACTTGGGGAAGAACATTACAATTGTGCTCAAAAGGTAAAAGAGCTGTTACAGCGATATAAAGAGCTGCAAGATATAATAGCTATTTTAGGAATGGAAGAACTTTCTGAAGATGATAAGATGGCTGTTGGTAGAGCAAGAAGAGTGCAAAGGTTTTTGTCTCAACCATTCCATGTTGCAGAACAATTTACAGGCACACCAGGAGTATTGGTAGATATTAAAGATACCATTAAAGGCTTTAATATGATAATGGATGGAGAGCTAGATCATTTACCTGAAGCTGCATTTAATTTGAAAGGGACTATTGAAGAAGCTATAGAAGCTGG
>JASLKL010000245.1 GCA_030747605.1 Verrucomicrobiota bacterium | reverse complement strand
ATACTAGTAATTCCGCTTTGGAGCATGAAGGCAGCAAATAAGGCCAATGCTGTTAAGGCAGCAGAGCCAATGGCAAATCCTTTACCTATGGCTGCAGTAGTGTTGCCAACCGCATCTAACTTATCGGTCCGCTTTCGAACTTCTGCTGGAAGTTCTGCCATTTCAGCGATACCCCCGGCATTATCAGAAATAGGGCCATAAGCATCAACAGCGAGCTGGATTCCTGTGTTGGCCAGCATTCCTAAGGCCGCCATGGCAATCCCATATAATCCTGCAAAATGAAACGCCCCCATAATACCCGAAGCAATAATCAAGATGGGAATAGTGGTAGATTGCATGCCAACCCCAAGTCCGGCAATAATGTTTGTAGCTGGCCCCGTTAAAGACTGTTCGGTAATTGATTTGACGGGTGGTGTTCCCGTTCCAGTATAATGTTCAGTAATCATACCAATTCCCAGCCCGGCAGCTAAACCAATCACTGTAGCATAAAAAACACCCATACTTGTGAATTCCATTCCACTTTGCAAAAAAGTTTCAGGAAGGAATTCCTGTATTAAAAAGTAAATGGCTGCAACCATAATGGCGGCACTGCCAAACTCACCCATGTTCAATGCTTTCTGCGGATCGCCACCTTCTTTCACAGCAACCATAAATGTTCCTATAATGGAAACAACGATGCCTGCAGCA
>JASLKL010000244.1 GCA_030747605.1 Verrucomicrobiota bacterium | reverse complement strand
ACACCCCACCAACATAAAAGCTGCGATTACGAATACACACAATAATCTCATATAAAGATTATTATATTCTGTAATTAGATTACCTCCAAGCCATTACCAAATGTTGACGACTCAAGGTCTAACAGACAACCGGTGGCCTGGGTCTCCAGAAGCTAATCGATGGATTGGCCTGTAATCATTAGGGGAAATTCAATACACAATTTTTGTATGCCAATTTGTATGCCAATTTCGACCTCAAAAGGTCATATTTAGCTACTTTTCACTACCTACTCAGTTTTACAATTCCTACGGAAGCCAGACACACTTCACCCCTGTTATCATTGGTTAAAGTTGCTATTTACTAGCTAAAGAAGTGGTACGCGCGGCGGGGGTCGAACCCACAACCTCTGGCTTCGGAGGGTAAAAGATATGAAATGCTGCTAATTTTGGGGTGTGATTTTAACCAATAAAATCAGTACTCAAATGAAGCAGAGTAGACATTGTGTCATAGTAAAAAAAGTTGTGGACTAATTTGTGGACCACTCATTCTTCGTCGTCATCTCGGAGTTCTTTGATGGCCTGTTGGATGACGCAAGCCTTGGCAGTTTCTAGAACCTGGAAGGACGCTGGCGTTCAAGTGGTGGAGTGAGTTGGCTTAGTTTGGATCTTCTTAATTATTTTTAGATAAAACATCTTTATAGAAAATAAAAAGA
>JASLKL010000243.1 GCA_030747605.1 Verrucomicrobiota bacterium | reverse complement strand
AATCAAAGAATAATTTTAAGTTTTTTCTTAATTCATCTTTATTTTGAGAAAATTGAAAAATTCCAGCAATATTTGAATGTATTAATAAATTATCACCTTTTTTAATTTTGAAATATAAAAAAAGATCTTGTATTTTATTTTTAATGTTTATTTTTTTTTTTAACAATTCTTATTTCTACTGGATTAAGTTTTTTTAAATCATTTTATTTTAATGGATATGACCATGATAGTATTTCTAGGTTTATAAAGTCAGTTATATTTTTAAGGTATTTTTTGTTTATATTGATAATTTATCAATTAAGTAAAAATAATATTTTAAATTTAAAAAGTTGTATTCTAGATTGGTGTAAAGTTAGTCAAAATAACTTTAAAGGATGGGTATTAAAAAAAAATATTTGGGGAGCTTATGAATCTGAAATTTATAATATTAGATATTATCAACCTATAGTTGATCTATATTGGGAATTATTAAATAGCGAATTATTTGATTAATTTGGCTGGGGCGGCAGGATTCGAACCTGCGACACCAGGTTTAGGAAACCTGTGCTCTATCCCCTGAGCTACGCGGCCAAAAAAATAGACTAAACTATTATTTCATAAATAACTCTATATGAAAGGATAAAGTTGTTTGCAGTAGAAGCAAAAAATCTAAAGAAAACATTTAAATCAAAAGATGGAGACGTAGAAGCTGTTAAAG
>JASLKL010000242.1 GCA_030747605.1 Verrucomicrobiota bacterium | reverse complement strand
CCGATCGCCAACAACTTTCCTAAAGCGTAATAAACTAAGTTTATCCTACGCGACATATAAAACATAAATCCACCTCGAGCATGGTCATTGCCTGCCAATACAGATCCAGCAAATGCCAATAAAATCATCATCACTGTACCCTGCAACTTCATGAAATTCAGATAAGTAGTACCAGAACCATCCAAATCTTTTAACATTGAAGAAATAAATCTCGCCATCTGTGGAAGCTCTTGTTTAAGAGTAGCCAAAAGATATATCGCTCCAAATGTGAAAACAAAACTCAGCATCGCTATGGCAAATAATAGCCAAAAGAGTTTTCTTCGAAAGACCAAGTGCATTGCTGTACGCGCAACAGGCCAAACAGAAAACCATGCAAAACTTAATGTAAAATCATCGTTTTTCTTTAATTCCAAACTCATGAACTTACCTCACTTTCTTCAGGTTTTCTTAAGTTAATGACAGGAGAAATGCTGGTTTTGAATCCAACCAATCTTTGGTAGACAGTTCGCAGGTCCATCTCCTCTGGTTCAAGGCCAATAAGTGTCACATATTTCTCTTTAGCCAATTGAAAAAACTGCTGCCTTGACCACTGAGCAGTAACAACTACACGTGCTTGACCAGACTCTTCACTAGGTGACACCTCTGCACCAAATTGTTGAAGAGCAGCAAGATAGCCATCATCGGTACTACCATTATTA
>JASLKL010000241.1:272-706 GCA_030747605.1 Verrucomicrobiota bacterium | reverse complement strand
CCCAGTCTACAGACCTGCGAATGAAATCAGGAGCAAGATCAGCGTTAGGCCTGGTGGAGGCTGATAATTTAACTGCGTATTCCACGACATTATCTGATGAAGGAACTCTTCTAATAAGATCTTGAAACGATGTTATTTCAGATTTTGTTATCACAGGTTCCAATGCAGATTCCTTGATCGAAGTTGTCCCTCGGACTATTGATATCTCTTCATCATTTGTAGGGTATTCGATATTCAAATTAAACATGAAGCGATCTAATTGTGCCTCAGGAAGAGGGTATGTCCCTTCTTGTTCAATTGGATTCTGAGTAGCAAGCACAAAAAATGGCTCATCGAGGTCGTAAGTCTTTCCACCAGCAGTTACTTTATGTTCTTGCATGGCCTCTAATAGTGCAGATTGGGTTTTGGGTGGTGTTCTATTTATCTCATCAGCA
>JASLKL010000241.1:0-262 GCA_030747605.1 Verrucomicrobiota bacterium | reverse complement strand
AGCAAGAACGATGTTTGCAAAAACAGGACCTTTATAGAATCTAAAGGACCTTTGACCTGTGTTGACATCAATGTCAATTAATTCTGTTCCTGTTATATCACTAGGCATCAGATCAGGGGTGAATTGAATCCGTTTAAATGAGAGGTCAAGCACATCCGATAAAGTTTTTATTATAAGTGTTTTTGCCAGACCTGGAACCCCTACTAACAAGGAGTGTCCCTGTGATAATAAGGCGATAAGTAGATGCTCTAATATGTCTTGC
>JASLKL010000240.1 GCA_030747605.1 Verrucomicrobiota bacterium | reverse complement strand
AGCTATTATTATTTTTGAGTCACTATCTTTAATGCCATATTCAAGTTCCGCTGAAGTCCACCAACTATTCATCGGAACAGCAACAGCTCCAATACTAGTTATAGCAATAAAACTAAATATCCATTCTGGATAATTTCTTGAAGCGATAGCAACTCTGTCTCCTTTTTTAACAGAAAAATCATTTATTAAAGATTGAGCAAATGCAGATGAAAGTTGATAGGCTTCGTGGTATGTCCATCTTTCATCATTATAAACAATCATATCTTTATTTTGATGATCTTCATAAAGCTTAAAATACTCAAAAAGATTTTTTGGACCCCAGCTAAATGATAAAAAATTGTATCCATTTTGATTTATAATTTTTGTAGGAAATTCACCTTCAGGCGAACATAAATCTTTTACTATTTCTTCAATTTCTTGTTTCATATTTCTTTGGCGGAGGGGGAGGGATTCGAACCCCCGAGACGGTTGCCCGCCTGCTGGTTTTCAAGACCAGTGCCTTCAACCACTCGGCCACCCCTCCGCAGGTATTTAATTAAAGATTATATTTTATTCAAAAAGTCCAATAAAATTTTATTAACCTCATTAGGTTTTTCTTGTTGTGTCCAATGACCACAACCTCTGATAATTTTTAATTCTCTTAAATCATTATAATTATTGTTAATATGATCCATATATAAATCTTCATCAGATTTGTTGGGTTGCGAAGATTTCAGACCATTTAAAACCATA
>JASLKL010000023.1 GCA_030747605.1 Verrucomicrobiota bacterium | reverse complement strand
GATACATTTCCTTCACAGTCCTGCCATGGACAGTGAGCAGATCAAGATTATGTTTAGAGAAGATAGGTAATAACTTGTCGAATGCGCTTGGGTTATCGAAGCCAATCCGAGTTTTTACTGTGAACCGTGTCTCGATTGCTTCACGTAGAGCTCCAAGAATTTTGTCGACCCGGTCTGGTTCGCGTAGGAGTCCGCCGCCGGCACACTTTTTATAAACGACTGGTGCAGGGCAGCCTAAATTGAGATCGACAGCAGCAATAGGATAATGCTGCAACTCACGGGCTGTCCGAATTAGGTCTGGGATGCTATTGCCGATCATTTGTGCGATCACTGGTTGTCCGGTCGGGTTTTCTGTAATAGATCTTAGAATTGGCTTCTCTAGCCTGGACCCATTGCGAACTCGAAAGTATTCAGTAAAATAAACATCCGCACTACCGCGTTTATCGATCACTTTCCAGAATGGGAGGTCTGTAACATCCTGCATCGGGGCAAGTGCCAATATAGGTTTGGCACCATGAATAAGTGTATCAAATGCTTTGACCTGTTTAGTTAGCGGCATCGCACGGCGATTTCTCCCGTTTCGTAAAGCATTTGGCAATCTCAAAACAGCGTCGATTTGTTTAATGGCGACTTCAATTCTATCAAGGAAGGCGCAGGGATTGGCTATTGAGCTTTGTCAATGTAGGTTTGCTTTCAGATGAGCGCTATTGAGAAAATATTATCGCTTAAAAAATTGCCCGTTTGGCGGGAGAAGCTACGCAAATCTAATCGCCGATTGGTAGTAACTAATGGCTGTTTTGACCTTCTCCATGCGGGGCATGTTACTTATTTGGAGCAGTCAGCAGCACAGGGGGATTTACTGCTTGTTGGGTGTAATGGAGATGACTCTGTTCGGCAGCTTAAAGGTTCAGGCCGGCCTGTAAATACGGAGGAAGATCGTGCGTTGGTTTTGGCCTCACTGGAATCTGTGGGAGCCGTAGTGGTCTTTCATGAGAAAAATGCTGTAAATTTTTTGCGCTTGGCCCAGCCGGATGTTTACGTGAAAGGGGGGGACTATACCCTGGAAACATTGGTGACTGATGAGCGCGAGGTGATTGAGGAATCAGGCGGTAAGATTGTTATTATTCCCTTTGTTACAGATAAGTCCACTACATCAATAATTGAACGTATGAATCATTAACTGTGCGATGAAGCGATTAACGGGGTTTTTATTTATTGGATTCTCTTTTCTTTTATTCGGTCAAATTTTGGGGCGTTCGGCTCCCTTTAATCAGGCTCCAAGCTGGGCTCGGGAAGCGATCTGGTATCAGATTTTTGTTGAACGTTTTCGTAATGGCGATTTATCGAATGATCCTAGTCCTGTGTATATGCAGGGAGCTTATCCTGGTTACGTTCCTTCTAATTGGAAGATAACTCCATGGCAGCATGATTGGTATGAACAGGAGAGTTGGGCTAAGGCAGAGGGGGATAATTTTCACAAACTTGCTGCTGCACGACGATTTGGCGGAGATCTACAAGGGGTGTTGGACAAGTTAGATTATCTGCAGGATCTAGGCATTACTGCTATTTACTTCAATCCACTTAACGATTCGCCGTCTCTTCACAAGTATGATGTGCGTCATTATCGGCACATTGATCGCAATTTTGGCCCGGATCCCGAAGGAGACTCTGCAATCATTGATGAGGAAACCCCTAGAGATCCTTCTACATGGCAATGGACGGCAGCTGACCAATTGTTCTTAAAGCTTATTGGTGAAGTCCATAGGCGAGGTATGCGATTAATCGTTGACTATTCTTGGAATCACACTGGAATAAAGTTTTGGGCTTGGGAGGATCTAAAGAAGAATCAGGCTAAAAGTCGGTACAAGGACTGGTATGAGATCATCTCGTTTGATGATCCAAAGACGCCTGAAGACGAGTTTAGTTATGAGGGTTGGCTTGGGGTTAAGACATTGCCGGAGCTAAAAAAAATTAACGTTTCTAACAAAAAAAAGGGACGTGTTTTTGATGGAGATCTGCATCCCGAGGTTAAAGCGCATATATTCAACGTTACAAGGCGTTGGCTAGATCCTAATGGTGACGGCGATTCAAGCGATGGAGTCGATGGTTTTAGGCTCGATGTCGCATCGCATGTGCCACTTGGCTTTTGGCGTGATTACCGGAAGTTTGTCCGTGAAATTAATCAGGAAGCATTACTGCTTGGTGAAGCTTGGTGGACCAATTGGCCGGATGAACTGATGGATCCGAGGCCATTCTTGCAGGGAGATATTTTTGATTCAGTTATGCATTATCAATGGTACAAGCCAGCTCGAATGTTATTTGCTCGGGCCAGCGGCGGATTAAAGCCAACCGGTTTTATTGCTGAGATGGATCGAGTCTATAAAGGTTACAGCAAATCACTTTCCCAGAATTTAATGAATCTTGTCGCGAGCCACGATAGTCCACGGTTTGGCACCTCGTTTCAGAATAAGCACAAGTATAAGTACCGTATGGGAGCCAAGGGAAACATTGCTCTCCATCTGGGGCCACCTGATTTAGGGGTTGCCCATGAGATGCGGATGATGCTGTTGCACCAGTTTACTTACACAAGCGCTCCCCACATTTGGAATGGTGACGAGTTGGGGATGTGGGGCGCTGATGACCCTGATTGTCGGAAGCCAATTATTTGGGATGACATTGCTCATCGACCGCAGGTGTTCAATCCTGTTGGCGAACGCAATAAACCAATCCCCGTGAAGCCTGATGTGGAACTGATCTCTTACTATAAGAAACTTATTTCACTTCGGAAAAAACGTTCAGACTGGAAGTTCGGAAGTATAGATTATGTTCTCGCTGATGATGCGGAACTGACACTGGCGTATAGCAGAGCACATGGGAACCGTCGGTCTGTTATAGCGTTTAATTTGGGGGGAAGCTCCAGAACTCTTCGGTTAAAACAAGAGCTTATCAAAGAAGTTAGTCTGCTTGCAGAGTCTCGGTCAGGGGCATTGACCTCAGCCCGTTTAGACAATGGTGTTTTGCATATTGAATTGTCTTCTAGCTCCGGCGTTGCACTATCGATTGACTGAAAATTTGTTAATTATTTTTTCTTATCGAAAATAAACAATTGGTTGGGTTCTCCAACAATATAAAGTGTCCCTCGTTTGTCGAGTGCGACGCCTTCCGCCTTAAGCACTGTTTGTTTTAGTCCGGATTGGCCGCCTTTTAAAGATAATCGACTTTTTTCTATGCCGTACTTGTTCGTCTCTACTACGCAAGCAGATTCGTGGCTTAGGATTAGCAGCCTTTCATCCTGTGCGTTGTAGTGGAGTCCTGAGATATCTTTTAGTCCACGCCCTGCTACGGTCATGAGTATTGAAGTGGGGTTCTCTTTGCTGCCATTTGGAGGTTGAAGGATTTTGAATAAGGCTGCTGAACCTTTTTCTCTGGCTACGAAGAAGAGCTTTTTTATAGGGTCGTATGCTAGTCCTTCGATGCCGTTTAGTGAGTTGACTTTAATTTCTAATTTGAGTTTTTTGGCCTTTTTCCAACTTACACCACCATCGTTTGGTTCGAGCTCGACAAGTACGATGTTGCACTTGCCTTCTTCTGCAATTGCGAAGATATCTCCGGTTACCCAGGCGATACCTTCAGTATCTTGAAATTTATTCAGGTCGATTTTTCGTTTGAGTGATCCGTCGAAATTAATTTCAACAACCCGTTGAGGCTGGTCAAGTACGACAAATAGACTATCGCGTTCAGCATGGTATGCTAGGCCAGAGGCATTTGCTTTTATGCCTTCAATAACGATTGGACCTTTAACCAATGTATATTGATTTAAATGCAGAAGCCTTTCTCCTTTAGCTAGTACTTGATGAAGCAAGAGCGATGTGATCATTAAGAAAAGTTTCATACTGAAAACGTTATTTAATATACACCGTAATATGCTTGCTGTCACTAATGCCGTTAAACATTTTGCGAGGTGAATTATTACGGCACAACTTATAAGCTATTTTCAATTTGTATAGTAATTTTCTAGTCGCTGGACTTTGTTCAATGTTCGAGGCATTTTTTTGATGTGAGTGATGTTAAGCTTAATCAGCTCAGAGAAATCCTGCGTAGTTACGGATCTTGCCTAGTTGCGTATTCGGGTGGAGTAGATTCTGTGCTATTAGCTTATATTGCTTATCAGGTTTTGGGTGATCGTACTCTTGCGGTGATAGCTGATTCGCCAAGTTTGCCGAGGCGAGAATTAGATGAGGCGCGGGAAATCTCAAAAAAATATGGATTCCCATTGCGAGTTGTGAAAACTCAGGAGTTTGCTAACAATGATTACACTGAGAATCCCGTTAATCGTTGTTACTTCTGTAAACATGAATTGTTCGTTCACTTGGGAGTGATAGCAGCTGATTATGGTTTTGATGTCCTTGCCTATGGTGAAAACTCTAGTGATATCGGGGACCATCGGCCAGGGGCTGATGCAGCTAAAAAATTTAAGGTCCGTGCTCCTATGAAGGATGCCGGAATGACTAAGGCTGATATTCGAGCCTGCTCAAAGGTGTTGGGCTTGCCGACGGCAGATAAACCGCAAATGCCGTGCTTGAGTTCTCGCATTCCATACGGACAGAAGGTCACGCTGGAGAAACTTGCTATGATCGAAAAATCGGAAGGGATATTGCGTGATGCTGGATTTAGGGAGGTGCGAGTCAGGCATCACGAACAGCCTGATGGTGCGATGGCACGACTTGAGCTTGGTTCAGAGGAGATGGATCGATTTTTGACTGAAAACTGGGAGGCCTCTGTAATAGACAGTTTTCTTGAAGTCGGTTTTACTAAAGTAGAAATTGATACCCGTGGTTATCGAAGGGGTAGTCTCAATGAGGGTGTTAGGGAAAAGGATCTAGCCAAAAGTTGATGCGAAAAAAAATCGCTAAGCTTATGGAATTGCCAAAGGGTGCGACCAAGCGATTTTCCTTTAAACGGAATGGATTACTTATCGATGCTTTCGTGGCTAATTTCAATGGCGACATCGTGGCCTACGAGAATTTATGCCGTCATTTGCCAATTACACTTGATTACGGTGACGGGGAATTTTTCAGCAAAGATAACAGCCTCTTTGTTTGCCAGACGCACGGGGCTTTTTATGAGCCAAAAACTGGCTTATGCATTGCTGGTCCCTGTATTGGCGCAAGCCTTATTCCTCTTGATACTGAGTTGGTTGATGGCGAGATATTCCTCGTTTGATAGGTCGGCCATGTTTGATTATAGAGCTTTAGCGGCGATATCTTTACGACTAAAAGCTCCCTCGAAGTGAATCATAGCGGCTGCTTTGTATGCGAGGTTGCGGGCGGCTAGTAAATTATCCCCTAGTGCTGTAACTCCTAGTACCCGTCCGCCGGAATTGACGATTTCGTTGTCTTTTGTTTTAGTGCCAGCGTGGAATACCTTGACGCCTGGGATGGCATCAGCAGTTTCAAGCCCGCTTATCACTTTTCCTTTTTCATAGCTGCTGGGATAGCCGCCAGAGGCAACCACAACACAGACAGCCGATTGATTGGTCCACTGCAATTCGTGTTCATCGAGTGTGCCGTCAATACTGGCTTCTAGTAAATCGACTAGATCGTTTTCTAGACGTGTAAGATACACCTGTGTTTCTGGGTCGCCGAACCGAGCATTAAATTCAAGAACTTTCGGCCCTTCATCAGTAAGCATGATGCCAGGATATATCATTCCTCGAAAATCAATACCTTCACGGGCACAGCCAGCTAGCCATGGATCGAGAACGGCGTTCGCAATTTC
Source organism: Verrucomicrobiota bacterium (assembly GCA_030747605.1). GTDB lineage: Bacteria > Verrucomicrobiota > Verrucomicrobiia > Limisphaerales > UBA1096 > UBA1096. The sequence goes on along the minus strand of JASLKL010000023.1, from coordinate 19,009 downwards.
ATGAAGTTTATCTTCTTTTAGGAATGGCACGGGGGAGTACGTTCCCATGCCCCCGGTATTGAGACCGAGATCATTTTCAAGTGCTCGTTTATGATCCTGTGAGCTAGGAAATAATTTAGCTGTTTTACCATCGCAGAGCGCATGAAGAGAAATCTCCATTCCTGTAATCAATTCTTGAACCAGAACGTTGGCTCCTGCATCTCCAAATGTCCGGTCGGTCATGATTTGTTCGATGGCAGCGTTTGCTTCATCGGCGCTATTGCAAATAAGCACTCCTTTTCCGAGCGCTAAGCCATCTGCTTTGACGGCACATTTGCCGCCAAGTTCGGCTGCGAAATTTTTGGCTTCGGATGGGTCCTGAAATGATGCAGACCTCATCGTTGGTACGCCGTTTCGATCCATGAATTCCTGTGAGAAGATTTTCGATGATTCGAATTGTGCAGCTTGCTGTGTGGGCCCCCATGCTCGAAGGCCAATGGTTTGAAATTTATCGACGATACCCATGGCCAATGGGTTGTCAGGCCCTACAACAGTAAGATCGACCTCATTTTCCCGGGCGAATTCTAAAAGTGACTTTAGATCTTCAGCTCCTATGTCGACGCACTCAACTTTAGAGTTGTTTGATTTTAGGGTCTCATTTGCGATTCCGGCGTTGCCTGGGGCACACCATATCTTTGTAGAGCGTGAAGACTGGGCCAGTTTCCAAACAATGGTGTGTTCTCGGCCGCCTCCGCCGATTACTAAAATTTTCATTTATATCAGGGGGCTCATCGTAGATCAGTTATAGCTGTGGGAAAGCATTTTTCAGCTTCTAGCTTGGCTCTCTATAAACGAGTCATGTAAAAATAATTTGAGCCAAGCGGCCTTTCCCGGCACTCTCCTCGCGCCTGAAATGCGTAAGGTGAATATAGGATTGGTAGGGTGTGGGACCGTCGGTAGTGGCGTTGTTCAGGCCTTAGCTCGTAATGGGTCGTTGATGGGGTCACGGCTAGGTGTGAAGCTTTCACTGGGCAAGGTAGCTGTGCGCAACCCACGGAAGGCACGGGCAGCAAGGTTGGCTAAGCGGTTAGTTACGGATGATTGGGGATCTCTAGTTCGTGATCCGAAGATTGATGTAGTGGTTGAGCTGATGGGAGGAACCACAACTGCACGGAAAGTTGTTAATGAGGCCTTGAAGCTTGGCAAACCGGTAGTCACTGCTAATAAGGCGCTTATTTCTGCACATGGAGAATCAATTTTCAATTTGGTCAAAAAGAATGGTGGTAATCTATATTATGAAGCAGCTGTTGCAGGCGGCATTCCGATTATAAAGTCTCTTAGGGAAGGCTTGAGTGGCAACCGTATTCAGAGATTGTATGGAATACTCAATGGTACCTGCAATTACATCCTGACTCAGATGGAGGCAGAGGGGAGGGATTTTGAGGATATCCTATTAGATGCCCAAAGACTGGGTTATGCTGAGGCTGAGCCATCATTAGATGTAGATGGTTTTGATGCCCAGCATAAGGTGGGTATTTTGGCTTCTTTGGCACACGGTTTTTGGATCAAGCCTAACCAGATTTTTGTTGAGGGCATTCGGCATATTACAACTCTCGACATACAGTTTGCTCGGCATATGGGTTACTGCATCAAACTTTTGGGGATTGTTAAAAAAATTGGAGATAAAGTGCAGATTGTTGTTCACCCTGCATTGGTGCCAGAGAAACACGTGCTTGCGAATGTTAGTGGAGTATATAATGCGATACTTGTCCGCGGAGATATTGTCGGAGATACTCTTCACTACGGGCAGGGGGCTGGTGCGGATGCGACTGCGAGTGCAGTTTTGAGTGACTTGGCGGATGCTTCGCTGGACTTAAAGAACGTTAGTATGGGCAGAGTTCCCCCGTTTGTGCCTCATGATCAAAAAGGCAGTGTGCTTCCAATCGAGCAATCTGTTAGTCCTTTTTATTTGCGGCTAAGTGTGATTGACCGGCCTGGCACACTGGCACGTATTGCAGCTATTCTTGGCGAAGCAAAAATCGGAATTTGTTCAGTATTTCAACCCGAAGGGCATGTTGGAGGGAGTGTGCCCTTGATAATGATGTTACATGATGCTTCTGATGCTTCGATGCAAAAGGCACTGAAGCGTATCGGCCGACTTTCTGCGGTAAAGGCCAAGCCTACTATGATACGAGTAGAAAACTTTGATTAGTCCTAATTCACATTGAGCAACAATACGAAACAACCATCCTTCGCCTGGCCTGGTTTGATCCGTCGCTATGCTGACTATCTGCCTGTTAATGAAGTTACTCCGGTGGTGACTTTGCTTGAGGGGAACACGCCCCTCATAAAGGCAGATCGTCTTGCTCGTGAAATGGGAGGAGACATTGAATTATATCTGAAGTACGAAGGCCTTAATCCGACAGCTTCATTCAAGGATCGTGGCATGACCATGGCTGTTTCCAAAGCGAAGGAGCGAGGTGCGGAAGTTGTAGTTTGTGCTAGTACCGGTAATACATCAGCTTCTGCAGCCGCATATGCAGCACGTGCCGGCTTAAAGTGTGTTGTGCTATTGCCAAATGGGAAAATAGCCCTTGGTAAATTGGCGCAGGCACTAATGTATGGAGCGACTACAATTTCGATAGAAGGCAATTTTGATGATGCGCTGCGTATCGTTAGAGAGCTAGGTGAAACTGGACAAGTGGAGGTTGTTAACAGCATTAATCCGGTGCGGATTGAAGGTCAGAAGACAGCTTCATTTGAGGTTGTTGACCAACTTGGGCAGGCGCCTGATTTTCACTTTTTGCCGGTCGGTAATGCGGGCAACATTACCGCATATTGGAAGGGATATAAGGAATATTGCGATCTGGGCATTTCATCTTCAAAGCCAAGGATGTTTGGTTTTCAAGCAGCAAATTCAGCGCCAATAGTTGACGGATCGCCTATTGAGAATCCTCAAACTGTAGCTACTGCAATAAGGATTGGAAACCCAGCGAGTTGGGGTGGCGCCACGAATGCAGTAGAAGAATCCAATGGCCATATTGGGAAAGTAACAGATAATGAAATACTTATTGCTTATAAGCAGTTAGCTCAAACGGAAGGAATATTTGCTGAGCCAGCTTGTGCCGCTCCTTTAGCCGGATTAAAGAATTGTTTGCTTAATGAGAAAATTCCTTTGGGCAGCAAAATTGTAGTAACTTTAACTGGCCACGGCTTAAAGGATCCTGATAATGCAATTAGTGAAGCCGGCTTTACTCCAACTGTAGTTGCTCCAGAATTAGATGCAGTTAAAAATATCATTGGGCTATAAGTTCTGCTTTGTGTCAGCTTGACTTGCCATTAGGTCACCGTGCTTTTACGGTCCCCTACCTTTATGGAGAAAGTGGTAATTATAGGATCTGGTTGTGCTGGGCTGACTTCCGCCATTTACACTGCTCGGGCAAATCTTGAGCCGTTAGTTCTCACAGGAGCTATGCCCGGCGGATTACTTACTACGACAAGTATTGTCGAGAATTTCCCTGGATTTTCGAAAGGTATTGATGGCACTGAGGTAAGGGTGGAGATGCAACAGCAGGCGGAGCGGTTTGGGGCCAAGATCCAGTTTGGCAGTACTGTTGAGTCGATTGATTTTAGCGACCAGCCCTTAAAGATTTCGGTTGACGGTAACGCGGTTGAAGCACAGACAGTTATTATTGCTAGTGGCGCCGGTCACCGTCATCTAGGCTTGCCTAGTGAAGCTAAACTGGAGAGGAAGGGAGTTACATATTGTGCTACTTGTGATGGTGCCCTTCCGGCATTCCGGGACCAACCGCTTGTTGTAGTTGGCGGAGGTGATTCTGCTTGTGAAGAGGCGACGTATCTAACGCGATTTGCCTCTAAAGTTTATCTCGTGCACCGTCGCGATCAGTTGAGGGCATCCAAAATTATGGCTGAGAGAACATTGAGCCACGAAAAAATTGAACCGGTTTGGGATTCGGAAGTTATTGACGTAATGGATATCGAACAGGACAAGGTGACCGGCGTGAAGATTCGTAACAATAAGACCAATAAGGAGACAACGATAGATTGTGCTGGGCTATTTATAGCGATTGGTCATGTGCCTAATACACAGCTCTTTAAGGGGATTGTTGATATGGATGACGAGGGCTATATTTTGCCTAAAAAAGGTCAGGAAACTAATGTAAGTGGGGTGTATGTTGCTGGTGATTGTTCTGACCGGGTTTACCGGCAGGCGATTACGGCTGCTGGGCAGGGCTGTGCTGCTGCGATCGATGCTGAACGATACCTCGCATCAATTGCGCAATAATAAGGCAGCGCTTGGCCAAGCGTCCCATTTAGCGCACACTCTTTGAGTGATGCAGTCACGCAAAGCAAAGATCAAACGTGATACAGGTGAGACGAAGATTCGGCTTAGCCTAAATATCGATGGAAAGGGGAAGTCAAAGATAGCCACTGGCATCCCATTTTTTGATCACATGCTAACGCTCTTTGCTAAGCACGCAACAGTTGATCTAAGTCTTAGTTGTAATGGTGATATTGAGGTGGACCACCATCACACGGTTGAAGACTGCGGGATCGTGCTTGGGCAAGCATTTGAAGAGGCTTTGGGCGACAAGAAAGGTGTTAAGCGTTATGGTACGGGTTTTGATCCTCGTAATCCTTTCACCGGCGAAGCATACGTTCCGATGGATGAATGCCTGACTCGTTGTGTGATTGATTTTAGCAATCGGCCACACCTTGTTTGGCGTGGGCTTACTAAATTTCACCAGAGGAACATTAGTGATATGGATAAGTCGCAAGATATGTCTTCGATGTTCCGTTTTGGATTAGCCAAAGAATTTTTTCAGGCGTTTGCCAATGATGCTCGATGTAACCTTCACTTGGAATTGCTTTACGGAGACGAACCTCATCACATTGTCGAAGGTTTGTTTAAATCTTTTGCAAGAGCGACGGATTTTGCCTGTCAGCTTGATCCTCGTATCGTTGGGCAGATCCCAAGCACCAAAGGGAAACTTTAAATTATCATTGAATATGAGTTCAGATGAGAGCGTCCGTTAATGCGGGAAGTGCCAGATTATTCAACGGTAGATGAACCGAGATTGGTCGATGGGGCTAAGTCCGGTGATATGCAGTCCTTTGAGGAACTGGTTTCCCGATATCGTGATAGAGTCTATGCGCGTGCTTATAGTATCATGCGCAATGAGGATTTAGCGGTAGATCTTTCTCAAAATGCTTGGGTCAAGGCGTGGCAGCGCCTAGCGCAATTCCACGGAGATGCGAGTTTTGCAACATGGTTAAATCGTATTGTTACGAACTTGTGTCTCGATGAGTTGCGTCGGCAAAAACGGTTGCGGACCGATTCTATTGAGGAAATAGAGGAGGCTACTGGTCCAGTAGAAAACCGAATGGAGATACAGGATGTCGATCCAATCGCAAAACTCAATCAAAAGGAACTTAGAGAGAGAATTGACGATGCTATGGATAAGCTTTCAGATAGCCATCGGACCGTACTTGTGCTCTACGAATACGAGCAGCTTGAGTACAAAGAGATTGCTGACCAAATGGATACTTCCGTTGGAACTGTGATGTCACGATTGTTTTACGCTAGAAAAAAATTGGCAGCACTACTTGGCGAAGCGTTGAAGAGGGAAGGATTGATTGAATGAAAGAAAACGAGATAGAACTAAAGATTCAAGCTTTGGTTGATGGCGAGTTAACCGAGTCTGAAGCTGAGCAAATGAGGGAATGCATGGACAATGATGTTCGGTTGCAGATCTTGTACGCGCAACTGATACAAACGAAGGATTTAATCTCAAAATATGAGATGCCTCGCGTTTTACCAGAATCAGGCGATTTTTATTGGGCTAAAATTGCCCAAGAGATCAGGACAGGCGAGCCTACCAATCAGGGTTCTAATAATTCTTTAGTAATAAAATGGTTGTTTCATCGTCTGGCGCCTTTGTTGGGTATTGCCACTATAGTGCTGCTGATAACGTTACAGCAGCCAAGTGTACCAGATTTGGCTATTGAACTTGAAAGTGATCACGAGCTTGAGCTTTTGAGCGATGAAATTGACGTGATGACATTCAATTCCGTTGATGATTCCATGAGCATAGTTTGGCTTGAGTATTCGATGGATATACAGAGAGACTATATGGAACTATGGCTTGATTAAGTGTTTCCATGAGCTTAATAACTTTTTTTGATGCAAATTTTGAGTAAATACAGATTGGGTAAATTTTCTTTATTTATTGCTATTTTGTTGTTTGTTGGCAGTGGCATTGCTTCTGATAAGGCTAATTCGATTGAGATCAGAGCTGCTCTAGTGGTTGGGGCTAGCAAAGAGAAAAAAGGAGCTAAAAAACTCTCTGAGTCTATTCGTAAACGTTTGGCTAAGGTGTTTAAATGGAGAAACTACTATCGGCTAAGTGATAAGCAATTATCTATACCAGTCGACAAGACCAAAACTGCTAAGCTCAGTAAAAAAGCGTCTATCAAGGTCAGTAATCGTAAGAATGGGAGAGTTTCCGTAAGCCTTTTTAGTGGGGGTAAGGAGTTGATTCAAAAAAGCCAGACACTCCGCATTGGTAGCTATATGGTGCTTGCCGGAGAATCCACAGGTGATTCCGCTTGGTTTATAGTTATTTCAAAATCCAATTAATTGCCCTCCTCGAGCTTTTTAGGATGCCCTCATAAGGCGTGTGAAGTTCGCATTAAAGTTATTTTTTGGGTGTTATTTGCTTAATATTTAATCGGCCAGATTCTTCAACTGACTAATCACGGTTTCCGCCTTGTTCCTAATAAGCTATAAAGCACAATATATTGTATATTGGGCTTATGAAATATCGCAATATATTGCATAATAATTGTTTTTGAATATTAGATTTAGGGGTTGTGAAAATGGTATGTTTTTTGATATAAATATTGGTCTACGGGGAGAGTCTAAGTTGACGATTTTTTCAGCAAGTTTATCCCTATTATTAATCCCGATAGATAAATTAAAGTGCCTAAAGAAACAGCTAGTGCCGACCGGTACGATGCAACCAAAATTGATAAACTAGAAGGCCTGGAAGCCGTTAGAAAGCGGCCAGGAATGTACATTGGTGACCCTGATGAAAATGGTCTTCATCACTGTGTTTACGAGGTGTTAGACAACTCTATTGATGAGCATCTCGCAGGTCACTGCAATAAGATCAAGGTTGCGATTCATGCAGATGGATCAGTATCTGTAGAGGATGATGGTCGTGGTATTCCAGTGGATACACACAAAAAGTTTAAGATGCCAGCAGTTGAGTTGGTGCTCACGAATTTGCATGCTGGTGGTAAGTTTGGGCAGGGCGCTTATAAGTATTCTGGTGGGCTGCATGGGGTGGGAGCCAAATGTGTAAATGCGCTTTCGATTTGGTTTAAAGCTGAGATATATAGAGATGGCAATGTTAACTATATAGAGTTTGAGCAGGGGAAGACGACCAAGAAGCTAGAAGTCATTGGAAAGACTAAAAAAACAGGGACCAAGATTACCTTCCTGCCGGATCCGGAAATTTTTACGGTTACGACTGAATATAAGTTTGAGATTCTGCATCATCGGTTGCGTGAATTAGCGTTCTTGAATCCGGGAATAACTATTGTGCTCACTGATGAGCGTGAAGATGGTAAAAGTGAAACATTCTTCTACAAAGATGGCATAGTTCAGTTCGTCAAACAAATCGGCGAAAATAAGCAAGTCATTCATTCCAAGCCGATTGCATTTCACTCTACGAAGGAAGAAATTATTATTGATTGTGTGATGCAATATAACTCGAGTTATAATGATCAGATTCTTTGTTTTGCCAATTCAATACCTAACTCAGATGGGGGTACGCACTTAACTGGTTTCCGTACTGCACTAACTCGTGCAGTGAATCAATATGCGAAAGCTAACAAACTTTTGAAGGATAAGGATCCTAGTCTTTCGGGTGACGACGTTCGTGAGGGCTTGATATGTATCCTCAGTGTTAAGTTGCCGAATCCTAGATTTGAATCACAGACCAAAGTGAAGCTCGTCAACGCTGAGGTTGAGGGAGTGGTGTCGTCGATCGTTTATGAGGGGTTGATGGCTTATTTTGATGGAACTCCGGCGCTGGGTAAAAAGATCGTTGATAAATGTCTTACGGCAGCACGTGCGAGAGAGGCTGCTCGCAAGGCGCGGGATACTGTGAGAAAGACGGCAATGACCGGGGGAGGCCTTCCTGGTAAGTTGGCTGATTGTTCTGACCGTGATCCAGTGAATACAGAGCTATATATAGTAGAGGGTGACTCAGCAGGCGGTTCGGCAAAGCAAGGGCGAGACCGTAAATTCCAAGCTATTCTGCCGATTCGAGGTAAACTTATTAACGTGGAAAAAGCACGTCTCGATAAGGTGCTTGAGAACCGTGAAATTCGCACGATGATAACTGCTATTGGGACAGGCATTGGAGCCGGTAATAGCAAGGATGAGGATGAAGGTGGTAGTAAGGATGAAGGGGCATTTAACATCGAAAAGCTGCGTTATCATAAGATTATCATTATGACGGATGCCGATGTGGACGGTTCGCACATCAGAACACTTTTGCTAACGTTTATATATCGACAGATGCCAGAGTTGCTGAAGCAGGGCTACGTCTATATAGCCCAGCCGCCTTTATATAAAGTAACTCGTAAAAAAAGGGTTGAATACATAGATGATGATCCGCAAATGATTAAGATGCTGCTTGATCTAGGATCGGAAGATGTCCGCTTGCGTAGTCTTGAAAATGACAAGGAAGTTGCAAAAAAGCAGCTGGCTGAAATCCTAGAGTTATTGCAATCGCTTGATAAGTATGCAGGTGCCATACGGCGGCATGGTGGTAATTTCACGGAATATCTAGAGCAGAGAGACTCTAAGAAAAAAACGTTGCCTAGTCATATGGTTAGAGTCTGGGAAGGGAACGACGAGGTAGTGCATTATTTTCAAAGTGAGAATGCACTGGCTAAGTTTGGCAAGGAGAACCCGGATCTTGGTCTATTTGGAGAGGACGAGGGCGATGATGAGGGCGATGATGAAGCTCCAGTTAAGAACGATCGCAAGTCTAAGAAAAAGGAAGGGCCGCGCCGTCGTGCTCGTCATGTTGAGTTGCATGAACACATAGCGATCGAGGAAATCTTATCCAAGCTCAATAGAAAGGGCTTAAGTGTGGATCACTATTCTGCCCAAGATGAACCACTTTTCGAGATTATTCAGGGTGAAGGAGACAGCGCGAATGCCCGGAGGCTTTTCTCTATTTCCGAGATTCTTGAAGCGGTGATGGATGTGGGGAGGAAGGGAATCCAGATACAGAGATTCAAGGGATTAGGGGAAATGAACCCTAAGGAGCTTTATGAGACTACTATGTCGCCTGAGACTCGAAAGTTACTAAGAGTGGAGGAATCGGATGCTGTTGAGGCGGACGATATGTTTAGCAAACTTATGGGCGAAGAGGTGGAGCCGCGTCGTCATTTTATTCAGGAGAACGCTCTCAATGTTCGTAACCTCGACGTTTAAACCGTAATTAATTTATAGATTCATGGCAGATTCTAAGGACAACGATCCATTACCAGCAAGCAATACACCTTTGTTTGCTTCCGCTGAAAAAATCCAAAAAATCAACGTAGCTGATGAGATAAAGAATTCGTTTCTCGACTACTCTATGTCGGTCATTATTTCACGTGCATTGCCCGATGCGAGAGACGGGCTTAAACCTTCTCAGCGTCGTATTTTGCTTGCGATGCATGACTTAAATCTTGGTCCGGGGCGGCACTACCGAAAATGTGCGAAGATTTGTGGTGATACCAGCGGCAACTATCATCCGCATGGGGAAGCAACAATTTATCCGACTCTCGTAAACATGGCACAGCCATGGTCTATGCGAAGTACGCTTGTTCAGGGCCAAGGGAATTTTGGTTCTGTCGAAGGGGATCCTCCGGCTGCAATGCGTTACACCGAGGCACGGCTTACTCATCTTGGTCATTCGCTGATGGTTGACATGGATAAGGACACGGTTAATTGGGTGGCTAACTATGATGAAACCCGTCAGGAGCCGACCGTGTTTCCAGCTGCCTTTCCTAACCTGCTTATTAACGGTGGAACTGGCATAGCGGTTGGTATGGCTACTAGTATCCCGCCTCACAATCTCGGTGAGATTATTGATGGCATCTGTGCGCAGATCGAAGATCCTGAGATAAGCATTGATGGGTTAATGCAGCACGTCAAGGGACCGGATTTTCCAACCGGCTGTCTGGCTGTGGGTCTTGATCCTATTCGGGACTATTTCAAAACTGGAAGGGGCAGCATTAAGCAGCGCGGTCGTGTTGGAGTTGAGCAGCTTAAAGGAAATCGCGAGCAAATTGTGATCACGGAGATTCCGTACATGGTCAATCGTGCAACACTGGTGGAGAAGATTGCTTCTCTAACAAATGAAAAAACGCTTACGGATATTTCAGCAGTGCGCGATGAGTCGGATGAAAATACTCGCGTCGTAGTTGAGCTCAAGCGTGATGCCGTACCAAAAGTAGTAATCAATAAACTGTATAAGTTCACTCAGCTGGCGACTTCATTTAGTGTGAACATGCTGGCGATTGACCATGGCCGCCCGAAAACGATGAACCTCAAGGAGCTGATTAATGCTTATATTGAACATCGTCGAGAGGTTGTGCTTCGTCGCACACGTTTTGAATTGGATAAGGCCGAGGCCCGAGCTGAGACGCTTGAAGGATATCTTTGTGCATTGGCGAATCTCGATGAGTTTATTCGCATTATCAGAAACTCAAAAAATCGTGAGGAAGCTCGTGTAAAGCTGCTTGCCTTTGAGTTTCCGGAAAAAGCTTTAAAGAAGTGGGGCGTTAAGGTTCGTAAACCTGAAAGAATCAAAGGCGGCTACTATATTTTAAGTGAGGCGCAGGTTAACTCGATTCTCGATTTAAGACTATATCAACTCACCGGACTTGAGCAGGGAAAAATCAAGGCTGAATACGATGAACTTCTCGTCAAGATTGAGGATCTAATGGATATTTTAGCAAGAGAAGAGCGTGTTCTTGCTATTATTAAAGATGAGCTTACGGCTATTAAGGATAAGTATGCTACCCCTCGACGTACAGATCTGGTGCCTGATGAAGGCGACATGGCGATTGAAGATCTTATTGCCAACGAAGGCGTTATCATCACGCTTACGCACAATGGCTTGGTTAAGAGAACCAATGTGAGCTCATACCGTGCGCAGCGCAGAGGAGGCAAAGGCGTGATTGGTATGGGAACTAAAGATTCTGTTGTTAAAGGTGAATCGGATGATTTTATTGAGCATCTGTTTACTGCTAGCACTCACGACTATCTAATGTTCTTCACAACTACTGGCCGTGTGTATGTGCGTCGAGTTCACGAGATTCCCGATATGGGACGAGCTGCCAAGGGCCGGAACATCGCCAATCTGCTTGAATTACAGTCGGGTGAAAAAATTGCTGCCCTTATTCGTGTGGAGTCCGAGCTTGGAGAAAATAAGGACAACCTTACTTGGAAACAGGATAAGTTTCTCTTTTTTGCTACTGAGAGCGGGACAGTGAAGAAGACCGCGCTTGAGGCTTATTCTAACGTGCGGCGCAATGGGATAAATGCAATTGGGATCAAAGAAGGTGATCGTCTTATCACCGTGAAACTGACAACTGGCCATGATGAAGTGGTTCTAATCACAAACGCTGGGTTAAGCATTCGTTTTAATGAGGAGAATGTGCGATCAATGGGGCGGACAGCTGCTGGAGTTCGCGGTATAAGACTTAAAGGTAAAGATCGCTTAGTGGCAGCGGCTGTTGTGATGAAGGATTCTACTCTTCTTGTTGCGGGTGAAAATGGAATTGGTAAGCGTACAGAGTTTGATGAGTATCGGACCCAATCGCGTGGCGGCAAGGGTATCATCACAATGAAGACTACGGAAAAGACAGGCGGTGTCTGTGGTGCGCTTGCAGTGAATGAGGCCGATGAAATTATGCTAATTACCTTTGGTGGGCAAATGGTGCGTACGGGGGTTGCTCATATCCGTATGACTGGACGTAATGCTCAAGGAGTGAAACTCATTAATCTGGATAGTGATGATCGCTTGCTTGCGATTGCTCCGGTTATAAACGAAGACGCAACCGATTCTGAAGAAGAGACCGATTCCGAGGAATAGCCTTCTAAGTAAAACTATCTTTGCAAGTACAGCTTGGTCATTGCATCGCGCTGGCTAACTACTAGATCTAATTTTTTGTCTCCATTAAAGTCGGCAGCAACGGCTCCTCGTTGTTCGCCATAGATCATGATGCCGCTTTGTTTGCTATTCAGAGGGCTGAAATTTCCTTTCCCATCCCCAGTTAAGAGTAGCCCTCGCCCACTGTCATAACGGGAGTAACGTGGTGGTATGCTGAAATCGTTTTGCGCAATAAATAAATCGATTGAGTTATCTCCGTTAAAGTCTTTCGCGCAAATTCCGAATGCCGGAGCAATCTGCGCTTCGGGTGGTAGCGGAATGAAAGTGAATTTGCTTCCATTGTTAAGGAACACAGCACTCTCTCGAGTGTTAAATTCCATGGATTTCATCTCAGAAATTGCTGGCCCAAGAATACGAGGAGCATTGGAGTCGGCAAATAATTGATTACGAGTGTATGCCCCTCGGACTTGCGGGAATGTTTTGGAAAACACTTCGAGTTTACGGATAGGTTTCCAGTTATTTTTGAGTGGATCGAAGAAAACTTCGGCGAGTTCAAATATATCGTCAGCATCAGTATCGCCATAGAGCAGTTTAATTGGCATTCGATGAAGTTCGTATGCTGTATTTAGCCCAATATTGGATGCAATAATATCCAGTGTTCCGTTGCCATCAATGTCCGACAACTTGATGTCATGCCATAAGCCTTTGAATGTTTCTAGGCCGAAGGCTTTTTCTTCTTCATTGAGTTGACCATTCTCATTAAGTAAAAGTGCAATACTGTTCCATTCCCGTGCGAGCACAAGATCTACATCCCCATCGTTATCAATATCTCCAGCTTCAACGTTTTTTACTATGCCAATTTCAGGGAACAATTTTTTAACATATTTACCGTTTTCATTAATGAAAAGTGCAGATGAAGTAGCTATCGGGAATTGGCCAAGAGAACTTTCTCCGCTAATGAACAAGTCCATATCCCCGTCTCCTTCAATATCAAATGCTACTGCAGCACTAGGATTGCCTGTAAAATTTAACTGACTATTTAAACGCAATTTTCCTTTTGTAAATTTGTATATGGTTGGAGGTTTGGAGAGGTGTAATATTTTTTGCGTCTGATTTTCAGAGTATATAGTTATACCGCTGCCAGCGTTTTGAAGTGAGTTGATCGATCGAGTGAATTTGCCATTTCCGTCATTGAGAAAGATGGAAAGCTGAGGGTCGTTCGTATCGGTTACGAGTAAGTCGATATCCCCATCTTTATCTATATCGCTAGCTGATAAAAATGGGCCGGTATGATTTAGGCTTTTAGGGAGGGCGGGTTGAATTTCGAAATCATTGCGGTGTGTCGAAATGTGACTATGATTTAATTGCGAGCTAGAATCGACGAAGAGGGTCGATTCAGAATTTTTGTTTACCCGGATTGGCTGAGATTGTTTTTGTCGGATCTCGTAAAGCCGGCCGGAAGTAGCATTGTTGATGGTAGTTCGTGTGTTCCCGATCCAATCAACTTCGATACGGAACATTTCTCCAGTCTTGGCGGCGAATGTTCGGCGTGCTTGATCGCCACTGACATATCTGCCTCCTGCCATTATTTCCTGTGACTGTTGTCTTTGCCCCAGCGAGTTTATAACGCGGATACGGGCTCCAGTTCCTTCTGTGTTTTTGCCATCTCCAACTAAGCACACTGATACTCGAGGTGCAGATGCATTGTTTTTATATAGTAAAGCGGGTCCTTTGAGGCAATTGACGATTCCATCTAGGTCTCCGTCGTTATCAAGATCACCCAGAGCCATTCCATTCCCGTCGTGCTTGTCATCAAAACCCCACTTAGTGCCAATCTCTTCGAATCGGCCATTACCCAGATTCCTGAAAGCGACATTAGGAGTGTCGAGAGGAGGGAATAAGAAGATGGTTTTGCGTTTCTGTGCGATGGGGATTCTACCAAGCCGACTAATTTTGTTTTGCGTGTCCAAGTCGTCGGTATCGAATTCGAATCCGTTGGTTACTAGGATGTCTTCCCATCCATCAAGATCTACATCTAGGAAAATGCTACTCCATGACCATTCGGAAGCGGCTACTCCAGAGTAATAGGCAGTTTCCGTAAAGGTGCCATCACCGCGGTTAATATAGAGACAGTTGCGCCGGCTTTGCGGTTGTTCTGTGAAGTTTCCTGGTGTAATGGGATTACCAGGAATAGTGCCTTGTTGTGTTAGTCGTCTGCTGTGGGTGCGACTGAGCATCTCGACAACGAAAAAGTCATCATGGCCGTCTCGATTGATATCAGCAAAATCCACGCCCATAGCAGAGAAGCTGAGTTGCCTTATTGCGAGGGGTGAGATTTCACGGAAATTCCCCTGTCCGTCATTGATCCAGCAACGATCTTTAGTGAAACCATCGTTTGCGATGAACAGATCTGGCGATCGGTCACCATTGATGTCTCGAAATATTGCGCTCAGGCCTTGGTCTCGATATGGCTCGCCAAGAGGCTTACCTTCGTGGGTTAAAAATCGATCGTTGGTCCAATTAAGCTTGGTGAATTTTCCATTGCCATCGTTGAGAAAAAATTCATCAGGCTCGCCATACTCAAACATTTGATTGTCGATGAATTTGATTCTATTAGCAAATGGTCCTCTTACTGTCAGTTTGCCATTTATGTTAACGATATCTATTTTACCACCATCTTTCAGGACTGATTTGGCTCCATAGTTAACGACATATAAATCTAGATCACTATCACCATCGATGTCTGCGAGAGCAATCGAGCTGCTTCCATATCGCGAACCAATACCGGAAGTATCTGTAACATCATTGAATTTGCCGTTGCCCTGATTTTGAAAGAGTCGGTTTGGCTGTCCCATTGCGGTTACTATTAGATCCAGATCTTGGTCTCCGTCGACATCTGCAAAAGTAGCGCCAGTGGAAAACTGGGAAGGACAGGCTACACCTGCTGTTGCAGTTACATTTTCAAATTTCCATTCGCCAAGATTGCGATAGAGTACGTTGTCGCCGTCTAACCGGCATAAGTATATGTCGCAGAGTCCATCATTATCGTAATCGCCCATAGCTACGCCGGAGCCGTTTAGTAGATTTTTATTTGAAATGAGAATGCGAGCGCCGAGCGTATTAGTAAATTGAACTCCAGTTCTGGCAGGATCCATAAGAGTAAAACCTGATTTCCCAGAGCCGGCATCTTCTAGGTGTGCCCACCGATGTTGTCCGGCTGTCTGCCAATCAAGCGCAAATCCTTTTTCCAAGAGGATAAAGGCTATGAGTAAAAAAGTTATTTGGCGCATTAACGTCGTCATGGCAACACGGGTGCTTAGCCAAGTTAGGTTTTTTGACATAAAAAAAAAAGCGAAAGCCGTAACTCTTCTATTTGAGGCTCCAAAGGCTCATTAATTCCTTCCCCGTCCGATTTTCATATGAGCGAGGTATCCAGCGATTAATTAGATCGAAGTAAGGTTGGAATTTTGTGTCCAATTCCTTTGCGCTTGTACTAAATGGAGGATCTCCGTCGTCGTTGGTGATGATATAGTTTACGGCTAGGTATTTGCCGTTAGGCTTAAGCCACTGTTGGGTTGCTGTTACATAGTCTTGTCGTCTATTTGGGTCGATTGCGCAAAACAAGGTGTGCTCGAAAATCAGGTCGAATTGGATTTTAGGTTTTTTGCTTAAAAAATCACCCAACAGGAAATCGATATCTAGCCCGTTGTCTGTGGCTAGTTGTTGTGCCATCGGAATGGAGCTTGGGGCAATATCCAGCCCTGTTACATTCCATCCTGCTATGGCTAATGCTCGGGCGTCATGTCCTCGTCCGCAGCCGGGTACGAGAGCTCTCCCAAGAGGCATTTTATTATTAGATGATGATAGAAAATCAACTAAACCTGGTGAAGCTTCGCCGTGGTCCCAAAAAATTTCGTTCGCTTGATAAAGCGATTCCCAGTTTCTTTCTTTGTTGATTTGCATTGACCCTGTGCGCTGAGGGGTTAGGAATTTGGCCGAGTTTTTATGAAGAATCAAATCCTAGCTGGGCTCATTTTGAGCATTATGGTTGCGACCCCGGTTTCGGGGGCAAAAAACAAAGTTGTAAAAATTGGGGAACGCCCAGAAAGCGTGACTAAGGGTTTTGGCGGTAAGTATTACATTACTGTTATGAACTCTGCTGATAAGGAGGGAGATGCCGTGGTTAAGATGCTGGACGGTGACAAAGCGACAGTTTTTGCCAAAGGATTGAACGAACCAAAGGGCATCGCATTTACCGGTAATTATCTTGTTACTGCAGATCAGACGCGTGTCATGAAAATCGACCGTAAGGGTAATGTGAGCATTTTGGCTGACAAGAAGAGTTTCCCGCGTGAAGTTAGTTTTCTAAATGATGTAGCTGTATCCCAAGATCGTAAGAGTGTTTTTGTCACAGATATGGGGGCAATCAGCAAGATGTTTGATCCGGACAAAGAGAGGAGCCTTTGGCCTCTAGAAAGCAAACAGGCCAAGGAGCTGCCCGCCTTGGGGTGTGTGTATCAGATCACGCTCGACGGCAAGATAAGCGATGCCGTAAGTCCTGGGCAGGAACTTGTGCCTGGTCCGAATGGAGTGGGGCGCTCTGGCAAGACAGGCTTATTACTTGGTGACTTTTTTACTGGGAACATAGTTCGTAAGACTGCAAAGGGTAAATTAAGAGTTATTGCTGAAGGATTACGAGGCGCGGATGCCGTTGATCCGGATGGAAAGGGAGGGATTTACGTTTCCAGTTGGACTCAGGGTAAGGTCTGGAAATTGACCGAAAATGGGAAAAAGAAAGAGCTGATACTTGAGGGGCTTAAGTCTGCTGCTGATTTTTATGTAGATCGGAAGGCTAAGAAATTAATTGTGCCGGACATGCTTGCTGGCACGTTGATTTTTGTTGATATCAAGTAGGTTGAACCTGTTTGATTTGATGCGATTGCCAATTACCCTTGCCACTTAGTAAATGATTATACTTTCAGGAATTCAACCGTCAGGTGCGTTACATGTTGGGAATTACTTTGGCATGATGTGCCCTGCCATTGAGCTGCAAGATCAGGGGGAGGCATATTATTTTATTGCTGATTACCACTCCATGACTTCGCTCTACGATGCTAATCAGCGTCGTAAGAACACGCTCGATGTGGCTTTGGATTTTCTTGCATGTGGACTCGACCCGGCCAAGGCGGTTTTCTTCCGTCAAAGTGATGTGCCCGAGGTTTGTGAGCTAACTTGGTTGTTATCAACGCTTACTCCGATGGGTTTGCTTGAGCGATGTCATAGTTACAAAGACAAAATGGCAAAAGGCATTGCCCCCAACCATGGCCTGTTTGCATATCCGGTTTTGATGGCAGCGGATATTTTGATTTACGACTCCAACATTGTTCCGGTTGGCCGCGACCAGAAGCAGCATGTTGAAGTTACACGTGATATTGCGATCAAGTTTAATCAGACTTATGGGGAGACCTTCGTGATCCCCGAACCGCAGATTCGAGATTCAGTTGCGGTGGTGCCAGGTACGGACGGACAGAAAATGTCCAAAAGTTATGAGAATACTATTGAGATTTTTGGAGATGAAAAGCCACTCCGCAAAACGGTTATGCGTTTAGTGATGGACAGCCGCCCGCCTGAGGAGCCAAAGCCAGATGCAGATCAGAACATTGCAGTGCAACTCCTGCACCTTGTAGCTCCGAAAGATGTTGCCAAGGATTGGGAGGAACGTTTACGAGCTGGAGGTCTAGGTTATGGTGACCTTAAAAAGGCGCTGTTCGAACAGTATTGGGAGTTTTTTGCTGATGCCCGTGCGAAGCGAAGCGAGCTAGAGGCTAACTTGGACTATGTCAATCAAGTACTGAAGGATGGCGCTAATAAAGCTCGGGAGAAGGCGTCCAGAGTGCTCGATAGGGCTCGAAATAACTGCGGCTTGGTTTGAGCTGCCCTTAAAACCAACTGTTTTTTAGAGATGGTTAAATCCCCAATGCTTTTAGAAGATAAAAGATTGCTCCGCTGGCAGTGGCAATAATAACTATTCCCTCTGCGATTAGTGCCGGCAGTGGGTTAGTTGCAGTGACCTCGGTTCCTTTTTGTGCATTATTTTTTTCTGGTTGATCGAGTGTGCCGAGCATGAGCCCTCCCATCATGATGAGCATTTGAGTACAAACAAAAACCATTAGCCATGCGAAGGCCTTATCCATAAACCCGTATGAGTGCAGCCCAATTCCGAGCATGTTTGTACCGAAAAAAGACCATGCGGTAATTACGTTGCCAAAAATGGCTGCTGCCACCGTCCCGCGTTCGCGGATTATTCCTCCCCAGCGTGCGTGGAGTATTGCGGCGTTCCAGATGACTATCATTAGAGCTCCATTTTCTTTTGGGTCCCAGCCCCAGAATCGGCCCCAAGATTGATCGGCCCAGATGCCGCCTAGGACTGTCCCGACAAAGCTAAATAGTGTAGCAAAACAGATGATGCCATAAATCATCTTTGTTAGGCCCGTGCGGTTTGTTTTATCAAAAGAAATCTTGTTGGAAATGAAGTCTCGAATTACGTAAACAATAGCTAGAAACCCAGCTACAAAAGTAGCTGAATATCCAATTGTGATGATTACTACATGAGTCGCAAGCCAGAAGTTGGTGTCGAGTACTGCCTGAAGCATTTCCATCGTATCACCGCTCAAAGACAATCCGCCAGCAACAAGCAGGGTTACAAATCCTACAGAACTGGCTACCACGTTGCCGATGCCATCTCTATATATGCGTTCTAGAATTAGTCCAAGTATTACAGCTCCCCATCCGACAAAGACTGCAGCTGAATACAGGTTGGT
>JASLKL010000239.1 GCA_030747605.1 Verrucomicrobiota bacterium | reverse complement strand
CGCGCCCCGAATTTCTCGGGATAGAAGACTCAATTTCTTTTAATTATGTCAGTAAAAGTAGCAATCAATGGTTTCGGTCGCATTGGCCGATTAGCTTATCGTGCAATGGTGGAACAGGGACTTGTCGGAAACGAAGTCGAAGTTGTCGCCGTTGGAGATCTTGTCCCAGCGGACAATTTAGCTTACCTCCTGAAATATGACTCTACCCAAGGTGCATTCAATGGCGAAGTTAGCCACAAGGATGATGAAACACTTTTGGTTAATGGGGCAGAAATCAAGGTCGTTAAAGCACCCTCTCCAGCTGAACTGCCTTGGAATGATCTTGGTGTCGATGTTGTAATCGAATGCACTGGATTATTCACTGACGGCGAAAAATCCAAAGGCCATATCGAAGCTGGCGCCAAGAAAGTTATTATTTCAGCTCCCGCCAAGAACGAAGATCTGACAGTAGTTATGGGTGTAAACCATGGACTCTATGATGCGGCCAACCATCATATTGTTTCCAATGCCTCCTGCACCACGAACTGTCTGGCTCCAGTCGTTCATGTATTACTTAAGGAAGGGTTCGGTATTGCTGAAGGCTTAATGACCACTATACATGCATATACGGCAACGCAAAAAACTGTTGATGGACCAAGCCGTAAAGCATGGCGCGATGGAAGAGCTGCTGCCACCAATATAATACCTGCAAGTACCGGTGCAGCTAAAGCAGTCAGCCTGGTCTGCCCAGAAG
>JASLKL010000238.1 GCA_030747605.1 Verrucomicrobiota bacterium | reverse complement strand
ACGAAAACTTTTTCAAACTTGTTAGCTGGTATGACAATGAATGGGGCTATTCAAATCGCGTAGGTGACTTACTTAAACTAATGATCGACAAAGGACTTTGAGGTTTAATGACAAGTCATACAGACGATATTTATGGAGATTTACCTCCAATTGGTGTAGGACAAGATGTTCCTGAATTCCAAATGGAAACCTATGAACCAAGTACCGGTTCATTTGGAGATGTTAATCTTGCAGATCTTAAAAAAGACGGCAAATGGACTATTCTTGTCTTTTATCCAGCTGACTTCACTTTTGTTTGCCCAACTGAACTAGCTGATTTAGCAGCACAAGATACCAAACTAACCGAACTCGGAGCAAAGATCATATCTGTTTCTACAGATACAAAATTCAGCCATTTAGCGTGGTGCCAGGCAGAGAAGCTTATGGCGGATGTGAAATATACAATGGCAGCTGATACTACCGGATTAGTTAGCAGCATATTCGGCGTATACGATGACGAAACAGGATTAACTCTTCGCGGCACCTTTGTAATAAACCCTGAGGGGAAACTAGTTAGCAGTCAGGTCAACTTCTACAACGTGGGCCGCAATATGGAAGAACTCGTACGTATCATGGAAGCTAATGCACATTGTGCTACCAACCCTGCAGAAGCATGCCCTGCAAAATGGTCGCCAGGAGCAAAAACACTTACTCCAAGTGAAGACATGGTAGGAAATGTCTACGAGGCACTTAACGAA
>JASLKL010000237.1 GCA_030747605.1 Verrucomicrobiota bacterium | reverse complement strand
TCGATTTATTGTATGTTATCAATTTCATTTTCCCATACCATCTTCCCATGTCGTAACCATGTCATGTGAAAAAAACTATAGTCGAGCAGCTAAGAGAATGTTTTATGCACCCTCATCAATCCATAAACAATAATTCATTGAATGTGTACATTTCTTGCATTGCCTTATTATATGCAACAATTACTGCATGTATATATTTTTTTCAAGTTTGACTGTATTTCATGAAAAATGTATTTTGATGAAAAGCAAAGTGCAAACAAATGTCCCTTAGCTGTTCAACTACAGAAATATCACAAGTATTCATGACCTCGATATGCGCTGACACATGTTAGACCAGCGTGACAACATAAACAAAATAATGGAATCTGTTATATGGCCGAACAGGAATTTGGCCTATTCAATATACCCATCTCTGGACAGAGATGGGTATAGAATAGACCTACGGTCTACCCAACAAAATTTCTTAAAACATTTCAAAGTTTCAATAGATTTTAAGGCAAAAAATCAATCAAGAGGAATAGAGGATGCATTAATTTATGGATCTGTTAATTCAATACAAGGTAGTTTTGCACATTATTTTATGGTTGTACTAAGCAAAATAAATAATAAGCAAATGCTAACTGATTTTGAATATGGAAAAGAAAATAAATAAATACTATTTCGTATCTGTTGCGATTTTTTAGTTTCGAATTTGTTTCGGGATTCGGGAAAGTGCGAAAAGCCTTAGAAAAAGTGGCGGAGAGAGAGGGATTCGAACCCTCGATAG
>JASLKL010000236.1 GCA_030747605.1 Verrucomicrobiota bacterium | reverse complement strand
CTACCTAATGGCAATATAAGAGCCGCTAAACCAGTTTCGTAGGTTTTACCTGCATTACCTAAGATTGATCCAGTCCCCATCCAAGTTGCCAACATAGTACCTACTAATACCCATGGAGTTAATGACCTACCTGCTACGGCAAAATCAGATTGAGTTTTTATTTTTTTAGCTTTGTATAGCCCTATCCCAATAAGAGTAAATAAATATAATAGGATTACAATAAAATGAGTCATAAAATGCTTCTATGTTGGTTAAGATAAGGACTTGAAATTAATTTTAGGGTATGCTAATTACAAGTAAAGGGAAAGTTTTATACTATTTAATTTCTATTATTACATTTATCTGGTTATATCCAAACCTGTTTGGCCAGACCAAATTGAAAGATAATAACCCAGAGAAACAATACGTGAATAGATTAGCAAAAGAATCAAGTCCCTACTTATTACAACACAAGAATAACCCGGTCGACTGGTATCCATGGGGAGATGAAGCATTTCAAAAAGCTTTGGAGTTAAACCGACCTATTTTTCTATCTATTGGTTATTCTACATGTCATTGGTGCCATGTTATGGAAGAAGAATCTTTTGAAGATGAACAAGTAGCCAAATTATTAAATGACAATTTTATTTCGATTAAAGTTGATCGAGAGGAGAGACCTGAGATTGATCATCTTTATATGACTGTTTGCCAAGCAATGACAGGAAAAGGCGGTTGGCCTCTAACCATAATTATGACACCTGATAAATACCCATTTTTTGCTGGCACATATTTTC
>JASLKL010000235.1 GCA_030747605.1 Verrucomicrobiota bacterium | reverse complement strand
CCTCTCATAATACTTAAAGAATTTATTGGAAAATTAGAATTCCACTTGAATTCAATATTATTTTTTTCAGACACTAAATTGCAATCATTTATATTATTTTTTAATTTATATTTATTTTTATAAAAAATTATATTCAAAATAAATAAATAATTATTTTTGAAAAATATATTTAAAATAATTTAAAAAAAACAAAAATTTGTATTAATAATTTAGTTTTTTGTAATTATAATTGAAATTTTTAGATTAAATAATTAGGATTTATATTTATTTTTATTGAAAAAGTGATCAAAATTGGGCATTTTTTGAAAATTAGTAATTATTTTAATATAATTTGTATTTTTTGTTTTATTTTTTGTAAATTTATATATAATTTGAATATTTATTTATTTATTTTTATATTAAAAATGAGATTTTTGTATTAAAAAAGTGAGATTTTTATTTTATTATTTTTTTGAAATATTTATTTTAATTATTTTTATATTTTATATTTATAATAATATTTAATATAAATATAATATTTTAATCTAAATTTTAATTTATATAAATAATAATTTATAAAATATTATATTATTATATTTTACTTAATTATTTAAAAAATTAATTAATTTTTGATCATGATAAAGTGAATCTTTTATTATAGGCCAGTCATTTACTCTTGCATCAACTCCATCAATATAACCCTCACATATTGCATGACCTACTAAATAAGAAGTTACTGACTTACCCATTGACATTGAATAAAATTTTGTTTCATTATTCAAAAACTCTCCCAGTCTTTCTTTAGGAGAAAATTCGTCAATTAATA
>JASLKL010000234.1 GCA_030747605.1 Verrucomicrobiota bacterium | reverse complement strand
ATTTTACAAATGCTTCAATCAATTTCAAAACCAATATCAATATTTCAAAAATACTTGAATCAATTTCAAAACCAATACCAATATTTTACAAATGCTTCAATCAATTTCAAAACCAATATCAATATTTCAAAAATACTTGAATCAATTTCAAAACCAATATCAATATTTCAAAAATACTTGAATCAATTTCAAAACCAATATCAATATTTCAAAAATACTTGAATCAATTTCAAAACCAATATCAATATTTCAAAAATGCTTCAATCAATTTCAAAACCAATATCAATATTTCAAAAATACTTGAATCAATTTCAAAACAATATCAATATTTCAAAAATACTGGAATCAATTTCAAAACCAATACCAAAATTTTACAAATGCTTCAATCAATTTCAAAACCAATATCAATATTTCAAAAATACTTGAATCAATTTCAAAAGCAATATCAATATTTTACAAATGCTTCAATCAATTTCAAAACCAATATCAATATTTCAAAAATACTTGAATCAATTTCAAAACCAATATCAATATTTTACAAATGCTTCAATCAATTTCAAAACCAATATCAATATTTCAAAAATACTTGAATCAATTTCAAAACCAATACCAATATTTTACAAATGCTTCAATCAATTTCAAAACCAATATCAATATTTCAAAAATACTTGAAAAAATACTTGAATCAATTTCAAAACCAATATCAATACTTGAAAAATGCTTGAATCAATTTCAAAACCAATATCAATATTTGATAAATGCTTGAATCGAATTCAAAATCAATATCAATACTTCAAAAATGTAGGAATCAATTTCAAAACCAATACCAATATTTTACAAATGCTTCAATCAATTTCAAAACCAATATCAATATTTCAAAAATACTTGAATCAATTTCAAAACCAATACCAATATTTTACAAATGCTTCAATCAATTTCAAAACCAATATCAATATTTCAAAAATACTTGAA
>JASLKL010000233.1 GCA_030747605.1 Verrucomicrobiota bacterium | reverse complement strand
AAATAGCTGTTTGGAAGGAATCTAATTTTGGAATTATAAAGGTCCCCTCTCCGCGCTCGTCTACTTGCAACGCTAACATTTGTTTATTAGGTCCAACAAGTTGCCAGTGCCCATGCTTTGAATCAGGTAATATGAATCTGACTGGGGTGTTTATGCGTTTAAACTGCCCCGCATCAATACGTAGGGTGTATTCGGCTTCAGTCATTTGCCGGAGTGCCAACGAAAATATAATAGCTGTTAGAAAACGGAAGATCATGCAGGGGTTGTGCGGTTCTAGGTCTTAGAGGTCAAGTCAAGCGATTGATTAAGCTAATAAAAAACCCCAGCTGGATGCTAGGGTTGTTTTAAAAATCTATATATAGAGGGCTATTTTTTTACCGTAATTGTGATTTTTTCGGAAATGACAGGAGGATTATGCGGCAGATGAATCCAATCGCCCAACACAAGCTGTAGTGTATGTTTACCGGGAGGCAGTTCTAAAGTGACTTCGGTTTGGCCTCCTCCGAAGTGGCGAATATTATCAGTAGCCGCAAGCGGAATATTGAGATTAGGCATCTTGTCGACATCGATTAGTAGATGATGATGTCCAGTGTTTTCCTTGTCTACTCCAGCTGGGGCTACTCCCATTCCTTTCAGGCCGAAGCGAACTGTAAATTTTTTTCCTACGGTCTTGCCGTCCTTTGGCCAAGCAATGTAAGTTTTAGCTCCCTTGGGAGATTTGCGTTTTTCGAGTTTGTCTGCGGCGGTTGCTGCCGTAAGTAGGCCGCCGAAGACTATTGCCGAGAGAATGATTCGGAATGTCATAACAGGGGGATTCTTCCGTGAGTCGGATTCTTCCGCAAGCTGAATCGGTATAGACGTTTCCCGGTTGACTCTCAGGTAAATGAGCCGTTTGATCGGGGTCTTACATTTTGTCTGTGCCACCGTTTCAACGTCGAAATAGGAAGAGGCCGCGGCGCCTAGGTCCAAAAGACCAGGTATTGCGGG
Organism: Verrucomicrobiota bacterium; assembly: GCA_030747605.1. GTDB lineage: Bacteria > Verrucomicrobiota > Verrucomicrobiia > Limisphaerales > UBA1096 > UBA1096. The sequence continues at coordinate 201 of JASLKL010000233.1, read as the reverse complement.
ATTGGCGTGGAATGGATTTACGTCCTGTTGAGAAGGCCTACGTTGATCAGGCTGTTAGCGCTGGTTCAGTTATTAAGAATGTTCTTGGGGGACTGAAGCTCGACCGTCGTAAAGCTGAGACTGAGGTGATAAAAGTTTGGAATCAAACGATTGATCCTGCTGTAACTGAACATGCTCAGCCATCTGGGATTCGCAAGGGGA
>JASLKL010000232.1 GCA_030747605.1 Verrucomicrobiota bacterium | reverse complement strand
GCCGAGACAACCAAAAGCACCCAAACCATCGGGCCGCCCTGGCGCAACAATTCCCACGCTGTCTGCGCATCAGTCGATGCCGCAGCAAGAACATAGAAGTCCATGCCCCGTTATAGCCTTTCTAACGACATATTTTCAAGGCTTACGCCTCAAACAACCATAATAAAGAAGCACAACAATTACTCGGCAACACACCAGAGACTTTTGTGCGTACGGATATAAATCGCCCCATCCGAAACCGCCAAAGTCGAATTCGAGTATTCTCCAACTGAATTAGTCGCCAGCAACTCAAACTTCGGCGAAGCCCGGAAAACATTCGTATCGCCAGATTGGTTAGTCACATAAACTCGATCAGCAACAAGAATTGGAGAAGCCCAAGAAGCAGCATTATTACCAGTGGAAGGCAAACGCTCCTCAAAAATAATTTTCCCCGTCTTCATATCTACGCATTCGGCGAAGCCAGACATATTCACGAAGTATGCATACCCATTACGAATAACCGGGGTGCCTAAACGATTCTTTTTTGACCTAGGATCACGCCAAAGACGCTTGGAGGTAACATCACCCTTGCCTCCCGGTTTAACTGCAATAGAAGCACCAAAATAACCACCCATAGAAAGCACTGCGTTTCCGTCAAAAACTGGCGAAGTATAAACCAAAGGGTTTAATCCAAAACAACGCCACAATTCTTTGCCCTCATCTGGGCTAAAAGCCTGCAAAGAATTTGCCCCGCTGATGATAATCTCAGGACGAGATTCAACCTTAATAACAATAGGAGTAGTGAAAGCGCCTACGACGCCTCCATTACCACCGCGAAAACCATCCTCTCGCTTTAGGTCATCCTTCTCTTCGATCGGACGTTCCCACAAAGTACGCCCACTTAACTTATCAAGTCCGTAAAGCGTCGAACTTGGACCTGGCCCATGATATATGATGCACAGGTCGCCATACAAAACTGGAGAAGTCCCATTTCCCCATACATGAATCTGTGGGCCAAGGTCACGACGCCAAAGCTCCTCTCCTTCAAGATCATAAGCCACCACTCCCGCAGAAGCGTAATTTGCAATTACCACCCGACCATCAGTCACTGGAGACCCCGAACAATAGGGATTGGTTTGATGTGTCTTTTCCTGCTTCTCGTAAATTACTCCCTTTTGCCAGAGCATGGCACCTGTCAACTTATTAAAACACATCACTGAACGACCTTTGTCGCTATCTGTTGCTTGTGTAATGAACACCTTATCACCCCAAATAACAGGCGAACTGTTTCCCCGATCCGGTAACGGCACTCGCCAACGAATGTTCTTTTTACTATCCCATTCTAAAGGAACAGAATTATCACTGACTATACCTGAACCAGCCAAGTCACCTCGCCATGACGGCCAATTAGCCGCAGGCAAAGTAACCGCCAAACCA
>JASLKL010000231.1 GCA_030747605.1 Verrucomicrobiota bacterium | reverse complement strand
CTGATCCGGCATTTGATGATTGGCTGGAACTACTCGATGGAGTTCGTCGAAGAATCCCACGTCGTAAAATGGAGCCGGCCGATGAACAGCGATTAGTTCGAACAATCAGGGAGAAATTTCCTGATATGAAAGATCAGGTTTAATTGTTTTTAATTTTCAGTCTTCATTTCTTGATGCTGATTTTTTTATTCAAATAATAATCTGCCTGTGACTTGGCCAAGTGTTGTGTTGTCGTTATTATTTTCGAGGTGCCCGATCCAAAGTTAAGTCCAATTGATAAGCCTGTAGCTTCCCTAGGAGGTGTGGGGGCAGAGCGATTGGCGCGCTTAGGTAAACTGGGTATTTGTACTATTGAAGATCTTCTTTGGTATGGCCCAAAGCGTTATGAGGACCGAAACAGGCCGCACAAGATTGAGAATTTACAGAAAGGAGATATTGCCACTGTAACTGGAGTGATTGCGGCGGGAGGTGTAAAACGAATTCGGGGTGGACGAAGTATGTTTGAGTTCATTATGGATGATGGTACGGCTCGACTAAATTGTAGATGGTGGAATATGCCCTATATGAATCGCTATTACAAAACCGGGGATACTGTTCATGTGCATGGTAAAATATCTACACAAAAACCACTGACAATGGATCATCCCGAAGCGGAGGTAGAGGAAGAAGGAGAAGAGTTTATCCACTTGAAAAGGGTAGTGCCGGTGTATCGATTGACTGAGGGGGTCAAACAGCGTTGGTTGCGAGCGACCATATGGAAGGCGGTAGATATATTTGCTGAAACGATTTCTGATGTTCATTCAAATTGGCTTGAAGGCGATGATGGGTACTGGTTATCGCTGCAGGAAGCATTTAAGATAGTTCATTTTCCTGAAGATATTGAGCAAACTTCGATAGCTAGAGAGCGATTGGCTCTTGAGGAGTTTATTAAGTTTTATTGCCGTATAAGAGATAAACGCCAATTATTTCAGTCTAAAATAAAAGCTTTAGATTGTTCCGGTGATGACCTCTTGGTGGAACCGTTTTTGTCTAGCTTAGGATTTGATCTCACCGGGGCGCAGCAACGTGCTTGGATTGATATTTCGCAAGATATGTCAGGGCCATTTCCAATGCGTCGACTGCTTCAGGGAGATGTTGGCTCGGGTAAAACTGTGGTAGCTGCATGTGCGGCAGTTCGAGCTATTGAAAGTGGGTTTAGTGTTGTTTTTCTTGCTCCTACCGAAATTTTGGCTGATCAGCACTATCGTGTATTGAGCAAATGGTTTGAGCCTTTGGGGATTAAAGTTCATCTTCATACAGGCAGCAAAAAGACATTGAATACTATCGATGCTAAACAATTCGAGCTGGAGGTAATTAATAAGACTCTCCCTCCAGTTGTTGTTGGCACGCATGCACTGGTTGATGATAAATTTTCTCTTGAGAATATAGGTTTGGCAATAAT
>JASLKL010000230.1 GCA_030747605.1 Verrucomicrobiota bacterium | reverse complement strand
GCATTGAATGACTTGGTACGGCTGAGGTTGTTGCTTCCAGCCATCCAGCGACGTGTTTCAAGTTCAGCAAAAACAATGGTATCAAAAGTACTGCCATCAAGACTCTGAATACCAATCACACCTCCTCCTTTTTGATTTAGATCACTCAGTTCAACCCATGCTTCAAGTGTCTTGGCTCGGAATGATGACTTAATAGAGCCTGTTTCAATCCATGCATCACTTCCATCCACTAAAAGGGCACCACCTGAAATGCGAGCGCTTCCTTTTGCCGTTCCATGTAGATTCCCAATGCTATCTTTAAGATCGGTATCAAACTCCCATCTAGCAAATGGTTTTGGTGGTTCAGGCATAGGAGATTTGTCACCCTTATTTCGTTTAGCTAGAACAGTCTGACGTCCCTGATTTTCAATTAATGTAAGTTCACTACTGAAAGATTCTATTTGTTTCTTCAGTGTTTTGCGTTGGCGCTCAAGTTCTGGGTCTGAGACTTTGCGTTCTCCATGAAACACGCCAGCGATTGCAGAGGTTAATTGGTAGTATTCTTTCTGTTGTATGGGATCGTATTTGTGGTTATGGCAGCGGGCGCAATTAACCGTTAACCCGACAAATGTTTGACCGACAGTGCCGATGATCTCTTCAAGTTCATCTTGCCGTGCCGTCTTTTTCATGAATTCACTGCCGCCTACAACAGTATTGTGTAATCCAGCGACGAGAAAACCAACTGACTTCTGTCCAGCCGGATCACCGGGTTTGATAATATCCCCAGCAATCTGCATGCGCACAAATTCGTCGTAAGGCATATCGTCATTTATTGCTTTGATTACCCAATCCCGGTAAGGCCAAAGGTTGTTTCTTGTGTTGTTACGTTCAAACCCGTCACTCTCCCCGAAGCGAGCAAGATCTAGCCAATGGCGTCCCCAGCGTTCGCCGTAACGCGGCGAACTGAGAAGGTCGTCAACTATCTTTTTATAGGCGTCTTCGGTAGGGTTAGAAACAAATTTTGCTACCTCTTTAGCTGACGGGGGTAGCCCAGTAATATCGAAATATAGCCTTCTAATTAGTGCTCGAGGGTCAGCTTGACTATTAGGTGTTAATTTTGCTGTTTTAAGTTTTGCTAGTATAAATGCATCGATCGGATTGGCCACCCATTTGGCTGACTTTAAAACAGCTGGTTGTCTTGGCTGCTTTATCGGTTGTAGTGACCACCAATCATAACCACCACGTTTGTTTGTGGTGAATTGATATGGGTCTAGTTCTAAATTCGTTCCCCAATTTGCACCATCAATTATCCATTCTAGAAGAAGTTTTTTTTGTTTTTGATCAAGTGGCTTTTCCGGTGGCATATCATGCTCTTTAACTTTATTCCAAAGTAGGCTCTTTTCCGGCTTTCCAGGTACAATAGGAGTTCCGTTTTTGCCTCCTTTGAATGCTGAGTCACGCTGAGACAAATTTAGTTTTCCTTTAAGATCAAATCCGTTATGGCACTCGACGCAATTCCGAACAAGTATCGGTGCTATATCTTGGTCGAAGTCAGCAGCATGAACTGGAATGGAACCTGTTATTCCGAGTACAAATAAAACGAATCTTGAAAAATTTTTATTTAAAACATGCAGCCGCATAATATAATAAAAGTAAAGTGCTTGGAAAAGTTGCCTGAATATTGTCTTCACGCAAAGCGAAAATCCTATGCCTTTCTATTATAATGAATTTAGAAACCTTAACTTGGGAAGAAGAAAAAATAAGTTTAGAAGTTAAAGATTTGAAAACCTTTTAAAAATGGCGGAGAGAGAGGGATTCGAACCCTCGATAGGCGTTAACCTATACTCCCTTAGCAGGGGAGCGCTTTCGACCACTCAGCCATCTCTCC
>JASLKL010000022.1 GCA_030747605.1 Verrucomicrobiota bacterium | reverse complement strand
CCTTAGTCTGGAAGGGGCTGACTCAATGATAACGCTCCATCATCTTGAGATGGCTTACGAAAAAGGATTACGTGCAATAGGGCCAGCGCACTATGGCCCAGGGACGTATGCCCCTGGCACAGGTGAAAGCGGCCCTCTGGGCACAGGAGGACCTGACCTCCTCCGAGAAATGGAGCGCTTGAATATTATTTTAGATGTGACGCACCTTAGCGATACATCGCTGGATCAAGCTATGGATATATTTGGCGGCACTGTCTGGGCTAGTCACTGCAACTGCCGTACTCTTGTCCCAGGAGAGCGGCAACTTAGCGATGAACAGCTCAAGCGCGTTGTCGAACGAGGGGGAGTTATCGGAGCAGCGTTGGATGCATGGATGCTTATCCCAGACTGGCAACGCGGAGTAACAACACCACAATCTTCTGGAGTGAAGCTGTCCCATGTGGCTGATCATATCGACTATGTTTGCCAACTTGCGGGCAATTCCAAACACGCCTGCATTGGGACAGATTTGGACGGAGGCTTCGGGCTTGAGCAATCGCCAGGCGACCTAGAATCAATAGCCGATTTACAAAAATTACCGGGCTTGCTAGCCAAACGCGGCTACTCTCCGGAAGACATCAATAATATCATGGGCTTAAACGCCATTGATATACTTCGCCGGGCTTGGAGGTAGGGTTTGCTCGCGGTTTTGGCCGCGCCCGTTTAAGCTACGCAGCAACTTGCAATGAGCGAGCCAGAGAAACAAAACGAAGACCCACAACCCAGCGTGGCGGCCGAAATCTCGCGCCTCTGGGCCGGGCTTCCAGACAAGCCGTTGTTTCTCGTACTGTTCGGAACTTGGTTGGTTTTCTTCCATTTCCTCGGCAACTCCACTCTAGGTTACGTCGATACACACTCGCTGTACGCATGGATGAACTGGACCTACAGCACCTCGAAAGACGATGAGCTGGGCTACATCATCCCGCTGATCGTGCTGGGGCTATGCTATTGGAAACGCGACGAGCTTTTGGCTGCACCCAAGCATACATGGTGGCCGGCGTTGGCACTGGTCGCCCTTGCCTTGGCAATCCACCTGACCGGGTATGTGATCCAACAAGCCCGGGTTTCGATCGTTGGTTTTTACTTTGGCATTTACGCCCTTACCGGCCTGGTCTGGGGGCCTGGATGGCTGAAGGCCAGCTTCTTCCCCTGCCTGCTTTTTGCATTTGGGGTCCCCGTGGGAACGATGGCAGAAACCGTGACCGTGCCACTCAGCCACATCGCCTCAGATATCACCGGTTGGATCTGCGGGACACTGCTCGGGATCGACATAATCCAAGAGGGAGTTCAAATCTCAGACTCACAGCGACGTTACACATACGCGATCGCTGCGGCGTGCAGTGGATTGCGGAGCCTCATCGTTACGCTCGCCTTTTTCACCATTTACGGCTTCGTGGCATTCACAAAAAAATGGAAAACGTCGCTGATCATTTTGTCGGCTTTTCCTTTGGCCGTTGCAGGAAATGTGCTTCGATTGACATTGATTATCTTAACCGCAGAAATATTCGAGACGGCCAAGCCCGGGGACGGCCAAGCTGCCGGCAACTTCGTGCACGACAACGGCATCCTCAGCCTGCTCCCTTACATTCCCGCCTTTATCGGGGTGTTCATCCTCGGCCGAATCATCAAAGAGGATGACCGCCGCGAACCCGAGGCCGGACCCGCTTTCTCCAAGAAAAAAAACGATGAATAAAAAGGCCATCTCCATACTTATCGTTTTCCTCGTCCTGATCGGGGTGTCATCCGCCTTCCTCCGTCGGCTCACTTTTGAACTCGGCGACCCCGGAGTGCGCCTTGCCGAGATGCAGATTCTTAATGAGACCAACAAAGTCGTCCGCACCAACGGTGTAGCCCTGCCGATCGACATCCTGCAGTGCGTCTCAGAAGCGACTCCTATCACCACCAAGGAATTGGATTGGCTGCCGGACGACACCACATACGGCCGGCGCCGCTATACCTTTCCCGATAAGACTTGGGTCGAGAATAACGTTGTATTGATGGGGCTCGACCGCACTTCCATCCACAAACCCGAATACTGCCTACCCGGCCAAGGATTCACTATCGACCATCGAGAGGTCGTCAACATCCCAATCAAGCAGCCTCATTCCTACGATCTGCCGGTCATGAAACTGACAACCTCTAGGCCATTCCGAGACGGTAAGGGCAACGAAGTGCAAATGCGCGGCATTTACGTCTACTGGTTTGTCGCAGACGACAAACTGTCCATAGATCACTTCGACCGCATGTGGACGATGACCAAGGGACTACTCACTGAGGGCGAACTTCAGCGCTGGGCCTATATCTCCTACTTCGCCATCTGCCAACCTGGTGCGGAAGACGAAACCTATGCCAAGATGGCGAACTTCATCACGGAGTCTGTGCCCAAGTTCCAGACCGCCACCGGCCCAAAAAAACCTTAGCCTCATAATTTCTTCTCAGTTCAACGCTGACACTCTACGATAGTCACGGAATAGTCCCCAATTAATTTATTGAGTTTATAAGTTTTAGGAAACAATATCAGCAGAACGATGACAACGAAATTGAAAATTTTCCCACTCTTGTGCATTTGTTTTGCTTCCTTCTTTGATTCTGCTTTTGGATATAACACGTTAGTCGTGGGCTTAAAAGAGGCGCCTCCTTTCGTTTTCAAAGAGAAAGGGGAACTAAAAGGCATCACAATTGATTTATGGAACACCATTAATTCAAAAGATGAATTTACTACCAAAGAATTAACCCTTGAAGAGTTATTTGTTCAAATCAAGGAAGATAGCATTCAAACAGGATTAGGCGCTATTTCAATTACTCAGGAACGTGAATCATATTTAAACTTTAGCACTCCCTATTATGAATCAGGACTAGCAATCGCTACCAAGTTGGATAATGACCCATTATTTTACTATCTCGGAGTGGTGAAAAAAATCATAGGGGCACTTATCCCTTGGATTATTCTTTTATTTATTGTTGGCCTTTTCATTTGGCTAGTTGAAAGAACAAAAAACGAAGACCAATTTCATAAGCCTATTAAAGAAGGAATGGTGGCAGGAATATGGTGGGCATGTGTCACAATGACAACCGTTGGCTATGGGGACAAGACCCCTAAAAGTTTTATTGGACGATTAGCTGCGATAATCTGGATGTTCTCTGGTATTATTCTAATTTCTAGCTTAACCGCCACAATAACTACCTCCTTAACCGTTGATAGATTACAATCAAGCGTTCAGTCCATTTCTGACTTAGAGAAAAGAAAGACCGGAGTAGCAAGAGGAACCTCAGCCGTGGCATTTATGGAAGAACGCGGCCTTGGGAAAATTGAGTTTGAATCCCTAGAAATGGGAATGGATGCACTCAAAGCAGGTGAAATTCATGCATTTGTTCATGATAAACCCATTATGAAGCACGTTATATCAAAACAATACGCGGGAAGCATAGAAGTGCTAAATTTGCCTTTGAACAAAGAGCTATACGCCTTTCCTGTTAATGAAAATAACCGCGCCTTATTAGAAAAGTTAAACAGGAAAATAGTTGGAATGATTGAGTCTGGAGAGATGCGGAAAATAATTAATAAGTACCTACTAAAATAGTAAATTAATAAATCTCATTCACTATCTGCCTTCTGGATAAATGCCAGTCTGTATCTATTATAAAAGCCCATTTATTTCTATTTAAATGCCAAAATTTTTTCTCCCCTTTGGGCCTTAAGCTTATTTCTTTGGTTTTGCTTTCCAGATAACGTTCGCAATCAAAGTGGTGCTGTATGTGGTCCTTCAAAGGCTTTTTATATAAATTTATATGATTTGGGTTCTTTCCTTTTTGGTTTAATGACCACTTTTGAAATTCATCAGACCGATAAAAATGGAAGAGCGACTCATAAACTGGTTTGATGTTATCAATCGACCACACTGCGATCCTAAGAGATACTTGTTGCCATTTGAAAACAAAGTTAACCCACCACAAATAATCACAAATAGTAGATATCCTAAATGGAGCCTTATTCATCACAGGGTCTATATAACTAAAAAGGGCATCTACTTTTTTTGCTTTCCCCAATTTATCCATCATCAACACCGGAATAATGTCTTGGTATTTAATCTCCCCTAATCCCGATTCGACATATGTAAGCATTTTATCACTTCCAAATAATTGATCGCCATGCTCCCCGCTAACATTCAAATTATTACTGTTTAAATATCTAGAGACCGGATGAGTAACAGGGATGATTTTGAGTTTGTTTTGTATGATAAATTTAAATAATTCAGGGAATTCTTTCGTGGACTCTTGAGAAAGCAGAATCTCAGCATTGTCCCTAAATGCTTCGATTCCTAAAATATCTATTAACGCAAGCAGCACCCCTGTCGAGTCTATCCCGCCGCTCCATAGCACACTGATCTTACGACCAGTTTTTTGAGCAAGGCTAACACACTCGTGCGCTCTTTGCTTCATTATTGCATCAAAAGATTCCTCAAATGTTGAGTGATTTGGAATCGGATCCAGCACCCTATATTTAAACCCCAAGTCTAGTGTCTCTGTTCTATCAATAATCCCTGTTTCAAAAAATCTTACAAATGACTGATATGCCTGATGCGGCTCAAATAAATCATTGTACTCTTCTAGTCCTGCAAATTTATTTAAAAATATATATTCTTCGCTCATGTAGTTTGGATATTTTTAATGTTTTTTGCACTGATCCCATTGATTTCCGTTTTATTGATCATGGGGTGGTCCTGATGCTCCGGTCCATAATCTGAATCTGGGTGAAATGCCACTACTACCAATTCACTGTTGTCCGTTTGAAATCTGTGCTCACAGTCTTTGGGAATCATGAACACCTTCCCTGGGATTAAATCACTTTCCCCCCCTTGATGCTCACAAACTCCTTTCCCTTTTAATACCACACCAAGCCGAAAACTTGGGTGAGTGTGAAAAGTTTGCTTTGTGCCTTTAGGGAAATACAAAACGTTTAAACAAGGATCCCCCTTTATAACAGGCGGGATAAGTAGGCTGTCGGTGCAACCATCAATATATTTGAGCCTTCCCTCATTTTCTATAGGGCCTCCCACACAATTCATTGAATGAAATCCTTCAACATAAATTAAAAATCCATGTTCACAAGACAACTGTATAAATTCATTAGTTGCAAAATACATACAAGCAGGCAGCTGATATGTATTCGAAGCGGTTTCCAATCTCCCAGAAGACAAAGTGACCCCTACCACCGAATGAACCCTGTGCTTAATGCCCTCTTCTTTCCCCTTATGATTTGAAGGAACTGAGAACCCTTTTATCGGAAAATCGAAATCTATTTTAAAATTATTTATATCTTCAATAATAAAATTGTTCATTTATTTGTAATATTTTTTAAGTAATGAAAGAACGAGATGATCATCCATAGTTTTAACCCTACCCTCGTAGGCTGATCTTCCCCTCCTTTTTTTGAAAGAAGTCTTTTTACATAATCAAAATTTATCCACTGCTTAACTAGTGCCTTATTAGAATATAAATAATCTTTGTAAAACCTCACTAACTCGGCAGATGACCATATTCTCAATGGAACCCTCATTCCACTTTTAGGTCTGTTTATTATCTGGTCCGGCACTATATCCGACATACATAATTTTAAGATATATTTCTCGTTCCCGTGCATTAACTTGTAACTAGGGGGGACTTTCATCGAATCTTCTATGAACCGTCTTGTATACAAAGGGGAAACAGACATGTTGCCAAATGCCATAGTTGTCTTTTGAACTTTTGGCATAATCAAGCTCGTTGCTTTTAGTTTAATGTTAGTAAGCATAATCCGATTGGTAAAATGCTTTAACCTGTCTTCCCTTAAGTATGGATAAAGAAATCCTACCATCCTATTGATTGACTCCGAGCTGGTTTCCGGGATTGAAAGATGCAAATCATCAAACCCCCTTTTGAAACTGTTCAGATAGCTTAACTCCAAATAGTTCCTACTATCATCCCCAAACCCAGGCCCATAAAAATTCGCCATTAGCATTGCTTTATTTTTTGGCCCTCCAAGACAAGGATCTCCCCCTTCCCCGGTAAAAACAAAATTTCGCTTGCCCTCAATGTGCTGGTTCATCAAATAATTAGGCACAACAACGGGGTCTCCAATCGGGTCATCAACATGCTCAAATATCTCTTCGATTGAGCCTATAAATTTTTGGGGGGTCACCTCCAAGTACTCATGTTTTGTTTTATACCTATCAACCATTTGGTCAATATACTCATTCTCATTTGGCAAATCTTCCCCAAAGTGAACTGACAAGGTTTCCTTTGGCGCAGCGTCTCCACTTTGACAGGCCATGGCTAACACAGCACTTGAATCTAGCCCTCCACTTAGAAAATACACGCTCTCGGCACCAACTGATTTATCACATATCTCTTTGGAATCTTTGAGCGTTTGGCCAAATTTCCCTTTCAGCTCATCTAATCCCAGATTGTCCCATTGGCCCTCATTCTCGTGGTACCTGCAATAATCAACTTGTTTGGTTGATTGTATCCCGCATTCTAAATAGGCACCTAAAGAAATTTCATTGATGTCTTTGATGAATGTTTTTTCGCCTGGAATAAAACTAAAGCTAAGATATTCCGCAATAGCCTCTCCTCTTGGGACTAGGTCAAATCCTTCTATGCACTTGAATGATTTTATTTCCGTAGCAAAAACGGGCTTATGATTTATTTCGGAATAATAGAATGCCCTGCTGCCTATTGGGTCTCTTATAAAGCGGACGGCTTTTTCTGTAATTTCAATGCCAACAAAAAATCCATCCACTTGAGAATAAAAATCCTTTTTTAATTCTGGAATAAATGGAGTTCCGAATAAAATAAATTTGCTGGCTGCTAAATCAAATTCTTTTACAAGCCCTGAAGACTGCTCACACTTCTTGATGAGGACATGGAGATCCCCTAGTGGAGTAATATACCTTAGCTGATCAAAATATTCATAATTTGGAACTAAGGACTTATATTGATTTATTTCAGAGTCATTAAATGGAGCTCCTAATTTGCATACAACTGAAAACATTCTCGTTCAGCCAAAGTCATCATAGCCTCCGTCGCTCCCGCCATAATAGACTCCGTCGTCTGGCCTATTCTCTAAATAGGCCTGATGAAATTCGTCGCTCAACAATGGGAGTTTCGTTTCAAATGCAAACCCAAGCAATGCCAGCAACCTCCCTTGAGGAAGCGAATCAATCATATATTTCCACCCACCGTTAAGCTTCTCGGATATAAATCCTTCCTTGTTTTTGTGAAAGGCCAACTCTAATTCTTTCCGCCAAATCCCTTTCTTTGTTTTCTTTAAATTTTCTGTTCTTACTCCTAAATCTATAAGGTCTTCCAGATTTGTTTCCCAGCTTGAATCAGCAACTATATTATTCCCAATCATATCCCCGCTTAATGAAGCATCATGGAATAAATGTAATTTGGTCGCTGGATTTTTTTGTTTGGTCAGCTTGTAAAAATCAAAAGCTTTTTTCGGAAATTTATCACTGGTCATGATTAAGCAATTATTATCCCTATGAAATCCATTTGTCAGTAACTGTGCTAAAGTCTCTTTACAATCGACCACTAAAAAATGATCCGGCATGAAGTCTTCATAATTTAGTTGCTTAAAAGAACTGTCCTTAATTTTTTCCGTCTTTAACAAATTGGGAGGAAAATATTTGCGGACATAAGCATTCACCGCCTCGACAATGTTGTCGTCTGATTTATTTAAATTAAAATAACCAATCAGCATAATAAGCGGAGCTATTCCTATACAAATAAGTCCCATAAATGCAGGAGGGGCATCCGCACTAGAATCTCCGCTTAAAGCCATAAAAATCACTAAACCTACTATAATCATTACCCCCGATAATACTAATGCTCCGGTCAGGCTCTTTCTTTTGAAGCATTTACAATATAATTCTTCTTGAGTAAAATAACTGTCGCCCTCAGAAAGTTTAGCAACGGCATTTTTAATTCTTTTGTCCCCAAATCCATAAACCTTAGGATCTACAACAAATTTATATTTACAAGAGCATGTCATTCCATACTTATGCTTATGAAACGAACCGCATTCTGGGCATTGCATGGGATTATCTTCCCCCTCGGCCCTTATAAAGGCAATGCTTAAATGATAATAAAATTATTTATATCGATCCTATTGATAATGACTGTTTCTTGCAGTTTTGCTCCAGAGGAACAAAAAAGATCATATGAGGAAGTGATTGAAATGATCCCAGATCAAAATTTGGGTGTTCATCTGGAATACATCGGCAAATCCCCAGATGATACGCGCTGGGCCAAGGCGCATGACTTTGTTTCGTTAGACACTGATTTTTATAACCTTACTTTAATGAACCAATCTGATTTTAATTTTCGGCTTCTATCTTGCACTTATTCTTTAAAAAAAGGAGGCAATAAGAATATGAAATCTTTTTATTCAACCAAGGAGCTAGAAGAAATTTGGAATGGAGGAACAATTTACGCCGGCGAATCTAAAACAAAATTTAATTCTTACACGCACTCAAAAAAATTCTCTAGCAACGTACTATATAAAAAATACACATACGAATTACAGGCTGAACCTAATTCCTATATCACCAATTCCTTTGTTGTTCCGTTGCTTTATTATAAAGAAAATTAAAGAAAGTTATATGCTTAGACTGAAGCTTTACCTTTCAATCTTCTATTCAAAAAATCTTTAATCTTAGATGCTGATTTCTCCCCAATCCCTGGGACTTCCTTAATTTGGTCCAGTGGCGCGTCGCGAAGTCGATGTACCGATCCGAAATTTTTGAGCAGGGCTGTCTTACGGGAGGCTCCCAAGCCAGGCAGTTCATCGAGAACACTTTCTGAGATTTTTTTTGCCCGAAGTTCGGAGTTATAAGTATTAGCAAAGCGATGAGACTCATCTCTAACGCGTTGAAGAAGCATAAGAGCTCCACTCTCCCTCGAGAGCTTAAGAGGATCCCTTTTGTCAGCCTGATAGATTTCCTCAAACTCCTTTGCTAATCCTATTGTTGGTAAATATTCCAGCCCAAGCCGACTAAGTTCTCGACGCGCCATTCCAAGCTGGCCTTTCCCTCCGTCGACAAGAATCAAATCGGGCATCTGGCGTTTCTCCTTTTTTAAACGGCCATAACGCCGGCGGACTACTTCAGCGATGCAGGCAAAATCATCCTGCTTAGTTACGCTCTTAATTCTATACCGCCGATACTGGGCGCGATCTGGCTTTCCGTTCAAAAAACTTACCATGGATGCCACCATAAATGTGCCGCTTATGTTTGATATATCAAACCCCTCGATCCTTTCAGGGGGCGCAGGAAGGTTGAGAGCGAGGGCCAGGCTCCCTAAGTCTCGCTCAACATCAATTGCACCAGGAAGGTTTGTTGGAATCCTTGAGAATTTTCGTGTCTTCCGGGTGGTCTCACGAAGGTCTTGAATGATATCCCGGCACCGGGCTGCCTTCTCAAAATCCAAATCTGCTGATGCTTTTTGCATTTCCGCCTCAATCTCCTTTTCCCACTCTTCGGTTTGTCCTTCTAGGAAATCGCAAGCAGCAGCAACTTGTTTGCGATATTCCTCCAGCGTCACCTTCCCCGCGCAAGGCGCGGAGCAGTGCTGCAAGTGCCCGTAGAGGCAGTGCTTGAAATCGCGCTTTGTTGGAACAAGTGGCCGACAACCTCGCAGGTTGAATTTTTTTCTCAACATGGTTGTTGTCCGCCGGCAGGCCCCGCTGCTTACAAATGGCCCAAAATACTTTGCTCCGTCCTGCTGCCGCATTCGGGTAAATGTAAACCTCGGAATGGCGTCTTTAAGATTTACCTTAATGAGAAGAAAATTTTTATCATCTCTGAAACTAACATTGTATCTAGGTTTGAATTCCTTGATCAATTTCCCTTCAAGCAACAAGGCCTCAGGCTCACTCTTGACTATATGAACATCAAAGTCCTCGATGGCCTCAATTAATGCAGCCAGCTTAAGGTCCCACCCCTGTCGACGAGACGGATGAAAGTATTGGCTCACCCGTTTTCGTAATGCTCTAGCTTTTCCAACATAGATCACTGTGCCAAACCGATCCCGCATCAGGTAGACCCCTGGCTTATGCGGAATTTTACTGAGTTTGCTACGGATATGGTCGTTCGCTGGCATTACTTCCCTGCTTCTAAAGTTTCCAACGGCGAGGTTCAAGAATTCTGACAACTTAATAAGCAATTCAGCATCGTATTGCCTTTGGTCTCCAATTATGTTGGATTCGTCGGTTGTGCCAATTCGGCCGCCACAAAACCGAAACTTAAATGCCTCAGCTTAACAGCAATCAACTGTGGGATAGATTCAAAAAATATTACTTTGAGTTTCCGTCAATCAATCTGGGGCTAGATATCAGCCGCATGAAGTTCGGGGATGAATTCATTGAAGAATTTAAACCTCGCTTGGAAAAAGCTTTTCAAGCAATGGATTCACTTGAAGCGGGAGGGATTGCGAACCCAGACGAAAACAGGATGGTGGGGCACTACTGGCTCCGAAATTCTCAATTGGCCCCTACCCCCGAAATCCGTGATGCCATAGATGAAGCCATAAACATGATCGCGACCTTTTCGGCTGAGGTACACGACGGAACTATTACGGGCGAAGGAGGCCGCTTCGAACATCTGTTAGTAGTTGGAATCGGAGGCTCAGCCCTAGGCCCTCAATTCGTTTCCAAAGCATTATCTAAACCGAATGAAGACAAGTTGCAGGCTTGGTTCATCGATAACACAGACCCCGACGGGATAGATCAAATTAAATGCAAATTAGCAAATTTTCTAGGGAATACCCTTGTTATTGTGATTTCTAAATCCGGAGGAACCAAAGAAACGCGTAATGGAATGCTTGAAATGCAGGCCGCATATAAGTCCAAAGGATTAGATTTTACAAAACACGCTGTGGCCGTCACAGGCGAAGGCAGCACCCTCGACCAAATCGCCGAAAAAGAAGGATGGCTCAGGCGTTTTCCCATGTGGGACTGGGTAGGCGGACGCACCAGCGAAACATCCTCAGTAGGACTACTGCCTGCCGCACTGCAAGGGATCGATATCGAAGGCCTTTTAGATGGAGCAAGAGCCTGCGATCAAGTTACGAGGCACAAATCATTCGAAGAAAATCCAGCCGCACAACTGGCCTGCATGTGGCATTACGCTGGCGATGGACATGGTAAAAAAGACATGGTCATCCTTCCCTATAAAGACCGCCTTGAATTATTTTCTAAATACCTCCAGCAACTTGTAATGGAGTCCATCGGCAAAGAGTTAGATCTAGAGCAAAATGTAGTTAACCAAGGAATCGCTGTATATGGCAATAAGGGGTCAACTGATCAACACGCATATGTGCAACAGCTCCGCGAAGGCATTCATAATTTTTTTGTTACCTTCATTCGTGTGCTAAAAGACAGAAGTGGAGACTCTATTCAAGTTGAAGAACTTATAACTTCCGGGGATTACCTTGACGGGTTTTACCAAGGCACGAGGAAAGCGCTTTATGAAAATGATCGCGAATCTATAACTATTAATATTACAAATATTGACAGTTTTAATATCGGAGTATTGATCGCTTTATACGAACGCGCTGTCGGCTATTATTCTACGCTAGTTAACATTAATGCATACCACCAGCCAGGCGTAGAAGCAGGGAAAAAAGCAGCGGAAGAAATCATTGATTTGCAAGTAAAAATAATCAATTTCCTTAATAAAAATGCAAATTCACCGCATCAAATTGATAAAATAGCTGATGCCCTGGGAGTGAATACTAAGCGCGAGGAAGTCTATCAGATCTGCTTGCATTTATCTTCAAACCGTTCTTCAGGCATCAAAATAAACGAGGCGGATTCCATCGACCTTGTAACCTTTTCTGCCAAAAAATAAATGTTCGTATACCCAAAAAAATACGATGTAATAGTAGTCGGAGGAGGACATGCCGGCGTTGAAGCCGCACTTGCTGCAGCGCGCATAGGATGCCAAACATTAATGCTAACCATGAATGCCGATACCATTGGGCAGATGTCCTGCAATCCAGCGATCGGCGGCTTGGCAAAAGGACACTTAGCCCGGGAGATAGACGCACTAGGCGGAGAAATGGGAAAGTGCACTGACATGACGGGCCTTCAGTTTAGGATGCTCAATACAAAAAAAGGCCCCGCCGTTCGAGCGCCCCGAGCACAGTGCGACAAGAAAGCATACCAATTCCGCATGAAGTGGATCTGCGAGCGCGAACCAAACCTAGATATCCGGCAAGGACAAGTTTCTGAACTCGTGCAAAAGGCAGGAAAAGTAATGGGCGTGGAGACAACAATGGAAACCCGCTACGAGGGCACATCTGTTGTTATTACAACCGGCACCTTTCTTAAGGGCCTAATGCATGTCGGGGGCAACAAACAGAAGGGAGGAAGGGCTGGAGAAAGCGCGGTAGGGGGGTTTTCTGATTCCTTGAAAGCGGTCGGGCTGGAATTAGGCAGATTAAAAACCGGGACCCCTCCTCGCCTATTAAGGCGCTCTATTGATTTCTCCAAAACCACTACGCAACCTGGGGACGATCCCGTTCCTTGTTTCAGCTTTTGGAAAGAAGATTTGTTCCACGTGGAACATTCGGGAGTAAATCCAAAAGATATAGGCCATTCTGGAGGGAGGTTCCCTCCAGGGTCTATCTTGGACCGGCTTAACGGCCAGTTGCCCTGCCACATAACCAATACAACGGACAAAACTGCCGAAATCATTCGAGCGAATCTTCATAAATCGCCTATGTACTCAGGCGAAATTGAAGGAATCGGGCCTAGATACTGCCCCTCAATCGAGGACAAGATTGTACGTTTTGCCGATAAAGAATCCCACCAGATCTTCTTGGAACCAGAAGGAATCGGAACGGATGAAATTTATGTAAACGGATTTTCTACATGCTTACCATTTGAAGTTCAGTACGAAATGGTGAGATCCATCAACGGCTGCGAAAATGCAGAAATCCTTAGGCCGGCCTATGCAGTAGAATATGATTTCGCCTTTCCGACCCAATTGAAAAACACCCTAGAGACCAAGCCCTGCGAAAATCTATTTTTGGCAGGCCAAATTAATGGCACCTCAGGCTACGAAGAAGCTGGCGCCCAGGGACTGATTGCAGGAATTAATGCCGCACTAAAAATTCAAGGCAGAAAAGGTTTAGTTTTAAGGCGCGACCAAGCATATATCGGAGTGCTAATAGATGACCTCATTACAAAAGGCACAGCTGAGCCTTACAGAATGTTCACTTCTCGTGCAGAATATCGGCTTTTACTGAGGCAAGACAACGCAGATTTGCGACTTTGCGAAATCAGCAACCAAACAGGTCTGCTTTCTAAACGCCAATATGAAATTTTTATACGAAAACAATCTCAATACCAAAAAGAACTGGAGCGAGTAAAAAAGACCAGGCAGGGAACTCACACTTTGGAGCAACTATTAAAGCGGAATGACTTCAGCCATAAAGATCTTCCTCAGCCGGATCTTCCTCTTTCGTCCGAAGTTGCTGAGCAGGTAGAAATCAACATCAAATATGCAGGCTATATTGAAAGACAGGAAACAGAAGTCGAACAATTCAAGAAAATGGAGGCTCGCCCTATTCCTGATTGGATAGATTATGATCAAATCCCTGGCTTGCGAACGGAGTCTAGACTTAAGTTGAAAGAAATACAGCCAGCTACAATCGGGCTGGCATCTCGAATATCAGGTATTAACCCAACCGATGTTTCTCTTTTGATGGTATGGATCAAACGAGGGAAAAAAGAGCTCACGGATAGCGTTGAAAACCAAGGACCTCATAATTCTTGCTGCGGAGATCTTTAATGTTCCACGTGGAACATCTATTTTAATAATCTTCCTATAATAGGCTTCAATCTGTCTTTCGCTTCGCTAGGCCAAGAATCTCGAGCTGTCATTATCGCATTGTCCAAAACTTTATGACTGGGCCAGCTAGAGTTTGCAGGAATCATTTCAATTGCCTTGCCGATAATGTTTTTTGCATTAGCTACATTTTTATTAAGGCATATAATAATTTCCTCTACAGATACTGGGGTTGTCTCAACTTTCCAGCAGTCATAATCTGTGATCATAGCCAAAGTAGCATACGAAATCTCAGCTTCTCTTGAACATCTAGCCTCTCCCAAATTTGTCATGCCTATCACATCAAATCCCAATTTCTGGTTACGTAAGGATTCTGCCCGAGTACTGAATGCCGGACCTTCCATATTAACGTAGGTGCCACGGTCATGAGCTGTAACACCTGCTTCCGAAGCAGCCCTAACAAGGATTTCCCGTAATTCATCGCAGATCGGTTCTCCAAAAGGAATATGCCCAACAATCCCTTTTCCAAAAAAAGAATGAGATGATGACTGCTTGGTATTATCTATGAACTGATCAATTAGAACGAAATCTCCAGGCGCATACTTTTCCTGCAATGACCCAACCGCACTAACGCTTATAATCCATGAGACCCCTAATTGCTTCATCGCCCAGATATTTGCACGGTGATTAAGTTCGCTAGGAAGAATACGATGGCCCCTTGCATGCCTAGGCAAAAACACGACGTCCCTCCCTGAGAATTTGCCAGACAGAAAGTCGTCAGAAGGGCTTCCGAATGGCGTGTCTAAGCTTACCCACTCCTTCGCATCAAATCCTTCAATATCGTAAAGCCCGCTGCCGCCTATGATCCCTATCTTCTCCATAACAAAAAAGTAAATTAAAAGGGGCCATGTTCATAGTGAATTATAATTATATAATTCTACTTATTTTATAAATTACTTTACTTTGTAATTAGATCTAGGTGCGCCATGCCTTTAGCCGTAAGAACCCACTTTTGCCCTTTCTTAAATACCAATTTGCGGCAAGGGGCAGCTTTATAAACTTGAGGATCAACAACAACCTCGGCAGATCCCTTTGCTTCTAATTGTTCTGTTGCTATCGGGATTATCCTTACCGGAACCCCGTTGGGATTTAGACTCACCTCATACCCCGCCAATTCCCCTCTATGAGATCCTGTCACAAGTAAAGGATACCTCTTTAATAATTTAAAATTCTTCGGTTTTATTACCTTTATGCGGCACAAAACAGGCTGCTCTTTTATATATTTTAATAAGCTAAACTGACGACGGGCTGATGCTGCTTTCTTTTGAGAAACAAAAATATCCCACGGATTGAGGCCTATCAAATTTTGCCCATTCCACTTTCCATGATCATTTCTTTGACCAGGAAACCGGTTCTTATACCATGCTGGAAAGGATTCATTTGCTAATAAATTGATTTCAAAATGAAGGTGCGCTCGTTCTCTTGAAATCCCCTGTCTTGTATTTGCGGTCCTCCCCATTGTCGCAATTATTTCTCCTGTCTTTTTGTATTGCCCGACCTTAAGTCCTCCAGCAATTCTTCTAAGATGTGCGTAAAGTGTATATATATCCATCCCATCTATTTGATGTCGCATTACTATATAATTGCCGTAGTTTGATAACCCTGGCTTTGAATTAATATATGATATTATGCCGTCAGCCGCAGCGCTTACAGGATCTATAGGCTCACCTTTCTTATCCCTTTCTAAACATTTAATATCTATCCCCTCATGCATTTGCCATCCATCTGACCGAACACAGCCGAAGGTTCCGCTCTCCCATGTTCGACCTATTGTTGGTGTAAAGTAACGCTCCTCCTGGCCTTCCAAAAGAATCGCTCTGTTTGGGGTAGGAAGTTGAAACGCCTGTGCAAGCACGCTCGCATTTTGGATAATAAGCGAGATTAGGGTAAGAAGCGCTGGGGCTCTACTCATCAGCTATTTTTTTTGATTTCCTTGATCGCGTTAGTTAAGCCTTTGACAATTTGCTCTGCCTCTTCGCGAGTACAGTCAGGTGTAAAACGAATTATACCTGTTGTTTTCCTCGTTGTTATCATTGGCGCTGCTATCACTCGTGAGTCAGTAAATTGGCAAAAAATAGCCATCCTCTTTCCTTTTGAAGAAGTGGTGTAACTCTCCAATACCGCGGTACCATGTCTATTAAACTGAAACTGCAAGGCAAAGCCACCTGTTGCATCCATCAGGGTAACTCGCTCCAAGTCGGCAGTATCCAGAAACGGCTTGCTGTTGACATAGAATAGCTCCGGGTCCGATGGGTAAATAGAAACGAGCTTAGAATATTTCGTCCCATCATTATTTTGCTCAATAAAAAAATTCACCAGCGCATAATTTTCTCCAGGTTCCCGATTCTTGGTTGATTTACAGCCAAGGCTCAATACAACTGCTATAATTGGAGCAAATAATAAATAGTGTTTGAACATGAATCGGTGAATCCGCATAATCTTTGGCCGCCTTTGCGCGGAAAATGTTTAAACATCATGGGCAAACAACACAATAAACTTATCAAGCGTCAGCGCCGAAAAGCTTACCTTAAGCGTAAACGGACCGCTGCCAAGAAATAGGCATAGTTTGGGCTTCGATTGCCCTACACTTAACCTAAGCAACTACATTTATAGAAATGGGAAAAATATATAATGACATTGTTGAAACCATTGGTCGCACTCCTCTGGTTCGATTAAATAAAGTCGCCGAGGGAATTGGTGCCGAGATCTTGTTAAAGTGTGAATTCTTCAATCCGCTCTCCAGCGTCAAAGATCGCATTGGAATGGCGATGATCGAAGAGGCAGAAAAAAGCGGCCGTCTCACCAGTGATACAGTAATCATTGAGCCCACCAGCGGCAATACCGGCATAGCGCTCGCCTTTGTAGCAGCGGCCAAGGGGTACAAGCTTATCCTCACAATGCCAGAAACCATGTCTCTGGAACGTCGAACTTTACTGGCTATGCTTGGCGCAGAATTAGTGCTCACGGAAGGGCCAAAGGGAATGAAAGGCGCCATTGAAAAGGCCAATGAGCTAGCCGCCTCCACTCCAAATTCTTGGATACCACAGCAATTTGAAAATCCTGCGAACCCAGAAATTCACCGTCGCACAACGGCAGAGGAAATCTGGGAAGATACCGATGGGGCAGTGGACATAGTCGTCGCAGGAGTCGGAACTGGAGGAACGCTGACAGGCTGTTACGAGGTAATTCAACCTCGTAAAGCCACTTTCCAAGCTATTGCAATGGAGCCTGAAGACTCCCCAGTGATCTCTCAAACACTTGCTGGCCAAGAGTTGACCCCTGGCCCTCACAAAATTCAAGGGACAGGAGCTGGGTTTGTCCCGTCAAACCTACATCTAAAAGGGGAAAATGGAGATGATCAGATCAAAGAGTGCATTAAGGTGAGTAATGATGATGCTTTCAAGATGGCTCGCCGATTAGCCAAGGAAGAAGGAATACTCTGCGGTATCTCAAGCGGAGCAAATGTTTGTGCTGCACTGGAAGTAGCTAAGCGCCCTGAGAATGCAGGGAAAACCATCGTTACCGTCGCTTGTTCAACAGGCGAACGATACTTGAGTACGGCTTTAGCCGAAGAAGCCCGCGCACAAGTTGGAGGATAATCTCCGAATTCCTTTATCATAATTTAAAATAGAAGATATGGACTACTCGATATCAAGTAGAGCAGCATCGCTCGCCCCTTCACTTACCTTAGCTATTTCAGCCAAGGCAAAAGAGCTCCGGGCAGCGGGAGAAGACGTTATTGGCTTTGGAGCCGGGGAACCGGACTTCGATACCCCCCAACATATCAAGGATGCAGCCGCTCAGGCTTTGGCGGATGGATTCACGAAGTATACTCCAAGTAGCGGCATCCCAGAACTTCGACAAGCCGTTGCAGATAAATTCCACCAAGACTACAGCGTTGAATACGAGCCAAGCCAAGTAATAGTAAACTGCGGAGGAAAGCATTCTTGTTTTAATGCTATTTATGCTACCTGCGAGGCCGGCGACGAAGTAATAATCCCTTCGCCTTACTGGTTAAGCTATCCTGAGATGGCTAAACTGGCCGGGGCTAACCCTGTTGTCATTGAAACCACTGACGCTAGCGAATTCAAAGTTACCCCAGAACAACTGCGTGAAGCTATAACTCCAAAAACAAAATTGTTCATTCTCAATTCTCCCAGTAATCCAACAGGCTCGGTTTACTCGAAAGAAGAAATAAGGGCACTAGGTGATGTCTGCGTCGAACATGGAGTGCTGATAATGAGTGACGATATATACGAGAAGCTCGTCTATGACGGAGCTGAATTTACCAGTGTTACTGGATTCTCAGAAGAACATCTTGCGCACACTATTATTGTGCACGGACTGGCTAAGGCTTACTCGATGACCGGATGGCGTATCGGCTTTCTAGCTGCACCTAAGCCAATTGCTCAAGCAATTAATGCGCTCCAGAGCCATAGCACAAGTAACGCTACTTCTTTTGCTCAAAAAGGAGCAGTCGCCGCACTTACAGGCCCCCAAACACACTTAGATGAGTGGCTAACCGAATTTAACAAACGTCGCAGTTATGCTGCTGAGCGCTTGAATAATATGCCCGGGGTTAGCTGCGTTAACAGCCGCGGTGCTTTCTATTTGTTTCCAAACATCGAAGGCACCGGACTTAAATCAGCTGCGTTCTGCGATCGGTTGTTGGCTCATTCCAAAGTTGCTGCCGTCCCTGGTATCGCCTTTGGTGCAGATAATAACTTTCGCATCAGCTACGCTACCAGCATGGCAAACATTCAAAATGGCATGGACCGCTTGGATGCCTTCTGTAAGAGCTTATAAAACTGATATCGATTTATTCACATTGTACACTCTTTTAGTGTGCGCCCCTTGCGGAGTGTCATGAGTCATAACTCTCCTAATATTCTTTCGGAAGAATGGTCCATCGATGCCGCGAAACGAAGGTATCATATAGCCCAATGGAGCGGTGGCTATTTTGATATCGACGACGAAGGAAACGTCATCTCCAGTCCGAAGCCTGACGACTGCTCTGTAAAGATTCGGCTGAGTGATGTCATTAAAGAAGCACGGCAAAAAAATCTGCGCACTCCTCTATTGATTAGATTTCAGGATATCCTTCAACATCGTGTCCAAACTATTAATTCTGCATTTCATAAAGCAATTGCTGAGTTTAATTATAGAAGTAGCTATCGAGGAGTATTCCCAATAAAAGTAAATCAGCTGCGCGAGGTAGTTGAAGAGATATTGGAGGCCGGTAAACCATATCAAATCGGACTAGAAGTCGGCAGCAAACCGGAATTATTTGCCGCACTTGCAATCCAAGAAAATCCAGAATCTCTTATTATATGCAACGGCTATAAAGATAAGTCGTATATTCAGACGGCGCTCATGGGCCAGAAGATGGGTAAGACCGTTGTGCTCGTAATTGAGAAAATGGAAGAACTCTCTCCTATATTGGCAGTTTCCAAAGCAATGGGCATAAAGCCCACTCTGGGCGTCAGGGTGAAGCTATGGAGCAAAGGGGATGGGAAATGGGCCGCTAGTGGCGGGGAAAACGCTAAGTTTGGTCTCGGCACGGCTGATTTATTGGAATTAGCAAAACACTTAAATGAAATTAATCTAGCTGAATGTTTTAGATTATTACACTTCCATATAGGGTCCCAGGTCCCGGATATTTTTACTGTCAAAAAAGCTGTGCAAGAAGCATCTCGCTACTACGCTAAGCTTTATAAATTGGGATATCCCATCCAGTGGTTCGATGTCGGCGGCGGGCTTGCTGTAGACTACGACGGCAGCCGCTCCAAGAGTGATAGTTCAAAAAACTATTCACTACAGGAATATGCTAATGACGTAGTTTACCATTTGGCAGAAGTCTGCAACGAGGAAGGCGTTCCTCATCCAGAGATTATAAGTGAAAGCGGTCGCACAATTGTTGCGCACCATAGCGTCCTTGTAGTTGAAGCTTTCGGGCGTATGTCCAAAAGCCGCAAAGTTGAGCAAATTCCCTACAGCAATAATGAACATGAATTTGTGGGGGAATTACGAGAATTGCAGGAGAGCCTCAAATCATCCGGGAAAATGGAGGCGTGGCATGACGCTAAAGAAATTAAGGAAGCCGCACAAAGCATGTTCAATCTTGGCATTCTTGAACTCGAGGACAAAGCGAAGGTCGAGTCGTTATACTGGGAGATAAGCCGTGCCGTCGTTCAGGACTTTGAAGGTCGCTCAATGGTCCCGGCCGAGATACAGCAACTCAGCGAGAACTTGTCTGATCAATATCTTTGCAACTTTTCTGTTTTCCAATCACTAATAGACCACTGGGCCCTGAATCAACTTTTTCCTGTAATGCCTCTTAGATCTCTGGACCAGCCCCCGGAGCAAGAAGCACGACTAGTGGATATTACCTGTGACTCGGACGGCCAAGTCAGCCACTTCATCGGTCAAGAAAAGTCGCACAACACTCTATCCTTACATCTTCCATCAATCACCGGACCTGACCCTTATCAACTCGGGTTTTTTTTGATGGGTGCATATCAGGATATTATGGGTGACATGCATAATTTATTTGGTCGAGTAAACGAGGTTCACGTGTTTATCGATCCTAACCAGAAAAAAGGGTATTACATCGAAGAAATAATTGAAGGGGCTTCCATTGCAAGTGTCCTGGACATGGTGCAATATAACGAAAATACGCTGATTCAAAGCATGAAAACCCAGATAGATAACGCAGTCTTAAATGAGCAACTTGCCCCTTCGGAAGGATCAAAAATGCTCGATCACTACAAACAAGGGTTGCGAGACCAAACCTATTTAAGTTTGTGAAAGTGGAAGAATCAAAACCGCATACGCAGGATTTACTGCCCTCATTGGCTAAGATTGCACGCGGCACATCCATTCTCTTTTGGGGGCTCCCGATCACACTAATCGTTGCAATCATGGCTACAATGTCAAACTGGACTGATGCAGCATTTCCTATGGGAATGCTTTTACCTTCGGTAGCTTTCGGCATGCTTTGGTATGGGTTGCGTCTATTCGAGTTTTTCCAGCCTCAAGAACGCATTTGGCAAAACTCCCTTTTCCAAGCGAAACTTTGGGGCCTAGTGAACTTAGGCCTATCGCCATTTTTACATTGGCACCATCGAGCCCCGGACGAAGTTTACTTTGGCGTAGCTGTTTGGCTACTAGCTTTGGCGTTCGTATTCTATTTAATGGCACTAAACAAAGTGCTCGCAAGGCTGTCCGCCATGCTGCCTGACGAAACGCTGCGAGTTGAATCTCAATTATTTTCCAAAATGAACCGTTCACTTCTGTCAATGATCCCAGTTGGATTAGGCTTTATGCTCATCCTGCCGCTAATAGACGATCCCCCGGTATTTATTCTTGGGATACTGGAATTCATCCTGAATATGCGTCCTTGGCTTTTTATGGCATTTGTCCTGGTCCCGCTTTCTATGAGCATGTCTCTCCTCTGGAAAATAAAAGAGTCTATTTATTCCAGCGTTTTCAACGCTGGGCGTTAAGGCTTGGAAATAGAACCATCAGATTTTATTTTGATTACGTCTATCACATGAAAATATTAACACATTGCATTATGTTGCTGGCGGTCTGCTCTGCAGGCATATCCGCCGAAGAATCCAAATGGTGGAAAGGGAACCTCCATACACACTCTCTTTGGAGTGATGGAGATGATTACCCTGAAATGATCGCCGATTGGTATCGAGAGAATGGCTACCATTTCCTTGGCATCTCGGACCACAACATTCTTGCAGAGGGAGACAACTGGATTCATGCCGAAAAAAACGCTGGCGGAAGAGTGGCCTTCGAAAAATATCTTAAGAAGTTTGGTTCCGATTGGGTAGAGCATAAAACGGAAAACAATGTTCCAAAAGTTCGTCTCAAAAATTTCTCTGAATATCAGGCCAAGATGAGCATTAAAGGGAAATTTTTGTTGATGCAAGCAGAGGAGCTTACTGACCAATTTCAGGGCGTTCCAATTCACCTTAACGCTACAAACCTAAAAAACTATATCCCGCCCCAAGGGGGAAGCAGCCTATCCTCCGTTATTCAAAATAATGTCAATGCGGTTATTGAGCAGCGGAAAAAAACCGGGCAGCTAATGTTCCCGCATATCAATCATCCTAATTTTGGATGGGCACTTAAACCTACTGATATGATTCAACTGAAAGGCGAACAATTCTTCGAAGTTTATAACGGCCACCCAGCCGTAAACAACTACGGCGACGCCAAGCATCTCAGTACTGTCCAAATGTGGGATATCATCAACGCCTATAGGATAGGTATCCATAAGCTTCCCCTAATGTTTGGACTTGCCACTGATGACGCACATAACTACCACCAAATAGCGGTGGGCAAAAGCAACACCGGACGCGGCTGGGTAATGGTAAAAGCATCAGCCCTGTCTCCTTCCTCCATCATAGAAGCAATGGAGAAGGGAGATTTTTATTCCTCGAGCGGGGTTTCCATCTCTTCAATTAAAACATCAGGCAACTCTTTCTCATTCAAAATCTCAGCAGAAAAAGGGGTGACCTACACAACATGGTTTGTTGGAACGCGCAAGGGCTTCAAGAACAGCAAGGATTTAGCCAAGCGCAATTCATTAAACCCAAGTGAAGCCGGCATCGGTGAAATACTAAGCCAAACAAATTCTATTGAGCCTAATTATACCTTTAAGGGCGATGAGCTATACGTTCGGGCTCACGTTGTATCTTCAAAAAAGAAGGCCAATCCTTATTCCTCTGGAGAACAAGAACAGGCTTGGCTTCAGCCCGTATCGCCGAGAAAATAACCGCTCTCCGGATTCTAATAATGACAAAGAATTGAATATCGGAGCGTGTAGCTTCGTTCCTTTTGAGCTACTTTTGGAAAAGTTATGGTTTCAATGCGCAAGAAAATCGCCATTTTGGCCCTTGCTACAACTATAGGGCAAGTGTCGTGCTGGGCGAATGAAGCCAAAGCTGCCGACAAGCCGAATAGCCAAATAGATTTTGGTTCAGACATACTGCCTGTCATGAAAAGCCTCTGCTTCGGCTGCCATGGCAATAAACGCGCCAAGGCAGAACTGAACCTTGAATCATTTGGAGCAGAGCCTGATTTTTTTCGGAATGCACGCATCTGGGAGCGCGTTAGCCATGCGCTCCGCCTTCGGGAAATGCCGCCTGAAAAAAAGCCTCAGCCTTCCGAGGATCAACGGATTTTGTTAACGGATTTTATCGATGCAGAATTAGCCAAGTTTGACTGCTCGAATCCTGACGTTCCAGTGAATCCTGGGCGCGTAACTCTACGCAGGCTCAATCGCGTCGAATACAATAACACCATTCGTGATCTATTCGGATTAGATTTCCAACCTGCTGAGGATTTTCCTAATGATGAAGTTGGATACGGTTTCGACAATATTGGTGATGTTCTTTCGATATCTCCAATTTTGATGGAGAAATATTTGCAAGCAGCTGAAGAAATCACGGCCCAAGCTATCAAAACCAACATTCCTCCTTATCCTCCCGAAGATGCAATAAGGACAAAGAAATGGGGAACTCGAAGCGACGAAGATGCAGTTCGAATTGAAAATGACAGCTACTGGGGGTTATGGCGTGAAGGAAGTATCGACATTCGCTATCCCTTCCGCTCAAAAGGGGAATACATTCTTCAAATAAATGCATATGGCACTCTCGCCGGAGAAGAACTACCAAAAATGCAGGTGTCTCTAGATGGCCAAGTATTAAAAACATTCGAAGTCAAAGGGCTGGAAGATGCTCCCGAAAAGTTTTTGGTCAAACTAAACACAAGCAAAGGCAATCACCGAATCTCGGTCGCATACTTGAACAACTACGTAAATGATGACTCTCCTGATCCAGCACTGCGTGGAGACAGAAATCTTTTTGTTCGGGAAACAAAAATGATCGGCCCACTGGACGCCCCTCAACCAACTCTGCCTGACTCTCATCGTCGCGTAATAATTCGCCAGCCGGCCCCAAATGAAACCCGTAAAATTGCCCAAGAATCATTAGCCCAATTTGCCAATAAGGCTTTTCGCCGCCCTGTTGAAAAAAAGGAAATTTCTAGACTGCTATCATTCGTCGACATGGCCCAAGCCGCAGGGGATTCTTTTGAAAAAGGCATGCAACTAGCAACGCAAGCTATTCTGGTATCGCCGCATTTTCTCTTCCGATGGGAGCTCGATACTAGGCCAAGTAATAAAGAATCGATTCGAAAATTAAACGACTGGGAGCTTGCATCGCGGCTATCATATTTCCTCTGGAGCAGTATGCCGGATGACGAGCTCCGCATTTTGGCAAAAAAGGGCGAACTCTCAAATCGCCCTGTGTTGGAGGCTCAAATTCGCCGAATGATAGCTGATCCTAAGTCTGATGCACTGGTCGAAAACTTTGCCGGCCAATGGCTACAAATCCGAAACCTTAATACGGCAACCCCCGATCCTGAAAAGTTTCCTGGCTTCAACGATTCCCTTCGCGATTCAATGAAGAGGGAGACAGAGCTATTTTTCGCCGCTTTGATACGCGAGGATAGAAGTGTTCTCGAATTTCTCGACTCGGATTTCACATACCTAAACGAGCAGCTTGCAAAGCATTACCGAATTGACGGAGTGAAGGGGGCTAAATTTCAAAGAGTGAGCTTGCCCAAGGGTAGCGGCAGGGGAGGGATATTAACCCAAGCCAGTATCCTTACAATTACTTCCAACCCCACACGCACTTCACCAGTTTTACGTGGCAAATGGATCTTGGAACAAATTCTTGGCACCCCTCCTCCTCCTCCTCCTCCCGACGTAGAAGAACTTGAAGAGACCGAAGAAGCCGCCGCTAGTAGCTCGCTTCGTGAACGCCTTGAAATACATCGTGCGAAAAGTGAGTGTGCTACCTGCCATGCAAAGATGGATCCTCTGGGTTTTGCATTAGAAAATTTTGACGCCATCGGCGCTTGGCGAGATGTGGATGGTAAATTTCCAATCAATCCTTCTGGGGAACTCCCAACCGGCGAAGAAATTAATGGGCCCGAAGGACTTAAAACCGTGCTCAAATCTCGTGAAACTTTTATTCGCACGCTCGCCGAAAAATTGCTAACTTTCGCCCTTGGACGAGGTTTAGAGTATTATGATAAATGCGCAGTGGACGAGATTTGCAGGGAATTGAAATCTAACGATTTCCGTTTTTCCGCGCTCATTCACGGCGTTGTGAATAGCAAGCCATTTAGGTATAGCAACTTACAACTTGAAAAAAATGACTAAGAACATCCCTAGGCGCACATTTTTAAAAGGCTTCGGGGCTGCCGTGTCACTGCCCTTGCTGGAAAGCATGGCTCCGATCAAAGCTCTGGCCAACACAACTGGGCAGGCTCCGGTTCGCATGGCATTTATGTTTGTGCCAAACGGAATCCACATGGAAGAGTGGAAGCCTAGCGTTGAAGGAGCCCACTATGATTTAACTCGAATCCTGCAGCCTTTATCTCCTGTTCATCGAGACATCTCTATACTCAGCGGACTGACTCAAGATAAAGGGA
>JASLKL010000229.1 GCA_030747605.1 Verrucomicrobiota bacterium | reverse complement strand
GGCGAATTCGCTAAATGTCCAATACTGTGGTGTTGCTATCGCTTATCAATTAGTACGCGGTGAGTCAGGCTCATATAGGCGCGATTGATAAAGCCGGTCGGATTACCTTGTTTCTTATCCCATTCTTTTGTGACTTTTGCAGCGTATACATCCTCTAGTGAAGCGCCGTTATCAATCAACGCCATCATACGCTTGTGGATGATGGTCAACATTTCAATATAATCAGCTAGACCCTGGTAATCTGATACCGGTCCGTGACCAGGGATCACAACTGTGTTCTCGTCTATTTGATTCAATGTTTTAGAGCAGAACTTAATGAGCCCGTCGAACTTACCGCCATTTCCGGCATCGATAAACGGGTAACCTGAATTGTTGTATACATCGCCCATGTGAACGGCGTTGTGCCCCCGAAAAATCACAGCCGTGTCACCTGTTGTATGTGCAGCTCCGAAGTGCATTAAATCGATACGCTCTCCATTGAAATGAAACTGCATAGTCTTATCGAAGGTAATATCCGGCCAGGCGCTTTCAGGGTAGGCCTTTTGCTCATAGGAAGTGACCACCAGATTGATGATGTGATCTTGCTTCATCATTTCCCGTGAGTTCGCTTGGGAAACAAGCCAAGTCCCCTCAGGGCCGAGGGCTATATTGCCTTCCGCATGATCAAAGTGCCAGTGTGTGTTGATGGCGAAATCAATCCCTTTTCCTCCCAGTTTTCCTATCGCGGATTTTATCTTAGGCATTAGTGCTGGAAACTGATCATCTACTATTAGAACGCCATCGTCGCCGATACTGACAGCAATGTTACCGCCTGTACCGAAGAGAACATGCAAGTTATCGCCGACTTTTTTACTGATAATTTGTGTTTTCCCTATATTCCAACCAAGCGGTTTAAACGAGGCGAGAAAATCATCGAGATTTTTTGGCTTGGGAACAGCATGCCCGTCGTGTGCGAATATTGTGGTAGTAAAAAAAGAGAAGGAGAGAAGCAGGAATATGTTTAATAAAATTAGTTTTTTCATAGCTCTAATGGTTCAACCGGAGAAAGAGTGGCCACGCTAAAGCGAGTTTTCAAGGCGTTTTAACTGTTGCCGCCGAGTTGACTGGTCTACTTCCCTTTAGCTTTCAATTCTTCACCCGTCTTGCCGCCGTGTTTGCGGAGGAGGTCGATAGATTGGCTTCAAACGGGAGATACCTTTCTTATCAGACACTTCTAACATCTCCCCCACTCGGTCAACCAACGGAAACTCGACTCCATCTTCAAATAGTCGTTCCACTTTTTCCGGGTCATTTGCACAGCAATAGTTGATCCTAATCTTATGTTCCCTTAAACGCCTGGTGTGTATTGGATCAACACTTATGCCACCCAGTAACTGAATGAACTCGCAACGAAACCGAATCGTTTCGTTCACGTATTTGAGATTGTTTGCCTGTCTATCCATGTTGCAGATTTTAATTTGAGACTCAACCCGCCTGGCAGCAGTTGCTGCTCTAGCACTACAGGCCAAGAATGCCTGATGCAATCGGTTTTCCGATGCAATGAGTCGGGTTGTTTTTTCGGCCAAGTCAACCCCGCCTTTGAGATGTATGTTTAGCCAAATATTATATGGCATGATGTCGATCGCCTCCTTAAGCGTGGGAATTTGTTCTCCCTTGAAGCGGCTGTCTTTCCAGAAACCGGCATCCAATTCTTTTAAATCAGCAAGCGACAATTCTTCAACTCTTCCACTTCCATCGGTTGTGCGGTCAACCGTATGGTCGTGCATTAACACCAAATTCCCATCACTGGAGAGTGCAACATCCAATTCGATCATATGTGCACCAAGCCGGATTGCCTCACGAAACGCCGTAATCGTATTTTCCGGATGTGAATCGCTTACACCGCGATGTGCACAAATGCCA
>JASLKL010000228.1 GCA_030747605.1 Verrucomicrobiota bacterium | reverse complement strand
CCGGTTTTGGCCGCCGAGTCCTAAACCGGAATACGAGGATTACGACTCAATATTATTCGGTGAAGAGGAAATTACCGCGATGGAACCAGAGAACAGAGTTGCCCGATGAAAATTGTAAATACGCTTATTAGAGCTTCTGCTGGTTCGGGTAAAACCTTTAAGCTAACTAATCGGTTTATTCAACTATTGGTGAATGGAGTGCCTCCTGAAAAAGTAATCGCGTTGACATTCACTAAGAAGGCGGCAGGTGAGTTTTTTGAGGGAATTTTGACTAAGTTGTCAAATGCTGCGCTCTGTAATGATGAAGCTAAACTATTGGGTAAAGAGATTGCATTTAGCGAAAAAGATACGATCAATCTTAGCCAAGCTGACTTTGTAAGTGCATTGCGCAGACTGATTGAGAGTATGCCTCAGCTTTCACTTGGAACCATCGATAGTTTTTTTCATCGGATGCTTGGCCTTTTTCCGCTCGAGTTTGGGCTGGGGGGTGAATTTGAGATAATGAGCGAGTTTGAGCGGAAGAGAGCGCGGTCGAATGTGCTTGAGTGGATTTTTGACAGTCGGAAAGCAGATAAAAGTGCTCGCGAAGCAATTATTGAGTCGCACCGTTTGGCTTCCGCTGGAAAGGATAAACGTGATTTTGTTTCGGCTTTTTCTCGGCATTTAGATGATTGTCATGAGTTGTTTATGCGGGAGTCTTCAGGAGAATACTGGGGAGATCCACTTCGTATTTGGCCTGAAGGTAATCCTTGGATTAAACAGAAGGATGAATTACTTGAAATGGTTGAGGTGCTTGAAAGCGAATTGGATATACAAGATAATTTTACCAAAGAAATTCACAATGGATGGTCGAAAATATTCGACCACTTAAAGGCATGGGCACCAGGTAAGAGTTTGTATCATTCCAGTAAGCCGACTGTTTTGTTTAGTCAGGTTCTGAGGGATTTATCCACTATGGGAGACGGGGGATGGGAGTTCGTTCAACGTAATAAATCTTATACGGTTAGTGATTTGTTTGAATGTCAATTAGCTCGTATGATGCGACATTGTATTGCATGTGAACTAGAGAATAAGCTTATTCAAACGAAGGGAATTCATAATTTATTGGATTTGTTTGAAGAGTATTATGATGATCAGGTTAGGAAGGCAGGGCGACTAACCTTTTCAGATTTTCCAATGCTTCTCGCTCCAAATAAGAATTCGCCGATATTGGGAGGAAGAGGGCCAAATAGGCTAGATATTGAGTATCGCTTAGATGGTCAATTTGACCACTGGTTACTGGATGAATTCCAAGATACGAGTAGAGCGCAGTGGCGAGTTTTTGAGGGGTTAATAGATGAGGTCATGCAAGATCCAGAAGGACAGCGCACCTTGTTTTGTGTGGGAGATCCAAAACAGTCAATTTATCAATGGAGAGGCGGAGACCCTACGTTATTTGATTATTTGGAAACACGATATCAAGCTGGTATTGGTGATGATTTTCAAGTGCAGTCGCTTGAGAAATCATGGCGATCCTCTTCTGAGGTTTTGGATCTTGTTAATGCTGTTTTCGGAGATCTCTCGGTCTTGAGTGCTTATGATGAATACGGCATTGCCGTAGAGCGATGGAGTCGAATATGGAAAAAGCATATATCAGCAAGGCAGGAAGATACAGGGCAGGCTCTTTATTTGACTGTTGAAAATGATACTGACCGTTTCCTGCTAGTTGCTGATTTGATCAGAGAAATTAGACCCACTGAAAATGGGTTGAGTTGTGCGGTAATTGTTCAAAAAAATGAGGTTGTTCGTAAAATGGTCAACTTTCTCCGGGGTGAGATACCTGAGGTGACAGTTGTGGGTGAATCGACAATCAGCCCTGGGGCTGATAATCCGCTGGGCTCGGCTTTGTTATCTCTATTTCGGGCAGCGGCACATCCAGGTGATCGTTTTAGTCTGGGGCATGTTTTGCTTACGCCTATTCGAAAGCATCTTCCGGAAGATGCCAATGAAAGACAGATTGTTTTAA
>JASLKL010000227.1 GCA_030747605.1 Verrucomicrobiota bacterium | reverse complement strand
GGGATTCGAACCCTCGATAGGCGTTAACCTATACTCCCTTAGCAGGGGAGCGCTTTCGACCACTCAGCCATCTCTCCAAGTGGGCGGGGAGCTTGGCTAAGCAAGACTGGGAGGTCAAGCTGTCATTGGCTGGCAAAGAGATCAAGTTGAGGTGAAGGCTTAATTTTGGATAGTGTCTCTCTTTCAGCTGATTGCCTGGAGGCGTAACGAGTACTACCATCGGGGGATAATTCGGTATCCTCTAAATTTTTTAGGATATCTTTAGCTCGCTCGATTACCGGTTTTGGAACTCCGGCTAGGCGGGCTACGTGAATGCCATAGCTTTTGTCTGCACCACCTTCGACAATTTTATGTAAGAAAACAATTTGTTCATTCCACTCGCGGACGGCGACATTAAAGTTTTGCAGCCGCGGTAGCCTTTCAGCAAGTTCGGTTAATTCATGGTAGTGTGTTGCAAAAAGGGTCTTTGCACCAACTTGATTATGTAAATGTTCTAAAATGGACCATGCTAGACTAAGTCCGTCAAAAGTACTTGTTCCTCTTCCAACTTCATCTAGGACAACAAGACTGCGGTTTGTAGCGTTATTTAAAATGTTTGCAGTCTCACTCATTTCAACCATGAAGGTTGATTGGCCTCGTGATAGATCATCGCTAGCACCTATGCGGGTGAAGATACGATCAACTAGGTCTATTCGAGCTTTTTTTGCAGGTACAAACGCTCCAGTATGCGCAAGCAGAGTTAACAGAGCGACTTGTCTTATGTAAGTGCTCTTACCTGCCATATTTGGGCCAGTAATTACTGCGATCTGTTGTTGTTTTCCTTCTAATTCTGTGTCGTTAGGTACAAACGGATTACCAATCATAGATTGCTCTAAAACCGGGTGACGACCATCATCAATATTTAAAACCCCATCGTCACATATATCTGGGCACACATGGCTGTGTAAACGGGCATTTTCCGCAAATCCAGCAAGTACATCCAGTTGCGCAAGTGCAGAGGAAATCTCTTGAATTTGAGGTAGCCACTTTAGTACCTGTTCACGCACACTCTGGAACAATTCATACTCGAGTTTTTGGCTGCGCTCCTCGGAGCCGAGGATTTTCCCTTCCATTTCCTTTAGTTCAGGGGTGATGAATCGTTCAGCATTAGCTAATGTCTGTTTACGGGTGTAATGTTCTGGTACTTTGTCGAGATTAGCTTTGGTTATCTCAATAAAATAACCAAAAACGGAATTAAAACGCACCTTGAGGGAGGTGATACCAGTTTTTTCCATCTCCTCTTTTTGGAGTTTTGCGATCCAGTTTTTTCCTTCTGTTGCCCCAATACGAAGCTCGTCTAGTGTGGAATTAAATCCTTCACGAATGATACCGCCTTCTTTCAGTGCTATTGGTGGTTCGTCGACAATGGATCGCGATACTAATTCTGTGACTTCTGGTAATTCATGGAGTTGACTGCCTAGGTGGTTTAGCAATAAAGGAGTTTCGTTGAGTTTGTCTTCTTTAAATATCTTGTCGTTTAAGGATGATGGTATTCCATCATCTATATTTTGCACTTCATCGATCATCCTTTTTAAGTTGGGTAACTGAAGTAATGCATGGTGTAGTTGTACGAGATCCCGTGCATTGCCAGATCCGATGCTGAGGCGGCTAATCATGCGTTCTAAATCCCGCACTTCTCTTAGGCTTTCGAAAAAGTTATCTAATATTGTGCTGTGATTTATAAATTTAGCTACAGCCTGTTGCCTTTTTCTTATTTTAGATATGGATGAAAGCGGTTGGGTCAGCCAGTCTCGAAGCCTTCTAGCTCCCATAGGTGTCGAGGTTCGGTTTAGTGCACTATATAGGGTTGCTGGCTTACTTGCCTC
The DNA here is from genome assembly GCA_030747605.1 of Verrucomicrobiota bacterium. GTDB lineage: Bacteria > Verrucomicrobiota > Verrucomicrobiia > Limisphaerales > UBA1096 > UBA1096. The sequence goes on along the minus strand of JASLKL010000227.1, from coordinate 307 downwards.
ACGATGTAGAGGTTCAAGTATTTCTAGATGTTTAAGTGTTGCTGCGTCTAGTATAAGATAGTCTGCTACTTCATAAAAAGTTAGTTGAGTGAAGTGTGTCACATCTCGTCGAAGATGCTGACTCACATAATGTAATGCCCCTCCGGCAGCTCCGATTGCAGCTGTGTGGCCTTTGAGTCCAAATCCATCTAGGGCTGCTACCTTGAAGTGATCCTTAAGTGTAAAATCGGCAGTTTCCAATGCAAATACCCAGCCTTCGTAGTGGTTTAGTACGCTTACGTTTGGTTCAATTATATCAGCCAATCTT
>JASLKL010000226.1 GCA_030747605.1 Verrucomicrobiota bacterium | reverse complement strand
GGTGCTTAATCCTCCGTTTCTTTCAGTAGTATTTGCACTTATTATAAATGCTACTGGGCTATATTTGTACATTCCAGAAGTAGTTATCAAATCGATTGACATGCTGGGCATGTGTGCAATACCGATGTCTATCTTGTTGATGGGTGCGATGATGAAAGACTATTTAGCTCAGTGTGAATTTAGCTCAGCATTCCGGGTATGCTGGACGAGTATTATTTTACGATTGGGCTTGCTTCCAGCATTGATGATCTTGGCTGCAAATTGGCTACCGTTTTCGGTTGAACTAAAGCAGGTGGTGCTTATTCAGGCTTCGATGCCAGCTGCGATGTTTCCAATTTTGATATCCCGTATGTATGGAGGAAACCCTGTAATTGCAACCCAGGTAGCGATAGCAACTACGCTTTTTAGTCTGATTACCATCCCTCTTTGGTTAAGGTTTGGCACATCGTTTTTAGACTTAAAATTTATCGGGCAATAGCATTTTACATGAAGCTTCCTGCTTGCAGCTGGTTGGTGATTCGAGTAGGTCATTGGCATGCGTTACTTCTTATTGATATTAGTTGGATTTCTTTCGCTTAGCCAAACCGGGCTTGCCGATGATTCTTTCAAGGTTTGGGCATACAATCTCCGTTATGCAAGTAACAGCAAGCCTAATGCATGGCCCGATCGCCTTCCGGTTATGGCGAGTCTTATTAATGAAAAAAAACCTGATATTATAGGGACTCAGGAGGGAAAATTTTATCAACTTAAAGAGTTAAATAAAAAAATCCCTGAATATACTTGGTTTGGCACAGGTCGTGATGGTGGGAGTCGAGGGGAATTTATGGCCATATTTTATAAGGCAAATCGTTTTGAGATTATGAAATATGATCATTTTTGGCTGTCAGATACTCCAGATGTTATCGCTTCTGCCACTTGGGGGCACAGTAACCGAAGAATGGTGACATGGATTTTATTTCGAGACAAAAATACCAATAAACAATTTTATTTTTGGAACACACACTTTGATCATCGGGTACAGCCGGCCCGAGAAAAATCTGCAATACTCATAAACAAGAAGGTAAGAGAGCTTAAAACCAATCTGCCAATTTTATTGGTTGGAGATTTCAATGCCACAGCAAAAATGAACAAGGCATACGATACTTTAGTGAATGACGGTGGATTTACGGACACGCTGCTTTCAGCAACTAAAGCGATCAATTCTGAATGGAATACAATGAATGGTTTTAGGCCCACTCAAAAGGGGACTAGAAGAATTGATTGGGTGTTATCGAAAGGGCCTGTAAAGACAAGCGAGGCAGAAATCGTTTTGTATGATGACAGTAAACAGTATCCGAGTGATCACCAGCCAGTTTCGGCAACAATCAAATTGGATTAAAAATTTATTATCTTACTCCTCAGTAAATTCAACATTGATAGCGTGCTTTTCAAGTATGCTTCCCTCGGCCTCTGCAAGAGCAACTAGCGAGATTAGATAGTCAGCTTTGGCGCGAATTTCGGAGTAACGACGTGAAGTCAAATCACGTTCAGCTCGCAGCACAACAAAGTCAGTGCTGGCTCCTTCGTCACGCAGAGTCCTTTCATTCTTAACGGCAAGTTCGCCACTTACTCGCGCAAGGCGAGTTGCTTCAATTCGTTCGTAGCTGCTTTCTGCCTGACGTATAAGCGAGTCAATGTTGATCATGATTGTTTGTTCGAGTCGCTTGTGTTGAAGCAGCGCTATTTATTTTTTGGCTTGTGAAGACTTATATCTGGCTCGTGCAGAACGATTGGGGATTGGGATGTTGAAGGACAAAACAAAAGAATAGTTTTGATAGTCGCCACCTCGTATGTCTCGGAAGGAGTTGTCGAAAGTTGCGCTCCGAGATATGTAGGGGAGTTTGTCTTTGAACGCTGTGATTGCGTTATCACTTCCAGCCAATCCGTAGCTACCTGTTAAGTCCAGTTGGGGGTACAGTTGATTTTTGTCGAATTTCAGCTGAATGTCTGCGCGCTCTAATGATATGGAGCTTTTTATAATATCAGGACGATTATTTAAGGCTTTGTCCCAACTGTCGGTCCGGTTGAAGACGGTCTGAACTGGGTTCAGTTCGCCAACCGGAGAAAGTTCATTTTCCGCTACTGAAGCAAAGTCGGCGGACAATAGGCTCTTCAGGGTGTTCACCTGAGTGGTGAATGAATTCCGAGCGGAA
>JASLKL010000225.1 GCA_030747605.1 Verrucomicrobiota bacterium | reverse complement strand
AGGGTGGTGGGTGGTATCATGAAGCCAAGTTTTCTAGGGCAAATAGCCGTTTTATGATGGCTCCAGACATGGGAATTAATTTTGTGGGCTTTAGGGTGGTTCTGTCAGAATCCCAAAGATCACAATAATAAGCGTTATATTCAAATTTTCCCCATATTTTCGGGGGTTTTTTAATTTTTCGCCCGTTTATTTTATTCAATTTAAAAGTTTTATTATTCTTGGTTTAGGGCTTGACGGTAGTTTTCAATTAAAGGAAGTTGTCCGGCCCTTAACCAGATAAGGATTAACAGTTATGACCAAAAATAACCTCGGAGGAGGTATTGTCGCTTGCGCACTTGCGTTGGCGGCTTTCGTCTCTTCCACACAAGCACAAAACGGGATTGAGCCCCGTTACGAACGATACAATGCGGACAGGAAGTCCATCGAAGTCGATGGCAACCTGGACGATTGGGCGGGCGTCAACTTCATTGAACCTCTCTTTGAGGCCAGTGACGGACGCGAGGGCGGAAAAGGAAACAGCACAATTGGTGAAACAACCTATTCCACATTTGCAGAGTTCTCCGGCGGTACATGGAGCGGGCCAGACGATCACAAGACCAGCATAGCTGTAGCTTGGGATCAGGAAGGTCTCTATCTAGGTATTGTTGTCACAGACGATGAGCACGAGCACGCAGCCAACAATGCTTGGAACGGTGATGGTGTTCAGATGGGATTAACAAATCCTGAGCGTGACACAGTAACTCACCTATATAACTACGCTATTAAAGCCGGCTACGAGAGTGGCAAGGTATACAAGGGCGGAGATGCAGGTGCTATTGCCGATAAAGAGCGTGGTCCTGGTAACTACACAGTTGCTATGGTTCGTAACGACGATACCAAGAAGACTATCTATGAAGCACTCTTTACTCCTGATTCATTTGGTTTTGCTCAATTTGAGGTTGGCCAGCAATTTGGATTTGGTGTTTGTGTGAATGATGGAGATAACGACACACCTGGCCAAAGAGGCTGGAGTGGTTGGGGTCCTCATATGATTGTTTTTGGTAAAACTGCTCCTGACGCTGCATTGGTAACTCTTACAGCTGCTGAGGTTTTGGCCTCTTTTGAGACCAGCTTCACAGAGGGTGAGATTCCAGAGTCAGCCGAGTTGTTCGGTGTTGCTGAAATTGGTCCTGATGAAAGAGATGAGTCCGACGAGCCTAATGAGTTCCTTCACGTCACAGACGCTTTGAATGGCCAGAATGGTTCTATGAAGATCGGTGACATCACAGATGGCCGTACATTCAAGGACTTCGAAGTTGGTTTTAAGGTTTACATTTCTGACAGTACTTGTTGCGGAGATGCAGACGACTTTAGCACAGGTCACCGTCCAGCTGATGGATGGAGCTTGAGCATCGGTAGCGACCTCCCAGACACAATTGGTTTGGCTGAGGAAGGTGCTGGTGCTGGTATTCGTATTTGTTTTGACACCTGGGATAGTGGTGGAGGTGAGGCTCCAGCTATTGACGTATGGAATGGCGTACAGGGTCAAGTTGGTGACGGAAACCAAGGTGCATGGTCTGGCGGCCTTTTTGTTCGCCAAAACTTTGGCGGTGTAACAGGAGCTTCTGACGACGCTAAGTTCAAAGATCCTGACACTGGTGAGTTGGTATTCATGTGGACTCACGGTGAGTGGGTAGACTTCAGCTTGAAGATTCTAGGTGGCCAGTTGCAGATCAACTACAAGGGCTATCAGATGATCAACGAAACATTGCCTCCAGGCTGGCCTGCATTGACAGCCCCTGAGTGGTTGTTTGCTGGTCGTACAGGTGGTGCTAACTCAGCACACTGGGTGGATGACTTCTATGTGAAAGTGTACAAGCCATCTGGACCAATTGTTAGTGGATTCGAAGGCACCCCAGGTGGTGTTTCTGTTTCATTGACAGATGCTGAAGGCAACGGCCTTGTGGCTGATTCAGTTTCAGCTAAGTTCGACGGCGCAGCAATTGAAGCTTCATCATCCAAAGATGGTGACGTAACAACAATTACATATAACACGCCTGAGTTCTTGCCAGCTGGTACTGACCACACAATTGAAATTACCTACACAGACGAAAAGGGTAACATCAATGTTAAGCAACTTGGTTTTTCAGTTGCAAACTACATCTCAATTGATCCTAGTGCACGAGCAGCAAGTTCGTTGAAGGGTGATTCTGG
>JASLKL010000224.1 GCA_030747605.1 Verrucomicrobiota bacterium | reverse complement strand
TTAACGATACGACCAAAAATTGACCGCTTATCCAAATCATCAAAACAAATCGTAGCCTGTACAGCACGAACCAAATCCTCAACAACTTCTACATCAGCCGAACCGATTAGATCTGTAACTAAATCCTGATCTGCCATAATAAAATCGTTAAGCTTACTAGTCTTCTTCTCATTAAAACGATCCTGCTCAATGGCTGCCATCATTGCACGAAAAACCTCCGGCCCCAAAATATCAGCAAAACTATCAGAACGATTTTTTCCCAACCACAGCATCAGGTCAGTGCTTGCTTCATGCTTACTAACTAGTTGTTCGAGATGATTTTTGAAGCGATTAAAATGCCCATCATCAATTAGCATGCTCGCAAGTTCCCCAACTAAACGCAAACCACTTGAATTCAATAATTCAAGGTATGTATCAACCCATGTTTCAATATTAGCATTACGAAATGCATCCAATGCGAGCTTCTGCTTAGCAGCGGAAAGCCCTTCAATTACACCAGCCAAGTCTTTTGTTTTATTAAAAACTGAGGAAGCCGTAAGTTCATCTTCACTTGAAGATAATTCTGCATCCATACGAATTACATCACGTAACAATATAGCTTCAAGAGAAAGCGAAGGCTTAATGTTAATATGATTTTTTATAGCAAGGTTCAAAACATCAATTATTTCAGCTAACACATCCTCTTTATTCTCCGCCTCCCCAATCCCTTTAAATATTTCAGTGGCAGCCGCCAACTGTGCCTTTAACCCTTTCGAATCGCGGAGATTACTCATTAACTGGTCATGAGCAGACAATTCTTGAGAATGATAAATAAGTGGCTCAGATTTCTTAACCGGCAATTGAAAATGCCCGTCCCCCTTCATCTCTTTTTTTGCATCTGCCCACCACTTTTTCCAGTCAGCATCTATAACATCCGGCACGAGAGCCTCCTGTATCTGAGCTACATTAGCCTGCCCTCCATAACTTGTAAGAACTAACTTGATCAACTGCAAGTGATCTAAAGCGCCCATTCGCTTAAGCTCAGTCAAATCGGTAGCCTTGCGAGCTAAAATGTGATCCGCACTAAGCGGCTTAAGAACCTTAGCCGCAAACCCAAGATCCATGATATGCTTGGGTTTTGATTGGAAGTCTATGGTGATCTTTGCCAGCAAAGTATCAACTGTGGTGATCTTACCAAACCCCCAAGAACGATGAATACAAAAACCAGCACTCACCAATTCCGTCAGGTCATTAGTCAGCTTCGGATCTAGCTTGCCATCCAAAACCAACCGTTTGAACTCTCCTTGAAGCTGATCCGCCTGCCCTGTCTGTTCGGGCACTTGATCTGTTGTAGACATTTCTTCCTCACTCATCTTTTATCAGGTAACTTCTCGGCCTGGACTGCCAAAAACGGCATCATACTCCCGTGTCATACCCAAAACCAAGACAAATTGCGATTGATGTTCTTACACTATCTCAAAAAACACAGGTTCCGGTAGAAAGAATTTTAAGCAACGCCTTAATAGACAGCAAACTGAGCCCTAAAGACTCCAATCTTTGTCGCGAATTAGTATCTGGATGTGTTCGTTGGCGGCGACTGCTAGACTGGCTAATTAATCGGCACACAAATAAAAACAAACAAAAGCCAACCATTCAGGAAATTCTTCGTCTAGGCCTTTACCAAATATTCTTTCTCAACCGTATTCCGGAGCACGCAATAGTTAATGAAAGTGTTATTTTAGCTAAAGCGAATAATCATACTAGACAAAGCGGTTTCATAAACGCACTCATGCGCCGGTTTTTGAGAGAAAAAAGCTCTGTTTTTAAAGTTATTTCACAGCTTCAAGACGAACAGCCAGCACTTGGCCAATCGCATCCCGACTGGCTATTCGAAAAATGGGAACAGCGATGGGGGCGTGAAAAGGCAATCCGTTTACTAGAATGGAACAACCAACCAGCTCCTACTTACGCTAGACTCAACCGGCTCAACAAGGAAACCGAGCACTTAGTCAAGCGATGGGAATCAGAAAAAGTAGAGGCAATACCATTCGATTGCGATTGGGCAAAACAAGGAACAATCTATCAATTAAGAAAACATCCAAAAATTGAAACGCTTCAATCCTTTCGAGATGGACTCTTTTATATACAAGATCCTAGCACATTACTCTCTGTCGATTTTCTAAAACCACAAACTGGCCAAAAGATACTCGACCTATGTGCAGCACCTGGAGGCAAGACCAGCCTAATCGCTGACCGAATCAATAATCACGGAGAGATCACGTCGACAGATATAAACAAGTCACGACTT
>JASLKL010000223.1 GCA_030747605.1 Verrucomicrobiota bacterium | reverse complement strand
ATGCTATCAGTAAGAGGTTGTATTTCAGAGCGAGAGAAAATTGGAGTCGTCACAAATAGTTCCATAGCCTCCACCAAGCCTGCGATACCAGACAAGTTTTCCGTACCAGCTCGGCGTTCGTTTTCATGGCCTCCGCCAAATAAAATAGGATCAGGCAAAAGCGGAGACTTGATGAATAAAGCTCCCACACCTTTTGGAGCATGAAATTTATGCCCACAAACAGAAACTAGATCGGCATTAAACTTGTGGATACTATCAAAAGGTTCCTTTCCAAACCATTGAACGGCGTCAGTGTGGAAAAGAACCTCATGCTTTTTGCAAATAGCGCCGAGTTCCGACACAGGCTGTATGGCCCCAGTTTCATTATTAGCAGCCATGATAGAAACCAATATGGTGTCATTGCGGATGGCATTCTCTAAATCTTGTGTACTAACAACCCCTTCGGCATCAACTGGTAGTATTGTCACCTCAAAGCCTTCCTTATTAACAAGATATTCAATAGTATGAAGAACGGCGTGGTGTTCAATGGCTGTCGTAATAAGATGGCGCCCTTTTGGCTTCATTAATCTGGCCGTCCCGCATATGCCCAAACTATTGCTTTCAGTGCCTCCACTCGTAAAAACAACTTCACTAGGCTTGCATTTCCAAACCTGAGAAACACGGTCTCTACAGTCATCTAAAAAGGACCGGGCCTTTCGACCAATATGGTGAATACTTGATGGATTTCCGAAGAAATCTCCCAAAAATGGAAGCATGACTTCACGGACTTTGGGGTCTAATGGGGTAGTGGCGTTGTAATCCAAATAAACCGAGCGCACCCCATTTTTCTAACCGAAAAGAACCATAACCACAATCGGAATGCGGGGAGCAATGAGAACAAAATAATAATAAATTATCTAAAACATGGGAATAGAATGAGAATTAATAAAAACAAGTCAGAGATATGACTTGTTACCAATCTTATTAACAATAGGGAATAAGAGCAGAATCGAGGCTTCGATAGATGAATTATATTTTAAGGATCGGCAGTAGATGCCTTCGAATCTCGCGGTACATCAGACAGAATTTTATCAAGGACATCATCCGTTGTGATGCCTTCAGCTTCAGCTTCAAAATTTACGATCAATCTGTGTCGTAGAGCAGGAAATGCAACAGCGGCAATGTCGTCAAAGCTCACATTGAATCTGCCTTCTGTAAGGGCGCGAACTTTAGCTCCAAGTAAAAGAGATTGAGCCCCTCTTGGGCTGCTGCCGAAACGAAGGAATTTATTTGTAATTTCAAGGGCGGTTTCAGTGTTTGGATGTGATGCCAGCACTAAACGAACGGCATAGTCTTTAACGTGAGATGCAACAGGCACCTGCTTGACTAGGAGCTGAAGCTCGGAGAGCGTGTGACCATCAACAATCTTATTGACGTGGACCTGATTCTCTTCCGTGGTTCGCGTTATCACTTCTGATAATTCTTCTGCGGTCGGGTATCCGACAATTAGTTTATAAAAGAAACGATCCAATTGCGCTTCAGGAAGAGGATAGGTTCCTTCCTGATCTATAGGGTTTTGAGTAGCGAGAACAAAAAAAGGAGAGTCGAGTTTTCTAATTTCCCCACCTGCAGTTACACTACGTTCCTGCATAGCTTCGAGCATGGCGGACTGAGTTTTGGGAGTAGCGCGATTTATTTCATCGGCCAAAATCAAGTGAGAAAAAATAGGGCCATGCTGAAATTCAAAAGCTCTCTTTCCGTCTGATGTTTCGTGAACCATGTTAGTGCCGATTACATCAGCAGGCATTAAGTCTGGGGTGAACTGGATCCGATTGAACGAGAGATCCAGCACTTGACTAAGAGTGCGAACCAAAAGCGTTTTACCTAAGCCAGGGACGCCTTCGAGGAGAACATGGCCATTAGCAAACAATGCGTTAATCGTTCCATCAACAATAGCATCCTGCCCAACGATAACCTTCCCGATTTCGGCCTTAAGAGAATTGTGGGCTTCGTGGAATTTGGAAATTTTATCTTCCGGAGTCATAAAATTTTATCAAAGAAATAAGCGTTATTTTTTTAAGTCGTCAAAGTAGTCCCTAACAGAATCCCGATAAGCACGAGGGACCTTGTCTTGATTAAGGGCATTACGGGCTTCGGACTGTGCAGCAGAAACGGCTTGTTGGAATTCAACACGACTGTTTCCTGTTATACTAACTCCGCGGAGTGAAATGGATGGAATTTGGCTATTAGGGTTTATTTGTCCTTTGATACGAGAAGGAACCAAATTATCAGGAACCTTATTCCCCCGATCAGAGAGGCCGCGCGGAGAATCATCCGGGCGCTGGAATCCAGAGTTATCCCA
>JASLKL010000222.1 GCA_030747605.1 Verrucomicrobiota bacterium | reverse complement strand
AGATAGAAAACCATAGTGATATTCAATTAATTTAGCAGCAACGACACTAGCTAGTGCAACCACTGAACCAGCACACAAATCAATACCTCCACTAACAATCACTAACGTCATCCCCATTGCGCCAATCGCCACAATGACAGTCTGGGTAAGGATAGTCTTGAAGTTACTGCCCTTAAAAAAAACCACCCTCAATTCACTATCCAAAGCAAATAAAGCAAGCACCAGAAACAAACCAACAAATGGCCGTATTGCCTTCAGAAATCCCCTACTACCAAGTCTTGACCAATTCATGCCGCAACCCCCTCTGTATTAGCATGCCCAACAGCTGCCATTATAATTTCTGATTCAGACCATTCCATAACTGACCTAGTTTCAACAACAACTCCTCGACTCATAACTCCGATACGATCACAAACACCCAGCAACTCCGGCAGATAGGAGCTGACAAAAATCACCGCTTTACCCTGTTTGGCCAATTCATTCATTAAATGATAAATATGAGCCTTGCTACCGACATCAATTCCACGAGTCGGTTCGTCCATAAGTAGAATCTCTGCTTGGTGATGAAGCAGTCGACCAATCGCAATTTTCTGCTGATTGCCTCCGGACAGTTCACCAACAGGCTGACTAGCGCTCGAGGCTTTGACTTCAAGTTCACTTATCAGTTTTTCCGAAGTAGTTATTTGCAACTTATCATTTACAAATCCAAGATGAGAGACCGATTGAAAACGCGTTAATGTTAAATTATCAGCCAGACTACGATTAAGCAGCAACCCCTCCTCTTTCCTATTTTCACTAAGTAATCCAATTCGTTTAGCCAAGCGCCTAGCTGGTGACGAATTCGTATCTTCCTGACCAAACAACTTCACGCTACCTTTAACTAATCGATCAAGCCCAAAAACCGTACGCATCGTCTCTGTTCGACCTGCCCCAACCAATCCGAATACGCCGAGAATCTCGCCAGCGCACAGCTTAAGATTCACATCCTTCGGATTTGCTAAACCGGCTAAATTAGACACTTCTAAAACCACTTTACCAATCTTACGACTCGTACGAGGATAAATCTCTGAAACCTCTCGACCGACCATCATTTGAATAATCTCATCAAGACTAGCGTCGGCCATTTCACCACTACCCACACTCTTACCATCCCTAAGTACCGTAAAACGACTAGCTACACGCTGGCACTCCTCGAGAAAATGGCTAATGTATATCACACTAACACCACGCTGGCTCATATGATCGATTACTCCAAAAAGATTTTCAGCATCCAAACGTGTTAAGCTACTAGTTGGTTCATCCATAATCAGAACTCGCGGTTCCCCAACAAGTGCACGCGCTATCTCTACCAGTTGCTGCTGAGCAATGGTAAGCGAATGAACTGGTACATCCATAGGCAAATCCGGCTGTCCAATTTCCTCAAGCGCATATTTAGCCAGACGGCGGCGCTCTTTGAGATTCAACCACCCTAATGTTTCTGGCTCTCTCCCAAGTAATATATTTTCCTCTACTGACAAGTCTGGAGCAAGATTGAGTTCCTGATAAATCATCGCGACACCTCTATTTCGAGCATAAAGAGGATCATTTGGAGTAAACAATTTCCCATCCAATTCAAGGCTACCGCTGTCTGGTCGATGTGCCCCACTGAGAACCTTCATCAATGTGCTTTTACCAGCGCCATTTTCACCTATCAATGCGTGCACTTCTCCGGAAGCTATCTCCAAACTCACACCATCAAGCGCTAACGTTGAACCAAAACGCTTGAATACGTTTGAAATACGTAAGCGAGGCTGCTGGCTAGACTTATTAACGGGCATCCGAACGAATCAATTGCCGGAACCAAGGTATTTATCTAAAGGCGGATTAAGTAACTCCTGCATTTCCGACTCACTCATGTTGGCTTTAGTCACCATTGCAACACCAGTATCAATACGTTTTTCTACTACATCACCATCAAGATGACTAACAAGTGTCTTTACACCTAGATACCCCATCTTAACTGGATTCTGCACAACAAGTCCTTGAACATCGCCAGCTTCAAGATCTCGAAGCGATTGTACACTTGTATCAAATCCAACTACTTTAACCTTACCCTTCGCCTTACCAAGATCACGCAGCGCCTTGGTCATCGAGACAGTCACGGATTCGTTGGGACAAAAAATACCATTCACCTCAGTATTGTAACGGCTTAATAGGTTTTGAGAAGCAGTATACGCCAACTCCCTTGTGGCCCCGGCATACTGGTCTGAAGACAATACTTTAATATCTGGATACTTCTCTTTTATAATGTCCAGAAAGCCTTGCTCACGGTTTGTGGTGCTCGCCGAACCTACTGCGTAGCGTAACATCAACACATTACCCTTCCCACCAAGTACCTTACCCAGATAATCACCACCCATTTTACCACCGACATAATTATCCGTGGATACAAAACTCGCATACCTATCTGACTCCAATCCGGAATCAATAATCACTACCGGAATCTTTGCATTACTCGCTGTCTCTACCGGACGCACTAACGCCTTGTTGTCCAACGGCGCCAAAACCATTCCGTCCACACCAGAAGTAATAAAATTCTCAACCAC
>JASLKL010000221.1 GCA_030747605.1 Verrucomicrobiota bacterium | reverse complement strand
AGATATTACGTATATGCTGGTCTGGTTTTCACTCCACTAACTCTCGATTATGTAAAAACATTTGGTCGCAATTGGCGTAATGTTGCAAATCTAGAAATGGTTTATGAATTGTATTACCGCAAAAACGAAAAACCAGAATCAGCCCGCAAAGAGCCGGTAGTACTTGCCGCCACACTAGCCCACCCTGTTAATGCCGACATAAGATTAGCTAGCCGAGCTATGATTGATAAAATTAACGGCAAGCGCATCGAATCCCTTGAGGATCTAATTGATGCTTTCAAGAACAATGACAAAAATCAACATCTTATTAAATTTGGATCAGGAACAATTGAATCCCTCGACACGGAAAAAGCAAATCAAGCTCACAAGGACATCCTAGAAACCTACAGCATCCCATCAGACCGTAGACTATGACAATTACCAAAAGCATATTTACTGCACTTGCATTAATCACCGCCAATCAGGCGTTCAGCCAGCAGGCCGCCACAGTTAGCACTGATTGGCAAAAAAGCATTGTCTTGCTAGACATCACCAGAAACAACCACAACTTCCGTGTTCCTTGGGATAAAAGAGCTCAGTCGGTTTCCAAATTCGGGGTAGTACTTAAAGGCAAGGAGCTTATTACGACTGCGACCGGCCTAGCCAATCACACTCTTATCCGCATACAAAAAGGAGGCCGAGGAAAATGGACGAACGGGAAAGTTCTCTGGATAGATTACCAAGCCAACCTCGCCATCCTAGGGGTTGAGAAAGATGATTTCTGGAAGGATTTAATCCCTGTTAAATTTGCTGAAGCCAAGGGATTAAAAGAAAACCTTCAAGTCATTCGCTGGCGCGGCGGCAACATTGAAAAACGAGCAGCTGAATTTAGTAGATTCACAGTCGCTGATGCTAATTTCAATCAAGCACCCAGAATTGAGCTTAAAGCTAGTTCTGAAATTGAAGGAGCAGGTCAGGCTGAGCTTATGGTTTCCGGAGATAAAGTGGTTGGTTTAGTTGCCAGCAAAATAAGTGGCACCTGCTCCGTAATCCCTGCCCCATTTATTACCGATGTAATTAATCTTAGAAAAAAGAATAATTACAAGGGGCTTGGTTACTTCGATTTTATTTGGCAACCCGCTTCCAATCCAGCGGTGACAGACTATTTCAAACTAGAAGGTGAACCTCGTGGGGTACTTGTTATTAAACCGGGAAAAAAATCACCGCTTAAGCTACACGACATCATTCTTGAAGTGGATGGATTCCCTATAGACATACAAGGCGACTACCTCGACCCAGACTTCGGTCATGTAATCATGGAATACTTAGCGTGCCGCCATAAATGGGCTGGGGACAGCGTAAGTTTTAAAATATGGCGCGATGGAAGCATTAAGGAAATAGAGTTCAAACTTCCAAAAGCCGACTTCTCTGACAACCTCGTCACAGATCGCCCAAATGATGTAGAGCCTACTTACCTAATAGTTGGAGGTCTTGTTTTCGTTCCGCTCTCAGCTGAATTCCTAAGTAGCTGGGGGGGTGACTGGCAACGAAGCGCCCCATTCCGCCTCGTCTTCTATAACAGCCAAAAAGCAAAGAAGGATCAGAAATCACTTGTAGTTCTTTCTTTGGTGTTGCCCGACTTTTACAACATCGGATACCAGCAGCGTTCATCTCAGAATATTGTAATAGAAAAAGCGAACGGCAAAATGATTGCTACACTAGAGGATTTAACAAAAGCAATAGAATCTCCAAAAGATGGATTTCATGTTTTCGAGTTTAAAAAAGGCAGCACACTCAAAAAAATTATCTTAGATGCTGAAAAGCTTAATGAAGCCAATCAACGAATAGCTAAACGTTACGGAATCTCCAAACTGCAGAAACTAAAATAAATAGATCGCATCTCTACCTGCAACAGTTCGACTCTAAGCAAATTTTTGATATTAATCCCCCTCCCTCTGATACATTTCTTAGTAAAATATATACAATACAGTGAATTGCACACAATTGGCGCGTGATTTTCACGCTATTTGATTTTGTTTTATGTTAAATCAAATAAAATTTTTCAAATTATAAGCAATTTTGACACTTGGCCTGTTGAATGCTACTGATTTTGGTATGAATTGGTGGCTGCAAAGAATTACAAAGACAGTCCTGTCAGCAGTAATATTGACAGGGGCTTGCTCAGTTCTAGCCCAAAGCGATGAGCCCTTCATTTTCACAACTAAGGTTGACGGAGGCGAAGTAATTGTAAGTGCTCATGTTCCGGCAGGATATCAAAGTGCCGTATTAGAGATTAGCAATGACGTCTCTAAGGGATGGCAGTCAATTGTCACAGGAACGATGGCTGGAGAAGAAGGAGTTGTTACTTTTCGTTTTCCTGACAACCAGCCTACCGGGTTCATGCGAGTAAAAGCTGGCTACACAAACGAACTACCAAACTCACCATATAGCGGATCTGAATATTTCACAGTTGATCCTGGTTTTTATATTTTTCCTGAATTCGAAGATTCTGATGTTCCCCCATTTGGATTAAATCCAGTATGGAGTTTAAATCTGGCCAAGAAAATTGGCCACTTACTTAACCGGATTGGCTATGGACCTCAGCTTGATGATATAACTCAAATCGAAAAAATG
>JASLKL010000220.1 GCA_030747605.1 Verrucomicrobiota bacterium | reverse complement strand
AAAGTTAATGGTCGAGATGCTTTTGTTATCGGGCTTAAGCCTAATAAAAAAAACAGATACAAAAGTCGGACTGTGAACCGTATTATGGATCAACTGAGAACCAAGGTGTGGATTGATAAGGAGGAGTTCCAGATTTCACAAATTAGTGCTAGACTGATTAAGCCTGTAAGCTTTTTGGGTGGCATTGCAGGAGCTATTAAAACTATTAATATTGATGCCATCCAAAAACGATTGGGAAAGGATAATTGGGTTGATGAAAAAGTGAATGCCCAATTTAATGCTCGCATCGCTTGGAAAACATATCAATTCCGGATGGAGAGTCTTTCAACCAATTTTGAACGAACTGAGCGCAATCAGCCAGAGTCTTGATTTCTAGATCGATTAACTAAATGAGATTGTCTTTCGTTGGTTTAAAGTTGTTTACTCGCTAAAATCGGGTGCGTCGAAATATTTTCTTAGGCGATAGAACTCCTTTTTTAAGTCATCAAGTTTTTTTGCGTATGCAGGCTCGGAGTGAACGCTTTTAAGTTCATGTGGATCTTTTTGAAGATCGAATAGATTCCATTCTTTGTTTATCGGGAAGAACATCAGTTTGTGATGTGCTGTGCGTACTCCAAAGTGTTGAGGGACGGCGTGTTCACCTAATTCGTAGTAGGAGTAGTAAAGTGATTTACGCCAACTTTTATCTCTGCTTTGAAAAAGATTAATAAGAGACCTTCCTTGTACTTCTGCTGGAATCTTCAGTTTTGCGATGTCTAAGAAGGTTGGGGCATAGTCGATATTTTGGATTAGTGCAGTCGGCTTTGATCCGGGTGTGATAGCATCTGGCCACCGCATTATAAAAGGCATACGAAAGGATTCTTCAAACATCCACCGCTTATCGTACCATCCGTGTTCGCCGAGGAAGAAACCTTGATCAGAGGAGTAGATGACAATTGTGTTTTTTGTGAGATTGTTTTTGTCAATATATTCGAGCATGCGACCTATATTTTCGTCTACTGCTTTAACAGTGCTCAGGTAATTGCGCATGTAGCGTTGGTATTTCCATCGCACTACATCTTGGTTTGTCATTTTACCTTCGGAAAATTCCTTGAGGAATTCTTGGTTCCTTGGACTGAAATAGGAATTCCATTTGTTTTTTTGCGTTGGTGTCATTCGATTGTATTCTGGTGTTCCATAGCGGTCTGGTTTCGGGAGTTTTACCTCTCCTCGTTCATCTTTTCTTATCTTTACGTCGTAGGCCCAGTCGAAGTGTCGGTCGATCTCCATTTCGTTTTTTGCTAATGTAGAACTTCGATTTTGATAGTCATCGAATAAGGTTTTTGGCTCGGGAATCTTAACTTTGTCATAAGCTCCTAAGTGACGAAGAGCGGGTGCAAAGGTACGATGCGGTGCCTTATGTTGGCACATTAGGAAAAAAGGTTTTTGATTAGCCTTTTTCTTACGTTTTTCAAGCCAAGCGATTGCTTTATCGGTTGTAATGTCTGTTGCATAGCCTTCGAAGCGTTTTCGTTTCCCGTCCATTTGAATAAAAACAGGGTTGTAGTAGCTTCCTTGGCCGGGAAGTACTTCCCAATGGTCGAAACCTTGAGGATTTGTATTTAAGTGCCATTTGCCGATTACTGCTGTGTGATAACCACTGGATTGTAAAGCTTTGGCGACTGTCCATTGGTCAGGGTTGAATCGGTTTCCATTGCGCATGAAGCCGTTTATGTGGCTATGTTTTCCAGTGAGTATTGTGGCTCGCGACGGTCCGCATATAGAATTTGCGCAAAACGAGTTGAGAAACAATGCTCCTTCATTTGCTAGGCGATCTATATTTGGCGTGGGAGCCACTTTAGCTAATGGGCCACCATATGCTGAGATTGTTTTGATTGCATGGTCATCAGAAAATAGGAACAGAATGTTTGGTCGTTCGGTTGCTTGTAATGTCACAGCGATTAAAAAAGCCAAATAAGTATATATGTTTTTCATGGATTATTATTAATATCCCCCAGTTTTTAACTGGTAAATTATTTTGTAAGAAACGGTAATCCCACAAACGAGAATGTAAGCTTGGTTATAAGCTGACTGGAGAAATAAATCGCTCAAGATACTAACTTCGGTTTCAAACCCGTGCCAGTCTGTAGATTAATTTATTCGGTTTTGGGTTGCTTAGCAGAAGAACGTCTTCAAAACTTCCTGACATGTTGCGCCCAAGGAAGAAGTACACAGTCTACGATTTACAACAGCTCAAGGGGAAGCGTTGTCTTACGCATATTCATGTCAAGTCACCAGAAGAGGCAGCAGCGGCGGCAGAAGCTGGTGTAGATTTAATGAGTTGTAGTTTTGATTCTTCAGAGTCTCAGGCTAGATTTCCAAAGATAGTAGAGGCAGCTCCGAATAGTTTTATATCTTGCGCGACACCTCACGGTTTAGCTTCAAGTGACGAGGCAATTAGAATTGCATTTAGCGCCATGGAACTTGGAGCTAGTTCAGTTTATTGCTCTTGCAGTCTAAAGATAATCGAAGATATGGCTAATGAGAGAATTCCTGTGGTGGGACACATTGGTTTGGTTCCTCGCCATGTGACTTGGACTAATTATCGTGCTATTGGCAAGACAAGTGATGAAGCTCGGTGTCTTTAT
>JASLKL010000021.1 GCA_030747605.1 Verrucomicrobiota bacterium | reverse complement strand
CTTCCATATTTTTATGACGTAATCGATGATGAAAATGGCAATTGGCAATTCGACTCATCACAAGGGCTACTCAAGCGTCAATACGGATCGCGTTATGCAGGGGTCTGCCATGCGGCGCTTCCGCAAAAGGGACATCTGAGACCTGGTGAAATATTATTCGGAACAGACTCCCATACTTGCATGGCGGGAGCATTCAACCAATTTGCCACCGGAATAGGCAACACGGATGCGGGCTTTGTTATGGGCACCGGCAAACTGCTCATCAAGGTGCCAGAAACTATGCACTTCAAACTTGAAGGCAAACTACAGCCCGGTGTAATGGCTAAGGATATTATACTTCATGTCATTGGCGAAATTGGCTTTGATGGGGCAACCTACCGCGCCATGCAATTTGATGGGCAGGGCGCATCTGAACTCTCAATGGATGACCGAATGACGGTTGCCAATATGGCCATTGAGGCGGGCGGGAAAAATGGTATTTTTGAGTATGATGAAAAGACCAAGTCTCTGGTCGAGGAACGCATTTCGCTTAACGGAACAAAAAGCGAATATGAACCTGTAGAACGTGATGACAATGAATCATTCATCTACGATTCAACCATCGACCTAAGCCAACTTGAGCCTACCGTGGCTTGCCATCCCGACCCAGGCAATCGGAAGCTCGCCCGTGAAATGACCGACATGAAACTAGATCGTGCTTACATTGGATCCTGCACTGGAGGCAAAACGAGTGACTTTATTGCCTTCGCTGAAATTGTGCGTGGACAAGAAGTGCGAATAGACACATTCGGGGTGCCTGCTACACCAGAGATCGTCAATGACTTGCAGAAAACTGAATGGGACGGGAAATCAGTCTGGAATATCCTCACCGATGCAGGAGTAAGAATGACTGAAAACGCTGGATGCTCAGCATGCCTTGGTGGACCTGTCGACACATTTGGCCGGATGAACGAAGGCGGCATGAAGTGTATTAGCGCAACCAACCGGAATTTCCCTGGCCGCATGGGCAGCAAGGAAAGCGAAGTGTATCTGGCCAGCCCAGCCACCGTCGCAGCCAGTGCCCTTGCAGGCCATGTTGCTGATCCGCGCGATTATCTGAGCTAAATCCAAGCTCAGTTTGACAGCCACAAAACCACCGTGCTAGTTTGCATCCCCTCCAATTTGAGTATGGTGCTAGAACAACCAGTATTGGTGTTAAATCGACTTTGGCAGGCAGTAAATATCTGCTCAACTCGCCGAGCACTCTCCATGTTGTTCGAAGGCAACGCACAAGTCGTTCACAGTGAAGAAGGGAATTTCAACACTTTCAGCTTCAATGAATGGGCGGACTTTTCTAAACAAAAACCAGAACCAGAGTGCATCAATGGAGTAAGCATTAAATTGCGACTTCCAAAAGTTGTGCTTCTAATGGTCTACGATCGCATGCCTCGAAAAGAAGTTAAATTCACTCGTCATAACATTTTTCAGCGCGACAAAAATACCTGCCAATATTGCGGGGGAAAATTTGATACTCGGGATCTGAATTTAGACCACGTGGTGCCACGCCAGCACAACGGGCCAACCTCTTGGGAAAACATCGTATGCTCTTGCATCCCATGCAATTCCCGCAAATCCAATAAGACTCCAGAACAAGCTGGCATGAATTTGATTCGACAACCACGCAAGCCACACTGGCATCCATTCATGCAGGTACGATTCAGTCTACAATACCACGAGAGCTGGCGGCACTTTTTAGATCTCGCCTATTGGAACGTCGAACTCGGAGAAGATTTACAATAGGGTCTCTAACAAGCTGAAGATTTGGCTTTCTCTATCAACTTCCAGAATTCTGGATTTTCTTCCAACACTTGGTCTTCACTTCCAGGCAACTTATTGCGATAGAGAAAATCACGCAGATGTTTTTTTGCATGAAGTATTCTGTGGATAAGCACCCCTAGTTCATGCCGCTCAAAGTAAACTCGATAATCGCCAAGCCGAAATCGGAACATATGATGCCCGTCACGATTTAACCGACCGAATTTGTCCATCTCATCACTCCGGACATCCTGCGGCAACCCTCGAAACTCACCTAAAATCTCCAACTGCAAGTCCTTAGGCAACTTACCAAGCTCCGCGGCAGCTGTTGGGGTAAAAATGATCTGAAAAGGTGACATAATAGGAGTCAAATTGGCAGCGTGTACGAGAATCGAACTCGTCTTTCCGCCTTGAGAGGGCGGCGTCCTAACCGAATAGACGAACACGCCTCGCCGGAATGAGATTTATGACGAATTCCACCTTTGTTAGTCAACACGAAATCACTTAACCAATTGAAGGTCATTAGATCAATCTGTCAAATTAGACTTTTTCCTCCCAGAAAACATCCCTGCAAACGTGGCGCTAATAATTTCCTGCGCATCGTCAAATAAGGAATAAAACACAGGCACTACAAGCAGGGTAAAGAGGGATGCTGAAGCCATTCCCCCTATCAAGGTCAAACCAAAGCTACGATAACTCATCCCCATATCGCCCCCATCAGAGAGAACCATCGGAATCATCCCGAAAATTGTGGTTAGTGCTGTGATAGCAATAGGTCTAAAACGATGATCTGCAGCTTTAAGTAGTGCGTCCGTACGATCATTGCCAACATGCCGCAGGCGGTTAGCATAGTCGATTAGCACAATACCATTGTTAACAACCACCCCGACAAGCAGCATCCCTCCAACAATTCCAAGCATATCCATCTTTACGCCTGTCAGATAGTGGATCCAAACCGAGCCAATCGCTGCCAGAGGGATAGTGAAAACGATCGATAGCGGCATCATAACACTCTCAAACAGAAATGCCATTAGCATGTAAATAAACAATACTGACAATGCAAGTGCCAAGCCTGCTGCAATAAAATCCTCTGTTCCGTAACGCCTACGAAGTTCACTAAATGAAATACCTTCAGGAAGATCGATGTTTAATTTGGCAGCATCTATAGCTTTTTTAGCTTCCTCCTCACGACCAGCTTCCAACTCCATTGTTAGCGTATGACTAACGGATTTGTTGGTTCTTCGAATATAACGCGGACTACTCAACATAGAAGGGCGGGTTATCGACCCAACTGAACTAGACCGCCCATCCTCAGCAGGTACAAGGAAGTTATTTAAATCGGCTAACTCTGCACGATCGTCTTCGCTAAATCGCACACGAACCGGAATTTGCCGACCTTCACTTTGGAAACGTGGAAGAGTACTGCCGCGTAGCGCGTTACCAACCAAACCCGCAAGTGTAGTTGGATTGACTCCAATAGAACTTGCACGATCACGGTCGACGATCAATGCCATTTCATTAGGACTATCATCCTGCCTTTCCTGCAGCGCCAACACCCCTGGCAGGCTTGAAAACAAAGGCTTTAGAGATTCATTTACCTCATCAAGCTTTATGGGATCACTTCCCACAAGCCTTACAGAATAACGCTCCTCACTATCCTGCTTTTCTTCGCTATCACCCATTCGTTCATAGCTAATTTTTAAGCCAGGAACCTCGGGCAAAAGCTTAAAAATCCTCTCAGAAACTTCCCGAGGAGGCATATCTTTCTTCCTGTTTTGCTTAAACCAACCTTCTAATGAACCGTACCAAGTTGAGTACCTAACCATATAGCCTTCGAGTTCCAACTCATCTTTTCGCGCATCTAAAATCTTCTCTACTTTTTTGAAGTAGTCGGTGCGCTGATCAAAATTGAACTGGCTTGGAAAACTGAAAGAGATATTGAATTGGCTCATTTCACGTTTTTCATCAAAAGAAAATCCCAC
This sequence comes from Verrucomicrobiota bacterium, assembly GCA_030747605.1. Lineage (GTDB taxonomy): Bacteria > Verrucomicrobiota > Verrucomicrobiia > Limisphaerales > UBA1096 > UBA1096. The sequence goes on along the minus strand of JASLKL010000021.1, from coordinate 22,087 downwards.
CTCCTTAAAAGTGTGAAAATATGTGGCACTAAATAAAACAAGAAAAATAAAAGCTAAATCGATTCGACGTTGAAGATAGTAACGCAGCGCTCGATTATACCAAGCGTTGAAACGATCAAATGTGATATCATACATCCGGCTAAGCCAGCCGCGAAATGCCTCAACTGCACCGCCCAACCAATCAAATCGGCCTAACGGGTTCCGGCCGAGTGTAAGGAATACACATAACGGAACAAACACCAAAGCAATGGCTAGTGATGAGAGCAGTGCCGCAACAATAGGAACAGCTAGTCTTATCAAAAAAAACCGCATTTGGCCTTCAACCAATAATGCGGGGAGAAAAACTATTAAGGTAGTAAAGGTGGCAGTTGTAATAGCTAAACCAATCTCCTGCACTCCCTTGACGCAGGCATCATACCTAGTCATACCGGTTAAATAATGACGCTGAATATTCTCAGCCACCACTACCGAATTATCAACTAACAACCCAACGCAAATTACAAGCCCTAGAATGCTAAGTAGATTTAGAGATTCACCGCTAAAATACATTGCCGAAACAGCGATAAACAAACACAGCGGAATGGCTAATGTAATTATTAGGGTGATACGCAAACGCCTTAGGAACATATAAAGAACCAATGCAGCCAAAAGAGCCCCAATCCGGCCTGTTGTGTAAAGCGTATTGAGCTGCGTCATTACGATGCCTCCCTGATTCATAAAAATACGAAGCTCGAAGTTCTCCAGCTCAGGATCTGACTTCCATTGATCAATCATGGCCTCGACTTGATTGCATACGGCTACCGTATTAGCAGAACTTTCCTTTGTAATTGTAACGGCCATCGCCGGCTTTCCATTCACACGAGTGACATGACGACGTTCTTCAGGTTCATATTTTAATATAGCTATATCACTTAAAATAATATTAGTACTTACAGGCATATTCCTCAACTGATCAATGGTTTGATAAGTGCTATTGGATTTAAGTAAATATTTTTTATCCCCATCCTGCACATTGCCACTAGCAAGATTGAAATTATCGCCCTGCAACTGACGAGACAATTTATAGATATCCAGACCGTACGCCTCTGATCGGTCTTTATCTACTTCGATAATGATTTCCTTCTCTTCCAAACCCTTAGCATCAACGTTGGCAACCCCATCAATTCGGGATAGAGGCGTAATGATTTTCTTGTGCATAAAATCATACACATCAACTTCAGGAGGAAGTGCATGAGCCACTCCAAGCATTACTACCGGAAACCCAGACATATCCATCTTATATATGTAGGAAAATTCCACATCATCAGGGAATCGCAATTTAGCGCGCTCAAGGCGATCACGTACCTCCCGATAAGCCACATCCATGTCAGTTCCTTGTTTAAAATCGAGGCTAGCTCTTACTGAGCTTGAAGAACACGATGTGGTCATAGACTCAATTCCTCTTACTGTGCTTAGTTCTTCCTCTAGTGGCATGGCTATTTTCTCCATTGCCTCCTGAGGGACAGCAGAATTCCAAGGGACCCGAATTGAAAGAGAACTGGGCTCAAATCCCTTAGGGAAGAGCTCGAGTTTAAGACGAGAAACAGCAATTAGGCCTACGGCTAAAATAGTTAGAAACAATACAAACATGCTAACCCGACGATTGAGAGAAAATCGGGTAATACTTGTAGCAAGTTCGTTAGATTCCATTAGTTAAAAACAAAACTTCACTTAAACGTTAGTTTTTGAGAACTATCTAGTACAGAGGCAAGAATGTTTTGTATCGCCTTCTGAGCATCATCAATCAACGTATAAAATACAGGGACGGCTAAAAGAGTGAAAAATGTCGCCGTAGTCATGCCTCCAATAATCATAAAACCGAAACTTTCAAAACTTCTGCCCATAGCTTCAGAGGAAGCCAATGTCAGAGGAATCATTCCGAAGATGGTGGTAAAAGCAGTCATAACAATAGGGCGAAACCTGTGGCGGTTTGCCAGCAAAAGGGCCTCATTTCGGGCCATGCCTCCTGCCCGAAGTCGATTTGCGTAATCAACCAATACAATGCCATTATTTACAACTACCCCCATTAAAAGAATACCACCGACTATTCCCATGTCGTCAATCTCGGTTCCGTTAGAGAAGTGCAACCAAATCGAACCAATAGCTGCCAAAGGGATTGTCAATATGATGGAAAGCGGCATCAGTATGCTCTCAAATAAGAATGCAATAAGCATATATATAAAAATTATTGAAAGCCCCATGGCTATCAAACTCGTCGAAATTTCATCATCATCGAATGTAACCTTCATTTCGCTGAACGAAACTCCCTCTGGTAAATCAATATTCCTTTGCGCCTCATAAATCGCCCTTCGCGCTTCGCTCTCCTCGCCAGACTCAAGTTTCATACTAATGTAATAACTGATTTTTTTATCAGATCGTTGAATGTGAGTTTCACTATTTAGCATTGCCGGCTTTGTAAGAGCGCCAATCGAAGAATAACGGCCATCATCACTCATGACCCGATAGTTATTAATATCATCCAGTTCAGCCCTATCCTCCTCACTGAAACGCATGCGAACTGGGATTTGGCGACCATTGCCGCTGAAATCTGCTAGTGAACGCCCTCGCAAAGCACTGCTTACTACCCCTGCCACTGCTTCCGGGCTAATGCCAATTGAACTAGCCCTATCACGGTCGACCATTAATGCCATCTCATTTGGACCCTCATCAGAATCTTTGTCTTCTACAGAGAGGACGCCGGGCAACTCTGCAAATGCAGGCTTTAACATCTCGCCAACCTCCTCGAGCTGCCTGGCATCGTCACCGACTAATTTAATATGATGTCGTGACTTTTGGTCGTTTCGCTTTTCCCCCCCAGTATCCATCCCTGAATAGTAAACCCGAACACCTGGAATTTCAGGAAACATCTTATATAGCCTATCTGGAACTTCGTCCTTTGGAATATCTTCCGTCCCTCCCTCATCAGAATAGTTAGCTTCAAACTCAGCACGCGTATGCTTGTCAAATTCTACTCGGTAACTAGAAATTCCAAACTGCAACTTATTGGTCTCAACAATATTTTCGACCTGCTGAAAATAAGCATTCTTTTGCGCGATCGTAAAGTGTTCTGGAAAACGCACCCTCATATGAAATTCATCGCGGTCATCATCACGATATCCGACAACTTCAATCTTTTTAAAACCGTAAAAATAAGTAGCCGATAGCAGGACAATTAGTATGAACGCCAAGTCCAACCTACGATTCAAATAATATTTAAGAGCTCTATTATAAAATATGTTGAACTGCTCAAATGTCCATGTATAGAGCCATAAAAGGCTTTTTTTTATCAAGGACAGCACAGCAAATGGACCCCTTAGAGCTCTCGAAGTGAAAGGCTCATCTTTACGATCTGAACCCACAGTCAGATAAACACAAAGAGGAATAAAAATTATTGCTATGCCTAATGATGCCAGTAGTGCCGAGACCACCGGCAATGCTAGCTGGTATAACATGAAACGCATTTCTCCCCCGACAAGTAGCGATGGAAGAAAAACAATTATGGTGGTAAGCGTGGCTGTGGTAATTGCTAATCCTATTTCACCAACACCTTTTATACAGGCATCCTTCCGAGACAGTCCTGACTGTAAATGGCGATGAATATTCTCCGCAACTACCACTGAATTGTCGACCAGCAACCCAACACAAATTACCAGTCCCAGAATGGAGGTCATATTAAGAGTGTCCCCAGCAAAATACATGACTGTCATGGAGATAAATAGAGCGAGAGGAATCCCGAGCGCTATGATTAGCGTCAATCGGAATTGGCGTAGAAAAAAGAACAAAACAAAGCCCGCCATTATAGCTCCGTAAAGACCATTGTTGGTCAGACTATTCAGTTGTCTTTTGATGATCTCCCCATAATTCTGATATAGGTAGAGCTCGTACTGAGCTAACTTAGGGTTTTTGCTTATTCCATCAATAGCAGCAGCAACCTTATTACCTACCTCAACAGTATTAGCTTCACTTTCCTTGAAGACTTCCACCCGTGCTGAACGCATTTTATTCCAGCGTTCAGTTCGTTGGTAGGTATCATCCACCTCATATTTAATAGTAGCGACATCTCTCAGATAGACCGAATCACTTAACGGAATATTCCCTAAATCCTGCATAGAGTGAAAAGTGCTGCTTGATTTAAGCAGATACTTCTTACCTCCATCAATCACAGTACCGCTTGACAGTGTAAAATTGTCCCCTCTAAGCCGCTGAGAAAGGCGACTTATGCTAAGTCCGTAAGCTTCAGCACGGTCCTTGTCTAGTTCAATTATAATCTCTTTCCGATAAATTCGCACACTCACATCAGCAACACCGTCAATACGCTGCAGAGGCCTAACAATATGTTTTTCGACATTGTTGTATAAGTCGGTGTCGTCAGTATAGCGCACGGACATACGACAAACCGAAGAACTAGTACCACCGTATTTATAAATTCGATAATCATCTACTCCATCTGGAAACCGGAGAGAGGCCCGCTCCATACGATCGCGGACTTCCCGATAAGCAACATCCATATCGGTATCACGCTTGAAACGCAGACTAACTTCCGAAGAGCTTTGGGAAGCCCGCGTGTCTATGGACTCAATACCACGAACAGTGCTGAGCTCCTCCTCCATTGGAAGACCGATTTTTTCCATCGCCTCTTCGGGCACTCCTGAGCTCCAGCCCGTACGAATGCGCATGTAGTGCCCCTCTCTGTCTGCAGGGTATTTTTCCAAAGGAAGACGATTAACGGCAATAAATCCAATAGCCAGAATTGTCAGGAACAGAACAAACACCGTGACCTTGCGATTGAGAGATACTCGAGTGATCTCGGTGGCAATTTCACTAGTTTGCATGACCTATTCCTCTACGGATTGAAAAAAACGTTCACCCACTAGGGCAAATAGATAATATATGGTCGGAATAACAAGTAGTGTTAGTATGGTTGAAGTTAACAAACCGCTAATTACCGCAACAGCCATTGGCGTCCGGATTTCCGCGCCATCTCCCAATCCAATTGCCATTGGCAGCAGGCCTAAAACGGTAGTAGCCGTGGTCATCAAAATAGGCCTCAACCGAACACAACCGGCTTGAATAATCGCCTCCTTCAATGGAATGCCACGACCGCGGAGAGTATTAGCATAATCGACCAAAACTATCGCATTATTTACGACTATGCCCGCCAACATAATCATTCCAAGAAAAACCACCACGGATAAGTTTATCCCTAAAATCTCCAAACCCAAAACTGTGCCAACAAAGGCCATCGGAATTGTGAACATAATAATAAGCGGCTGGGTAAGTGACTCGAATTGAGAGGCCATAATCACATACACAAGGAATAAACTCAGGCCAAGGGCAAGATAAAGACTTGTGCGGCTGCGTTCCCATTCCTTGTTTTGGCCTGTTATGAAAAAATCCATATATCCTGGCCAATCGACTTTTTCCATAAGAACACGCTTTGCCGTCTCAACGGCAGAGCCCAATGACCCTGCACCAATGTTTGCCTGCACTAGGGCCACACGCTTGCCATCAATTCTTCGGATTTCGCTTGGCCCTTCACCTACAGTCAACTCCGCAACCGCATTGAGTGGAATAGGTGTTTCGCCGCTGGGGTTAACCGTCAACTGACCAACATCAGCTACCTGCCCTCGGTCCTGCTTAGACAAGCGCACCACAATTGGAACCCGACGGTCACGTCGATTAAGCCGCGTAGCTTCTGATCCCTTAACCATATCTCGCACTTGATTCGCAATTGAATTGATGTTTAGACCATGTCTAATAATTTGCTGCCGATCATAGATAATTTGAACTTCCGGAGCACCGCTACGTAAAGTGGGTTCGACATCTGTAAGTTCTGACTCTTTTGATAAAAGTGCAGTTGATTGGTCAGAGTATTCTTTAAGCTCCGGGAGCTCCTCCCCATTAATCTGGATAACGACCGGCTTTTTGGAGCTGAACAAAACCGGACGAGTAACTCGAGTGGTTATATCCGGCACATCATCAAATAACTCACGGAGTTTTGCGATAACCAGCTCCTCCGTCTCATAAGGCGTTTTTGTCTCCTTCAAGAGCACCTTAAAACGAGCGGAATGTTCACCTTCATCGGACCGTTTCATATTGCTGGTGTCGAAGCCATACATCACCAATAAAGTATCAATCTTGCTGTCTTCGTTCTTCTTAGACTCCAGAATTTTTTTCTCAACTTCACCAAGAATCTTAACAGTTTGATCAAGAGGAGTCCCGACTGGTAAAGCAACCTCAAAAGTGAACTCGCTTTGGTGCACCTCAGGGAGCAATTCTGTGTCCAGTTGCCGCCCCACAGAATAAGTAATAAAGAAACAAGCAATAGCTAGAGCGATCATCGAGACCGGACTATTTATCGCCCAACGTATCAACGAATTATAAATCCATACATTGTCTTCGCCTGTCTTTTTACCAAATATTTTGTTTAAACCCTGTCCTAAAATAGAACCTATTATCGTTATCAACCGATAAATCACCAAAGCAATGAATGCTACAGCACGGAACAGCCAAACCAATGAAAGACCAATCAATTCCAACAGAAACGAAATAGCTAATCTTAAAGTAAAATATAAGGAGGTAGAAATCCACACACTCTCTTTAACAGAGTAAAGTGGTTGTTTTGAGATAAATGATCTCATCCCACTATAACTTTTTCGGAACGCACTATACGATCCCCAAATCTTGGCAAGCAAATGCTCATTAGAACTAGTTTCCCCGTATCTATTACTTGCACTATCGCCTCTTACAAATGAGACAATAAGCGGAACAAAAATCGTAATTAACCACCATGCCGACATGCCGACATCATGCAATCGTTTGGCCAAAGCAATAATAAGCGGAATTAGACAAACAAAAGCCCAAATCCTCAAAACTGAATATGTCACACTTGTGTCACTAATCTCTTTTTCAAAACGAGGATCATCCACAGCGGAAATCATCCAAGCAGCATAGCCTTCAGCCAAACCAATCATGGCACCCAGTAAAACTACGGCCGGAAGTATTAATCCCAGCCAAAACGAACTCACACTTAGACGGCCTTCGATCGAACCAAAAAAGTGCGAACCCATTCCGGCTCCAGATTTTAGCTGAAATCCAGAACGACTAGCCAACATTGGAATGAATAGAACAGCAACAATAAGCGAGGCAATCAGAGACGTTACCACTGTTAAACCCAAATCACTGAATACCTGACCAGCAAGGCCTTCAACAAAAACCATGGGGAAAAACACACAAATGGAAGTGAGGGTAGAGGCAATCACTGCACCACGCACCTCCTTTGTTCCACGGATAGCTGCGTTGCGAATCGAATCACCCTCCTCACGACAACGATAAATTGACTCAAGCACCACAATGGAGGAATCAACCAGCATTCCTATCCCCATGGCTAATCCTCCCAATGACATAATATTAAGAGAAACATCCAAAATATTTAAAGGCGCAAATGTAACAAGAATCGAGATTGGAATACTTAGGGCAATGATTGCTGTTGTTCGAAGATCTCGCAGAAACAACAACAAAACAATGATGGCAAGCATTCCGCCCATATAAGCCGTTTGCTTAACTTCCGTAATACTATTATCGATGAAGATGGAACGATCAGCCACCACACGAAGATATGCATCTTCCTCGGCACGTAGTTTGCCAGCCAATGTTGAACGCGTAGACCCGGAAGTCTCTCCGACAAGTTTTTTTACGTCGGCGGCAACTTTAATCATGTTAGCGTCGGCTTCCTTGTAAATATCGATCTGTACACTTTCGTTGCCATCAGTCTTCGTCATCATTTCCCGATCCCGCTGACCATAGACAACTTGGCCTAAGTCTTTCACACGGATCTCACGGCCATCACGCCGGAAAACAATGGTGTCCGCGATTTCATCAAGATTTTGATATTCATTTACGGTTCGAATCATGTACTCCGCACCGCCCTCTCGAATGCGACCACCAGCGGCGTTAATATTTTCAGCACGAAGACGACTGAGCACTTGACTGATAGAGAGGTTAACACGCTGCAGCTTGGCCTCATCAATTAACACATGAATTTCTTCCTCTAATCCGCCTCGGACTCGAGCAGCAGCCACCCCTTTTATTGGTTCCAATCGCCGCTTCACTTGGAGCTCTGCAATACGACGCAACCTGCGCAACCCTTCATCTCCCTGATACTTAATACTCTTGCTAGAACCAGAAATACTCAACTCCATCACTGGATCGAGTGAAGGATCATAGTGCAACAACAAGGGTTTTTCAGCTTCCCGGGGCATACGAACCAGATCGAGTTTTTCAAGCGTGTTCTGAATCGCATCCCCCATAGATGTCCCCCAGACAAATTCCAGAATGACATCGCTAACACCTGCACGACTAATACTGCTAATTTCGTTAAGGCCTCCTACCACCCCAAGAGCCTCCTCTATCCTCCGGCTGATATCATTTTCCACCTCCTCCGGAGCAGCGCCCGGATATTCGGTTCGAACAGTGAGAGTAGGATAGCTCATTTCCGGCATGAGCGTGACAGGCAGCTGATTTAAAGAGAAATAGCCAAAGACAACCGCCGCAAGAAACACCATCAACACAGCGACCGGTCGGTCGGTAGTAAAATTAGGGTTGCGATTAGGAGACTCCATTCCAGTTAGGAGCAAAAAAGGCTACTTCGTGACTTTGGCGGAAGCCGCGGTATTGCTTGAGATCGATTTTAACTTGTTTGTGGTAACCGCAGATGGAACAGAATTCGTCTCACCTGGAATCGGGTCACCTAATTCGCGTATCAAAGAATCCTCCTTGAGGCCAGACTGTCCTGCGATAACAATCTTTTCTCCAACATCAAACCCATTGGTAGGCTCAATGTGAACCTTGTCAGCGTTGAGCGGCAAAACCAACTGGCGTTTCACGCTCTTAACTCCATTAGTGCTGTTAATGTACAATTTGAATGCATAAGTCTGATCATTGTCATAGATGATCGATTTCTTCGGTATCAAAGTAGCTTCCCGTTTAGTATTCAATACCAATTCTACATCCACCCACATGCCAGGACGAAGAGCCCCAAGTTCTTTTACCCCAACAGTAACTTTCACTGTGCCAGCACGAGCCTCGACGATAGGTGAAATTCGTTTCACATAAGCTGGGATAATATTGTCCGCTCCTAACGTGCTGGATATCAATCGGGCTTCCATGTTTGGTTTAAGCTCTGGCAAGTACTGCTCAGGCACATGAATTACAGCCACAGTAGATTCGAAATCAATGATTTCAAATATTGTTCCTCCACTACTCACCTGATCGCCAACCTTAACATCGCGCATTGTAATTGTACCATCAATGGGAGCACGCACCTCAGTGTACTCAAACTGACGTTGCGCTTCCTCGAAGCTAAGTTGTCTTTGCGACAAAGAGAATTTGGCATTGCGATATTCCTGTTCACTAATGAGGTTATCCTTATAGAGGTTTTCCTGCCTCGCAAAATCGATCTGCTCTTTATCCAAAAGACTTTTAGCCGCATCAAAATCATTTTTTTGCCGGTCATTCTCGAGACGTAAAAGCACTTGCCCTTTTTTTACTTTGTCGCCTTCCTCAACGAGTAAATCTACTGCGGGATTGCTTGTACGAGCATTTACCTGAACCTGCGCTTCAGCTTCAAGCGGGGCGGACCGCTCTAAAATCTTTTCAATAGGACCGACACTAACTTCAGCCAATTCCACTAGCACCGGTTTTGCTTTGCTCTGCTTTTTGGATTTATCCTTGGAATCCTTTCCATTCCATTCTCCAGAATTGCAGCCGGCAATAACTAACGAACAAATAAGCAGTAACGCTTTTAATATTAATGTTTTAACCATTTTCATTAGTAACTACGCAGAATATTACACACATCCCCTAAAGATGGTTACGATCCACTGAAAAAACACACACTGAATCCTAAGAAAGCTCAGTTACGGGACTGATTTTGCTTTAAAGCAGCATAAGGTCAACCGTAATACCTCGAATTTAGGCCCGTTACATAAATGTAACAACCAGCAAGATTATACCAATTGCAATTCGATACCACCCGAACGCCACAAATGTATTGGACTCAATGTAACGCAATAACCACTTAACTGAAATAAAGGCAGTTACAGCAGAAATAAACGTTGCTAGTGCAAGCTGGCCCCAATCCTCACTAATCCCCTCAGAAGAATTAAGCTCCTGCAACACCTTGTACGCTCCTGCAGCCAATAATGTTGGCACCCCTAAAAGAAAAGTAAACTCGATAGCTGGAACACGTTTCAATCCCATCAAAAGGGCAATCAGAATTGTAGATCCTGAGCGTGAAGCCCCGGGAAAGATTGCCGCCAGTAATTGCCCAAAACCAATAGCGATAGCAATCTTCCAAGTTACATTGCACAATTCAGAGCTATTACCTATCCGATTTTCCACAATGATAAAACACACACCCCCGACCAAAAGCGCCAACGCAACCGGCAGCACATTCTCTGGTAATTCAAAACCAATTTTATCAATGATCACCCCCCCCAAACCCGTAATACAAAAGGCTACCAACAACTTCGCCAAATAGTCGCGCGGCTCAGGCTTATGCCACTGGAATATCAATTGCTTAACCCGATCTGTGAAGTTGAAAAGGACTGCAATCACTGCACCGCTCTGGATAGCAATGTTAAACACATCAGATTGTTTCTCTAGCCAACCCAACTGCTGAGGGATAAGCAGATGCCCTGTTGACGAGATTGGGAGGAACTCAGTAATGCCTTCTATAATCCCAAGAAGAACCGATGTAAGCCAATCTGGCACACCGCCTTATGGCCTCATCGCTTAGGAAAGCGCAAGGCAATCCTTCAATAAACAACTAAATACAAAAACCTCAAACGGTAAACCTGCGACTTAATATTAAATAATGCGAAGACCAAGCCCCTCACTAATAAAGATCGCTCTTCCAATTTTTACGACCCGTTGTTTGCTCTACCTTTTTCAAGCGATTCTCCCGCTTTTTGCAAGCCTTGCCCACTTCTCGAGCGGCTGTAGTCCAGTTTATTTTAGAAAGACTTTTGAGATAATTCTGATTCCGAGGAAACATTTCAGCCGCCATTCGCTGAGATAAACCATCCTTTTTCAACCTTAAAATTGAAATTTTGCGCAGCATAGTTATGGCCTCTCTCGGGTTTCCAAGTGCCGGCTTAGCCTGTAGGCGACCAGTAGATTCCTGTTCGTCTAGCCAATTATTAAATTGACGGACTAACTCGTCACGGGGCTGTGACCAATCAATACCAAAAGATATCGCCTCCTCAAATGGACGAGTTTTTGTGTTGGACTTTCCCAATTCAACTACACCAGTTGCCGGTCCTTTTAAAGCACCCGGATTTGATAATGCGCGACGACACTCGGAGGTCTTTAAAAACGGCTCATGACCACTACCAATCTCACGATCAAGCTCCCATTGAAGTGCACGATGGATTAGATAACGCGGAGCATTTTCTAAAACCGAAAAATCCCATTCCTCGTTTCTAATATTAACTTTCTTGCTCATTAAGAATGATAGCCAGCAATGAAACGGCTTAGAATGAAATTGCACTGATTGATACAACTGTCAATAAATGAATATAATAGAAAAAATTAATATTTTTAATATTTATTTGCCGATCTTATCCCAAAGCGGCTCGATGTCAGGATCAGAAAGAGCGACCTCTCTTATCTTCTCAAGCTCACCCACCTTCTCTGCAACAAGGTACCAATCAAAAGCCAAATCAATATCTCCAAATCGACAGGCATAACAAGCAAGGTTATATGGAATAGCTTCGTTTTTAGGAAAGCGCTCAGCAACTGGTTCAAGGAGCTGATAAGCATCATGAGAACGATTTAAGTAAAATAGCGAATTGGCTTGATTAATCCATCCTGCCGAACTGTTAGGATATTGCTCTATCATATAGCCACCAAGTTCAGCACAGCGCTCCCATTCTCTTCTTTGTGCGTGGATATGCCACTCGAGATGTAGCACTTCATAATGACCTCTGTATTGATCAGAAATTTTATCCAAATCTACCAATGCCTCATCAGTATTCCCTAACTGCATCCACCCTGTAGCTGCTGAAAGATGCATACTATCCGGAGGAAGAATCTCGATTGGAGATTCGCTACTCATTTGCTGCCAGACTCTCTTGTGAACGCCTTAACCCCCTTAACACCAGCCGACTTAGCAGCATCCATCACCTTAATAATTTTTCCGAAAGGCGCATCCGTATCGGAACGAATAGAAAGCTGACGCTCAGGACTAGCCTCTATTGCTTTTTTAATTTCCTCTTCCAAAGCACCTTCTCCAATTGGAACTGAATCAAGATAAAAATATGGCGGGTTCTTGGCAACAGTGACAATCAATGACCGATTTACGGCTGGCTCCTTTTGAGCTTGAGATGATTCCGGTAACGCCAAACGAACAGCAGCCTGATTTTTGAACGTTGTGGAAACGACCATAAATATCAGCACAACCATTAGTACATCAATCAATGCAACCACGATGACAGTGGGCGGTTTACGATTTTTACGTGGAAGGAACCGCATGTTAGGTCAGTTCTCGTTACTATTGGGATATTGACGCCGTAAGAAAACGTCAAGACGGGTTTCCATTTCTATGCCAAATGTCTCTATTCGCTTATTATATATACTCCACGCTATAAGCGATGGGATAGCTATACTAAGTCCGGATAGTGTAGCCCAAAGAGCAGTAGAAATGCCTTGTGCAAAAGCCGTAGCCTCTGTTTCTCCTGTAGCCATGGTCCCAAATATATCAATAAGCCCAACCACAGTTCCTACCAAGCCAAGCAGCGGAGCTATTCCTGTGATGATCTCCAAAACTATTAGTCCTCGCTCCATTTTACTTACTTCATGCCGAGCTCGAGTTTGCAATGCCTCAACATTATCTGGCTTAGCCCACTCAAGATGTTCAATCGCTGTAGTTGTCAAACGCGCCAACGGCGTATTTTGATGCTGCTGCGCAAACCGCAGAACTGTATTTACATCCGCACGAGTGTGGCAGTGATCAAGACTATCCAACAAAGGGCTCGGAAGAATGAATCCGCGCCTAAGGGCCCAACCTCTCTCGATGATAAAAGTCAAACTAATCACCGAAGTGAGGCCCAATAAAATTAAAATCAGAGTATGCACAATATTACTTTTAAATTCCGTTGTTAGCCGGGCGAGGGATTCAATCGTCAACCAGCGCCCTCGACAAGTCGAAACCAATAGTCATTCATCAAACCACTCATCCTGAGGATCAAAAGCCGGGACCGGAATATTAATGATTTTCAGCTGGCCAACTGCGCGATGACGACAGCCAGGCTTAATGTAAACGGTCGTAAAAGGCCGGACCGGCACACGCTCACCGTCCAACTCCAAGTAGCCCTCTCCTTCGAGCACGAGATAAATCTCAGTCATCCTCTTATGATAATGAACTTTAGCTTCCTGATTGATTTCTACTATATGTAAACTAGCTACTGCCCCAGGCTCACTGGAGAAAGCTCTTTTGGCAAAACCACAGGGACAATCTGTAGCCTCTATCTCATCTAATTGCTCAATTAGGTAATTTCCCATCAGAAAAAAGATTTTGATCTCCAAATATTTGAGTGGCAAGAGCCAACATCTGCAAAAAAGAAGGAGATCTAAGGCATCAATATTACTCAATATACACAACAAATTGTGGCTATAAAGACTTGATACCACAACAGATTGTGGTAATAATCATTTCTTTAACCGGCTTGACGAAGCTACTTAGGTTAATTTTAACAATAGAAACATCGGAGCTAGGTATTTTGACCTACAAATCTAAAGTTTAATGATCGACGCCAGAGATTCCATGACTGTTCCCACATTTGGAGTTCGGTACAAATCAAGCACTCCAAAAAGAGACACGGTGGGCACAGAAGAAATCAAAAATATTGTTAACCATATTGAAAAATTTGACCCCATTGAGGACGTCAAGGAGAACGGGGAAACCCAAAAAAACGAGCTCAGACCTGAACATTTAGATGCGTTCGATTGCGCGTTCAAACCATTCCGTGGTGAACACAGCATTCATTACACGACATATCTTAAAATGATGGCGGCGGCTCAGCCGTTTATCAACGGCGCGATCTCCAAAACCGTAAACCTTCCAAAGGAATGCACGGTCGAAGATATCGCAGACGCCTATATACAGGCGTGGAAACGGGGCTTAAATGTGTTACGGCTTATCGTAACGGATTCGGTCCCGTCCGCTCACTACCAAAAACAGTGAGGAATCTCACTGAGGAAAACGAGCGGGTTAAGTAGCTGGAGGAACAGTTGGTCGATCTGCAGAAATAGATCGACCAACCTCTCCGGTAACTACTGCCTGAAACACGAATAGTCACCACTAAGTAGTACGCTGACTGTCTTGAAGATGCACCGACCTATCCTTCCTGTTGTCATATCATCTTCCGCAATAAAGGTTCGGACTGCTAATAAGCAGCACTAACTAAACTAACCATTTCCGCCTTGAACTCTTGGCAAAAAAGAAGATCCTTAAGGCCGAGTGAGTGAGGTAAACGGGAATTCATTAGAAAAATTAATCAGTCAATTTCAAATTGTGGCTGAATTTGTTGAGGGACATGCATGGCTTAAAGGCCACATCAACGATACTTACGTCATAACCTGCCAACAGGGAGGAAGCCCTATACGATACATATTGCAGCGAATCAATCATGATGTGTTTCATCAACCTGCAGTGGTCATGCAAAATGTAAAAGCTACAACAGACCATTTGCGCAAAAAAATTTCAGAAGAAAGTTCTGTGGATTTAACTCGTCGAACTATGACTCTTGTCCCTACTCGCGGCGGGGCCCCTTACTATCAGGATATAAAAGGCAATTACTGGCGGACTTATGTTTTCATTGAGCGAGTTAATTCGAGCCATGTTGCAGAAAAGCCGGAACAAGCTGAACAGGTAGGGCGTGCCTTTGGTTTATTCCAAAAAAGACTAGCCGATCTTCCGACAGAAAAAATTCAGGAAACTATTCCCCAATTCCATAACGGAGCACTCCGATTCAAAGCATTAGAGAAGGCTATTAACGAAGACATACAAGGCCGAGCTGCTAAAATCCAAAATGAAATCGATTTCTGCAATAACCATAAAGATATCATTCATACTTTTGCTTCAGCAATAGGCGAAGGAAAATTGCCGATTCGTATTACACATAACGATACCAAGATTGACAACGTGTTATTAGATAATAAATCCGGGGAAGTTATGTGTATTGTTGATCTTGATACAGTAATGCCAGGATTAATCCACTACGACTTCGGGGACATGGTTCGTACATTAACTAGTCCAGCAGACGAAGATGATCGCAACCTTAAAAATGTCACTTTGCGAATGGATTTTTTTGAGGCCTTAAGTAAAGGCTACCTAAGCGAGGCTAACTCTTTTTTAAATAAAACTGAAAAGGATTATCTCGCTGTTTCAGGCAAGGTTATTACTTTCCAGTTAGGTTTACGCTTCCTTAGTGACCACTTGAATGGAGATTTATATTTTCGGGCGCACCGAGACGGACATAATCTCGATCGTGCTAGGGTTCAGTTCAAGCTTGTGGAAAAAATGATTGAAAACGAAGCAGCGATGAAATCATTGATTTCTTCAATCGTTTAATTAGCTTTCACCTTCGTTTTTAATTCGGTTAAAGTTTCAGGAGAGGCATCACGTAGCCGTTCAACAATTGCAGGTAATTTTTTAAGTAAAAAATCAACATCCTGCTTAGTATTATCAATACCTAAACTGAAACGTAGTGAACCTTTCGAGCGAGCAGTCGGGACACCCATAGCCTGTAAAACATGAGATGGTTCAATTGAACCAGTTGTACAAGCAGATCCACTCGATGCACATATACCTTCCCGGTCTAAAAGCAAAAGCGCGGCCTCCGCTTCAATCCCTTGAAAACCAATATTGGACGTATTTGGCAAACGCGGCTCCCCACCATTACGAATAGCCCCCCCAATGGACTGAAAGATCCCCTTTTCCAATCTGTCTCGAAGTGATCGCACCTTGGTATTCTCAATCTTAATATAATCCAGCGCAAGTTCGGCTGCCTTTCCAAAAGCAACAATACTGGCCACATTTTCGGTGCCTCCCCGTAAACCTCTTTCCTGGGCGCCCCCAATAATATATGGCTGAAATGGAACCCCACTTTTAATATAAAGCATTCCAATGCCTTTAGGTGCTCTAAGCTTGTGAGCAGAAAGAGACAGAAAATCTATACCTAAATTTTTAACATCTATAGGTAACTTACCAGCGACCTGCACGGCATCAGTATGAAACAAAACGCCATTACTTCTACAAATGGCAGCTATTTCTTCTATTGGGAAAAGAACCCCTGTTTCGTTATTCGCCCATATTATTGAAACAATAGCCGTGTCCTTCCGAATAGCTGATTGCAAATCACAAAAGTCAATTGCTCCATCAAGATCTACAGGCAAAAATGTCACTTCATAACCACACTTTTCAAGATGTCTACAGAATTTAATATTAGCCGAATGCTCCACAGCCGTAGTTACAATATGACGTTTGGCTGGATTTGCATGAAGGACACCATGAATAGCAGCATTATTGCTTTCTGTCCCACAGCTGGTAAACACGATATTTCGTTTATCCGAACCAATCAGTCTAGCCACGCTCTCACGGGCTTCCTCAATCAGGCGAGCTGGTTCAATAGCTAAAGAATAAGCACTAGATGGGTTTCCCCAATGGTCAGTAAGACAGGGTAACATTGACTCAATAACCTCAGGTGCAATACGAGTCGTGGCGTTGTTATCTAAATATACTAGTTTTTCAGTTCTCATTCACTATTTGAAGTCGAGTAATCAAACATTAAACTTAAAAAGCATAACATCACCTTCCTGAACAATGTACTCCTTGCCTTCCATGCGATACAGTCCGCGATCACGAGCAGTAGCAATTGACCCGCACTCAATCAAGTCATCATAAGCAACAGTCTCAGCTTTGATAAATCCGCGTTCAAAATCTCCATGAATCACCCCTGCTGCTTTGGGAGCAGTATCTCCCTTACGAATAGTCCAAGCGCGAGTTTCTTTTTCTCCAGTAGTAAAATAAGTTTGAAGCCCAAGTAGAGAGTATGATTTTTGGATTAACTGCCCAGCACCGCTTTCATTAACTCCCATTTCGGATAGAAACTCTGCAGTTTCATGTTCGGATAAGTCGATGAGCTCACTTTCGATCTGTGCACTAATCACGACAGTTTCACAACCATGATGTTTTGCAGCATATTCACGAACCTCTTTAAAAAACGGATTGCTGTCAGCCTCTGCTAGCTCGGAGTCTTTAAGATTCGCCGCAAATAACGTCGGTTTGCCAGAAAGTAAAAACAAATGCTTTGCCAATTCAGCCTCTTCGCGCGTAAGTTCACAAGTTATAGCCGGGTTGCCCTCTCCAAGATGGGGCTCCATCTTATCAATGATCGCCATTAAAGCGACTGCCTCTTTGTTCCCGCGCTTAGCTTCCTTATTGAGCTTATCCTTGCGACGTTGAACAGCATCAAGATCCGCTACAATCAACTCTGTCGAAATAGTTTCAATATCACGAATAGGATCAATACTTCCTTCAACATGGTGGATGTCGCTATCTTCAAAACATCTTACTACATGTACAATGGCGTCAACCTCTCGAATATGACTTAAGAATTTGTTGCCTAGCCCTTCACCAGCAGAAGCCCCTTTGACTAAACCTGCAATATCTACAAATTCGACCGCTGCCGATATAATCTCTTGTGAACTAGATATTGAGGATAGTGCTTCCAGACGTTTGTCAGGCACATTTACAACCCCGACATTGGGATCAATCGTACAAAACGGATAATTTGCAGACTCCGCCTTTCTTGTGCGAGTTACCGCGTTAAACAAAGTGGACTTGCCTACATTAGGCAATCCAACTATTCCGGCTCTTAACATGGATTATTCAATGGATTGTGCAGCAACAATCTGCTGCATTTTTTTCTTTAAATCTTCAAGGCCAATATCGAATGCCGCAGATATCTGCACCACATCGATAGGTCCCACTTCCTTGTGGAATTGCTTAAGTTTTTCAATAGACACTTCCTCGTCCATTTTGTTTGCTGCTACAAGCCGAGGCCGACTGAGCAAGTCGCTATTGTACTTTTCCAACTCCGTCAGTAGCTGCCTATAGTCGTTCCAAGGTTCGCGGTTGTCTGTACCAGCCATGTCGATAATAAAAACTAACACATGACAACGAAGTATATGACGTAGAAACGCATGGCCAAGCCCAACATTATTGTGGGCCCCTTCAATAATACCCGGAATATCACAAACTGTTAACCTAGTATAATCATTGAATTCAACAATTCCGATATTCGGATGCAGTGTGGTGAAAGGGTAAGCTGCAATCTTGGGCATGGCCGAGGAAATAGCTGAAAGGAAAGTGGATTTCCCAGCATTTGGATAGCCCACCAAACCAATCTCTGCCAGCATGCGAAGTTCGAATCGATAAGTGCCTTCCTCTCCATCCTCACCATCTTGGGCGAATCGCGGAGCCTGGCGAACTGAACTAGTGAAATGCATATTTCCTTTTCCACCGCGGCCGCCAGAACAAAGTACAAATTGTTGACCGTCCTCTTTAAGATCTGCAATGACTGCGGGCTCACAAGACTCTTCTTTGAGCTCTATTTCAGATTGTTCCTTAAAATTTATTTCCAATGCTTCTACTCCCGATGATTTCCTTAACTGAACTACATCAGATTCCTCCTGCAAAGGTTTTGAATTTGGAAGTTTCCATATAAGGGTGCCACAAGGAACCTTGACTATCAGCTTTTTCCCGCCTCGACCGGTTTTGCCTTTTCCCTCACCCGGCCTCCCGTCCTTGGCATGCAGGTGTGGGGAATAAAACTGAGCGACAAGATTATTAATATCGTGATCTGCCTGAAGAATAACATCCCCACCTTTGCCCCCATCTCCACCACAGGGACCGCCCTTGGGCTTGAAAGGCTCATGCGAAAACGCCAAGCAACCATCCCCCCCCTTACCGGCCTTAGCGTAGACTTTGACTGAATCAACAAACATTTGGTGAAAACCTAAATTTAATGGATCACTTAAAACAAAAATGGCGAGGCCATGTGCCCCGCCACTCAAAATCGCAAATACAGCTGCTTAATTTGCGGCAGCCTCTTGAATCACATTTATGCGGCGTCCATTCTTATCAAACTCAACTCGCCCGTCTGTCAGGGCGAAGAGCGTCCAATCACGACCAAGACCAACGTTACGGCCTGGGGAAAATTTGGTGCCACGCTGCCGTACAAGTATGTTGCCGGCAATGACAGATTGGCCGCCAAATTTCTTTACTCCAAGACGCTTGCTTTCGCTGTCGCGACCGTTGCGGGAACTTCCTTGTCCTTTCTTATGTGCCATGACTTATCCGCTAATTTTATTTATTTTAAGTAATGAAAGATCTTGTCGGTGACCATTTTTATTACGGTAACCCTTACGACGTTTCATTTTCCAAACTATGAGCTTTGGTCCGCGGGTATGTTTGATAACCTCAGCCTCCACTTTAGCGCCTTCGATCGTCGGGGAGCCGATCTTAACTGAACCGTCCTGATTGAGCATCAATACGTTATCAATCGTCAATGCACTACCTGCGTCACCGCTCACGCGATTGACTTCGATAGTGTCACCTTCGACTACCTTGTATTGTTTGCCTCCCGTTTGAACTACAGCGTACATTTCCAAAAAGGGCGGGAAGAGAACCAGAACCATGAAGCCATGTCAACCACAGTTTACCAATTACTGGCTTGTTTTTGATTAAAAATCGATCTAGGGACCAAAAATATAGTTTCTGGCTTTATTTTCATAAAATAGCCTAAGCAGCTTGGCCAAAGGTTTATGCGATCGGTATAGTGGCGCCGAAATGAAAACTCTACTGTCATGGCTTATGACCTTTGTGGCCGCACTTGCACTCGTTCCGGCCAAGGCCTTGGCCAAGGCGGATAAAAAACCCAATATCATTTTCTTCCTCTCCGATGATCACCGCTGGGATCGCCTTGGCAGCGCCGGGCACCCGTTTTTGAAAACGCCAACCCTTGACCACTTGGCCAAGGAGGGCATTCGGTTCAGCAACATGTTCGTAACCACCTCGATTTGCGCGGCCAGCCGGGCCACGATCCTAACCGGCCTATACGAGCGAACCCACCAGTTCACCTTCCGCACCCGTCCTATCGACAGCCGGTTCAGCCAAGCAAGCTACCCGGTGCTGTTGCGAAAGTCCGGCTATAAGACTGGCTTTATCGGCAAGTTTGGCGTTAACGTGCAACAGAAGGATCGCGAGGCAATGTTCGACTTCTTCAAGCCGATCGGCCGTGCACCATTTTTCAAACCGCAACCGAATGGTTCACTTCGTCACGAAAGTGAACTCGCCGGCGACAGTGCGATTGCGTTTATCGACCAACACAAGGGCAGTGGCCCGTTTTGTCTCTCGGTTAGTTTTAACGCCGCTCACGCCGAGGACGGTGATAAGCGCCCCGGCATCGGCCACTTCCCCTGGCCCAAGGCGGTTGACGGTCTTTACGAGGACGTCCCGATCAAGGCGCCACGCCTGTCCTCTCCAAAAATTTTTGATAGCCATCCCGAGTTCATGAAAAAATCGATGAATCGCATTCGCTTTTTCTGGCGATGGGACACCCCGGAAAAATACGCCACTAACCTCCGCGCCTACTACCGCATGATAACCGGCATCGACAACGTTATCGGCCGCGTCGCGAAACACCTAGAAAAAGCCGGCATGGCAGACAACACCATCATTATCTTCTCCGGCGACAACGGCTACTACGAAGGCCAGCGTGGCTTCGCTGGCAAGTGGTCACACTACGAGGAGTCGCTGCGTGTACCGCTAATCATCTACGATCCCCGTGCCGACAAAAAGCGTCGCGGCAAGGTGGCCAGACCGATGGCACTCAACACCGACATCGCCCCAACCATCCTCGGTTATGCAGGAGTAAAAATGCCGAGTCACTATCAGGGCCGAAGCCTCCGCCCGATCATGAATGGTGAAAAACCAAAAGACTGGCGTAGGGATACCTTTTGCGAACACCTTATGGAAAACGCCACCATTCCCAAGTGGGAAGGCGTCCGCAGCCAGCGGTATGTCTACGCCAGATACTTTCAGCAAAAACCGCAATATGAGTATCTTCACGACCTGAAGGAAGACCCAGATCAGTTAAAAAACCTGGCCGACAATCAAGAGTACGCAAAGGTGCTCAAACGTATGCGCAAGCGCTGTAATTCTTTGCGCGATGATTATGGCGGAGAATATAATCCATCTCTCGTTGCCGACTACGTTGCCGAACAACAACGTAAACGTGCCGAGGCCCAAGTAAAGCGCAAGGCCACCCAACAAAAAAAGAAGCAGCAGTAATAATCTGCTACTCTTTGGTAAAGTTGGCGCTGCCGAATTCTATTCCTTCATCGGGCCGATCAACTCTATAAAGTTACCATCCGAATCGCGATAGACTGTTAGGTAATTGTCACCACCTAACTGTGATGGCGTTTCCCCAAGCATTTTTACGCCTGCTGTTTTGGCTCGTTCCACTGCGGCAGTCATATCATTAACGAACAAAGTAAGGTAACTGAACCCCAATGTGGAATGAATGAACTTTTGATTTGGCTTCTTTCCGGGAGCATCCGGGAAAGCCATCAACTTTAGGCTGGAACCGTTTTTGCCATCATTCAATACAAAGCGCCGAGCTACTACTGGCTGATTATCTGTCAACCCAAACTGGGCTGCACGTTTCCCCGGCGCCTTGAACCCGGGAACCTCCTTCATTCCAACAACTTCAATGTAAAATTGGCTGCTTGTTTCAAGTCTGAAACAACAATACCCAAATCTACAGTTGTCTTTGAAAAAACCGGCTGATCCTCGGCTTGAGCAACATAATTGAATCCTAACAAAACCGAGAGACTCCAAACCGCAACTGCAATCATCCTGAAGGGAACAATAAGAATATCCATAAGCCGAAGAATAGGGCCACAAAACATCCATTCAAGC
>JASLKL010000219.1 GCA_030747605.1 Verrucomicrobiota bacterium | reverse complement strand
CAGCGCATCACTTTGATTAAGATTGCGTCTTTTGATCAATTTATTAATGACTTCAGCCGCAGAACTAATCGGTAATCTATAAAAATTAGAAAGCGTCAACCAATCTCTGTTTCCAGTATAATCCAGCTTGAACCGCAACGACTCCGGTTTAAATCGATGCCCCTCACAACCGGGACACTGAGTGTAAACTCGATAGCGAGAGAGCAACACTCGAACGTGCATCTTATATGACTTACTTTCAAGCCAACGGAAATAGCCAGCTACACCATACCAAGCTTTCGGCCAAGACCTACCGGGTTCGCCATAATCTGGCTCCCCATAAATTATCCAGTCCTTATTCTTTTGGGATAACTTTTTGAAAGAAACATCAGTTGGAACCCCTTCTCGTTTAGCTGCACGTAGCAAATCACGCTGACATTCGGCACCAGTCTTAGTTTGCCAAGGCTTCACAACACCATCCGAAATAGATAGAGACAAATCGGGCAGGGCCAAACGATAATCAATTGAAATAATTCGACCAAACCCTTTACAATCAACACAAGCACCTATTGGATTATTAAAACTAAATAACGATGGTGAAGGGTCTTGGCACTTAAGATCGCAAGCAGCGCAATGAAAATTGAGGCTATAAACTTTAGCCCCCAACACCTCTGAATATATCTGAAGATGACCCTTTCCAAATTGATAAGCTTGCTCAACTGCTTCTAAAAATCTGGATCGTTTGGCATCGGTTAAACACATACGGTCCTGTAGTACTGATAAAACAGATAGTTTTCGTTTACATAAACGCTCGGCGGCATCTTCGAGCTGTAAAACACAAGGAAGGCTAGCACTCTTAACTTTCACAGTAGGATCAAGGATTCGCCTATAACCCTGTTTACCAATAAAGCGCAATGATTCCTCAATTGTAATTTTTTGTGACAAAGAAACCTGGAAAGTAACAAAAATTTCACCTGCTTTATTTTCGCGTAAAAAATCCCATATAGACAAGGGGGTATCACGCGAAACTATCTCTCCGCAGCGATCACAATGGCATTTCGAAACATGCGGCCAAAGATTCTTCATATAATCACAAACCTCCGTCATCGTTCCAATAGTCGACCGCGTGGTGCGCACACTATTTCTTTGGCCAAGAGCAATTGCTGGCGGGATCCCGTCAATACGATCAACCTGAGGTTTATCCATTCGATCAAAAAACTGCCGAACATAAGGGGAAAACGTCTCAACATAACGACGCTGGCCTTCCGCAAATAATGTATCAAATGCCAGCGAACTCTTACCTGAACCACTAAGTCCAGTAACAACAGTTAACTTACCTTTGGGTATATCGAGGTCGAAGTTTTTTAAATTATTATGACGGACACCTCGTAATCGAATTACGTCACTGGTTGCCTTTTTAGGCATGCTGATTAACTGCCGTGCTAGCCTTTAGCCATGCAGTCCTTAATGTAGTTAATAATAGCCTGATCATCATCCGCGTCACGTGTGACCTTCAAAAAATCAACGAGATTGGAGTTACGGTCTCGTAAAAATGGCCTATCCCCTCCACATCCATACATCAGATCAGGATGAAGCTCACCCATAAGTTTGGCCCGTGCCTTAACAATAAGACGAGGTAACCAAGCGATCCCGTCCAATTCATCCTTCTTCGCTGGAATCAATGCTGGATCGATCAACGAAGCAGCCGGCTGACTTTCAAGTATATTGACAAAATAGTCACGTCGCAACGCGGTTACTCCCTCAACCTGATCATACTCAACATCCCCCCAATTAATACTATCCTCTACAAAGTCGAATAGCTCTTGATTCGAACAGCCAAGAGAAGAAAGAAACAAAACCTCTTCGTCTTCAAAAATAGCGTCAACTGTATCACGCCCGTCGCGATAACGCTCCTGAGCGCTCTGGTATAATTCGCGAAACTCCGATTTCCACTCGTCAGACATGTTCACCTAATTTCGCAAATCAATAGCAGACATCAATCGATCTGTTGATGTATAGGCCTCAGTCACCCACTCAACAATCTGCGAGGGATCAGGAGCATATTCCAACTCAAGACTGATTGCGCCATCAAACTCTAAGTCTTTAATAGCCTGCATATAACCCTCAAACGGCACCGCTCCACGACCGGGCGGTAGATCACCATGCACTTTACCATCACAATCGGAAATATGAACATGCCCTGCCCTGCCTTTAAGACAAGTAAGACTTTCAGGAGGGCTATCACTCAATACCATGTGACTAATATCAATATTAGCTTTTACAGCCGGATTATTAACATCCGTTAGAAAACGATCCATCTCACTAATAGTATTGACGAGAGACATATGAAACGGCTCAAGTTCAATAACAATTTCAAGGTTTCGCTCTCCAGCATAATCTCCAAGAACTTTGCAGTTCTCTACAGCGAATTTCCATTGTTCCTCAGGTGGAATCACTTCCTTTTGCCAAATATACTCGCCGATCACGAGCAGGTAGTTTTTCGCGCAAAACGTCGCGCCCATGTCAAGGTAACGCTTGCAGCGCTCGACGTGAAATCGCTGCACGGAGGGATTAAAATCCACAAGGCCAACACTCACCCCGACCACACTGATGATCGGCAACTCGAGCTCTTCACAGGTCTGTTTTATGGTCGCTATTCGATCATCCGCATTCGGTTCCGTCGGATCCTCAAAAATATCAACGCAATCAAATCCCAATTCCTTGGTTTTCTTGAGCCCATCCA
>JASLKL010000218.1 GCA_030747605.1 Verrucomicrobiota bacterium | reverse complement strand
GGTATCCAACTCTCCAACTGTTAACAAAAGTTTACCCTCCAACCGATGCGCATTGGTTACATTAGACTGCTCGTCGTAATGAGGCCCAACGGGATAATCCATCCACTGTTCATTCCACCACATTTTATCCATACGATTGTCGTGGCACCCGCAGTCGGCGGCGGCGGCTTTATAGAAATCGCCATGCCAAAGCAAAGCGGCCATAGCATTTTGCCCCCCAGCTGATCCTCCATAAATACCTACTCTCGAAATATCCATATATGGGTATTTCTTGGCCGCCTCTCTAAGCCACTTCTTTCGATCCGGAAAGCCAGCATCGTTGATATTTTTGTAAGCAAAATGTTGAAATTCACGTCCCCGGTTTGAAGTACCTTTACCGTCAATCTGGACTGTAATAAATCCCAATTCGGCCAATTCCTCACGCCACATCCCATAGCGAGCTCGCCAGTTTTTTGGAACAAAGGAACCATGCGGACCTGCATAAATCACCTCAACAACCGGATAGCTTTTATTAGGATCAAAATTACTGGGACGGCAAATGATACCATGAATATCGAACTTTCCATCTCTATCCTTAGCTACGAAACGCTCTGGTGCATTAAATCCAACGGCAAACAAATCAGCTGCATCTGATTGCTCTAACTCACAAAGGAGTGATCCATCTTCAGCACTTCGAAGCATATGGCGTGGTGGCAAGTCAACTCGTGACCAAGTATCTATAAACACTGTTTTGTCAGGGGAAAAGCGCGCCGAATGCGTACCGTCTCCATCGGTCAATTTCAACAATTCGCTCCCATCAAAATTCACCCTATAGTAGTGGTGGTAATACGGATCAATACCCATTTCTCTACCAGAAGCTTTGAAGATAATTTGCCTTTTTTCTTGGTTAACCTCGACAATCTCCCGAACAACCCACCCACCCTTTGTGATCTGAGATTTCACTTTCCCACTACGTCCATCGTAGAGATAAAGATGATTCCAACCATCACGTTCAGAGCGCCAGATGATTTCTTCAATACCGTTTAAATCTTTTCTGTATCCCTTTTGGAATACATTCACAAAAGTCTTAGCCGTCTCGTCGATAACCGCACGCGTTTTGCCGGAAGGAATTTGAATTTCAATAACACGATGAGCACCAAAACCACGCTCAATATGCTCAAAGATAAACCCACTTGAATCCGGACGCCATACCGGCCTACGAGTCGAAAAGGGATCCTTTACTAGTAAGGGGTCAGCCGTAAATTGCTGACTATTCCATCCTGCCAGAAACACGTGAACTGTCTGGGTAGGCATAGGGTCTCCAGGCTTACTGTAACTTCGTTTAAAATGCTTTGGTTGAAGCTGATCGTCGGGCGCTGAATCTACGTAATGAACCTCACGGGTTTCAACATCTCTACGTTTCATGAGAGCAACGTATTTCGAATCCGGTGACCAAAAAAAAGGCTGTTGATACATCTCTTCTTTCACTCCATCTTTTGATAACTGAATATCTGCACCATCCTTTAAATCGTGAACGAACAGGTTATGATCCTTGATAAATGCACGCCATCGGCCATCCGGAGAAACAGGCCCACTCTTGCCTCCATTGGTTTTACTTTTGGCTAAAGCCTCATTGAGGCTATCTCGTTTTTTTTCTAGCTGCTTCTTAGCCAGCTTATCTGCCCTTGATTTGCGATTGTTTAGAGCTATGTCAAATTTTTCCTTGTCAGAAAATTCACGGCGTTTTCCCTTGCGACCATTTACAAGCACATACTCACGCACCCCGCGAACCTTAGTCTCGTACCAAAAATGATGCCCTCCAAACCAATGCGGATTTATTGTCTCCTTGTATACCTTACCAGAAAAAAGCTGCCGTATTTTAGCTGAACGCTCGTAATCTGCCCTAGTCCCCTGACCAAGCCCCGAAACACAAGTAAACACAAAACCAACATATATAAGAATTATTCGATGAATCATTTTAACTTTGATACCCATCAGGCTAAAAACTCCTAGCGTCTGATCAAAGCGAAAACGAATTTATTTTATACGAATTTCACTTGGGAAAAATGCCCAGATGTGCCTAGAATTTGTTTATGAAATATCAGGTTTACACCATAGTATTAGCTGGTCTAGTAACAAGTTGCGGGGTGAAGCAGACTACTACAATTGAACCAAGTACTACCGATGAAAAATCAGGTTGGGCCAACGCTGTTACAGAACCTGAAAAGGAACAAAAACCTAATAGTTCCATAATTCAAGCATCCGATACTAGCGCCAAATTAGTGACCAAAATTAAACCTCAACCCCAATTCGAACCTATTACAAAATCTCAAACTTCAAAAAAAATTGTGAAAACCGATGCAGAATGGAAAGCAATACTATCACCCGAGGAATACCAAATCCTTCGACAGAAGGGAACCGAACGCGCCTTCACTGGAAAATTTGACAAGCACTATAAAGAAGGAACCTATACTTGTAAGGGCTGTGGCACGCCAATATTTGACTCCACCACCAAGTACAATTCCGGTTGCGGATGGCCAGCGTTTTTTAAAGCAAAAGAAAACACCATTGCTGAAACAATTGACCGCAGCTATGGCATGATTCGAACTGAGATAACCTGTAAAAAATGTGATGGCCACTTAGGTCATATATTCGATGATGGCCCTAACCCAACTGGGGTCAGATATTGTGTCAACTCTGCTTCAATGGGATTTATTCCTGCAGATAAGGATAAACAAGCCAAGCC
>JASLKL010000217.1 GCA_030747605.1 Verrucomicrobiota bacterium | reverse complement strand
CATATGATGAGTCTACGCGATCGGTGAAAATGTTTAAAAAAGCCGGAGGTACCAATGTGCATTTGCTCCACACTCGGGACCACAAGGAGGCAGACACGGAAGAATTTGTTTCGGGTTTGAAAGATGCTCGTGTAGTTTGGTTCGCTGGGGGGCGTCAATGGCGTTTGGTTGATGCCTATCTTGGTACCAAGACTGAGGCAGCGTTTCACGATGTGCTCAAGAGAGGTGGCGTAATTGGTGGCAGTTCTGCAGGAGCGACGATTCAGGGATCTTACTTGGTTCGTGGTGCGCCGGAAGGAAACCACATTATGATGTCGCCGGGTCACGAAGTGGGCTTTGGTTTTCTTCGTAACTCTGCAATCGATCAACATTTGATCGCTCGTAAACGGCAGAATGACCTACTGCCGGTGATTCGGAGGCATCCACATCTATTAGGGGTTGGGATTGATGAAGCGACAGCACTTGTGGTTAAGGGCCGTATGGCTGAAGTCATAGGTAATAGCAAGGTGTTATTCTACGATATTAATCTTAAAAAAACCCTTGGCGAACAATTCTATTTATCTCTCGATGCTGGTGAACGATATGATCTAAAAGTTCGTTCGGTGCTCCCTTCTGAATAGTACTTGGCTGTTAGCCGCTTTACAACATGGCATTGGCCCCGGATGATGTGGCTGCTTTATGAATATTCGTTTACATGACGGACCGCTGGCTGAGCTGGACTGCGATGCTGTGTTCGTTCCGTTGGTTGGAGGAGCAACGCTTGGTCAGAAGGCAGAAACATTGGTATCCAGCTTGCGTCAATCTGGTGAGATAACCGGCAAGCGAGGAGAGTTGACTATCTTACACGAACCGAATGGTCTTGCGGCAAGTCGATTGGTACTTATGGGTGTTGGCAATGCCTTTGATGCGGATCAAGCATTTTGTATGGCAGGCCAAGCGTTACGAGCTGCTCAAAAACGCAAATTTAAACGTCTGGTATTTGCTTTTAATGATGGTGATTTGGTGCGTGCAGTGACTGAGGGATGTGTTTATGGGGGTTATGAGCGTCCAAAGTACAAGAGTGACGATACATATTCGGCAGTCGAGGAAATTATAATTATTGCGCCTGATGCTGAACAATCTGAGTTTGATGCTGGAATTGTTGTTGGTGAATCTGTGAATTTGACACGTCGGTTAGTGGACATCCCTGCAAATGACTTGGGCCCAGTAGAGTTTGCTGAGATGGCTGAGTCGATGGGTATCGCTGTCGGATTAGAAGTTGAAGTATTAGATGAATCTGGCCTTGAAGCGCTCGGTGCTGGTTCGCTTTTGAGTGTGGCCAAAGGTTCTGCGAGGCCTCCACGATTGGTTCGCTTGGGTTGGAATCCGGCTGAAGTGGTTAATGAATCACATTTGTTTTTGGTTGGTAAAGGTGTGACATTTGACACTGGTGGACTGTCTCTTAAACCAGCTAATTCAATGGAAAAGATGAAGTACGATATGGCGGGTGCAGCCACAATGTTTGGGGCGATCACTGCGATTGCACGGCTACATATTCCGCAGCGTGTTAGCTGTATACTTGGACTGGTTGAGAACATGCCAAGTGGTACTGCAACGCGTCCTGGCGATATCGTTCAAGCGATGAACGGGAAGACTATTGAGGTAATTAATACTGATGCAGAAGGGAGGTTGGTTTTGGCAGATGCACTCACTTATGCTGTTCGGGAGGGTGCTACCCATCTTATTGACGCGGCGACTTTAACTGGGGCAGTTAGCATAGCTTTGGGATCTGTAAATATTGGACTGATGGGCAATGATCATTCTTTGCAGGCGCACATCAAGGCGAGTGGAAAAAGTATTGGCGAACAATTTTGGGAGCTGCCTATGAATGACGACTATTTAGAACCTATGAAGGGCGATCTTTCAGACTTACGAAATGCTGGTACGGATCGAAAAGCAGGAACTATCACTGCGGCTAAGTTTCTCGAGCAGTTCGTTGATTCTACATCTTGGGTTCACTTAGATATCGCCGGTACAGCTAATCTGGATAAAGCGCAGCCGAATGCGCCGCAGGGTGCTTCAGGAATTGCAGTACGATCATTGGTGCGTGCTGTTGAAACTTGGTCTAATGGAGGGATTGAATGATTTCCGCAAAGGAGGCGCTCAATAAATTAAAAGAGGGAAACAAACGTTTTGTTTCTGGAAGCCCTCTTTTGGAATCCTTGGCTAATTCTGACCGTCGGATTCAACTTAAAGCTGGGCAAGAACCTTTCGCAATTATATTAGGCTGTTCCGATTCGCGTGTGCCAGCAGAGATTGTTTTTGATTTTAGTTTGGGGCATTTGTTTGTAGTCAGGGTGGCAGGTAATATTGTTGCTCCTTCTCAGTTGGGTAGTATTGAGTACGCAACATCACAATTTGGTACGCGATTAGTAGTAGTGATGGGGCATAGCGGTTGTGGTGCGGTATCTGCCACCATAGATCAATTAAGTCAGTCGACAGAGACGCAGTCTCCCAATTTAAGTTCAATTGTTAATCGTCTTCAGCCTGCAGTGGAGCCATTGATGAATTCAGGGTTGGATGAGGAAGAACTGCTTAATAGTTCGGTGAGGGCTAATATTCTCTTGTCTTTTTTTAATATATGTTTTTGTATCTTCATAAAATTCAGGTTGAAAGCGATCGTATTCAATAACTTTTGAGTTAAATTTAATATCAGCCATAGCTAAGTTGAAAGTTTTTTCAGAAATATTATTTTTT
>JASLKL010000216.1 GCA_030747605.1 Verrucomicrobiota bacterium | reverse complement strand
CTTCCACGGTAATGGCTTTTTGCGGGACTTTGACCGTATTAAAATCATCAGTTACCCAGGCCCGACTGTCTGTGCCCTTGAGTTGCAATCGGCCTAAGCCATTTTCTTCTACCAGTTGAGCCGCGCCGCTATAGTTTGCTGGATTTCCAATTTTAGCTGGAACTTTCCCGTTCTTTGTTTGGTTAAAACGCCACTGATGTAGCAGCCCTTCCTCGGCCGCGGAAAGGTTTAGGCTGAGAAAGAGTAAGATGGCCAATAGTTTCTTCATTTTGATCTAAAACAGTGAATGGTTCCCTTATCTGTGCTTACAAGGAGTCGACCATGTGCAACTGCAATGCCTAAAGCAACTCCGTTAACTGGCGCGCTCCAAGTCTTCTTTCCATCGTTTGCTGAATAGGCGACAATTTCACTATTACCCCCTGCAAATAGCATATTCCCCGCTAGAATCATTGCATGAGCCTGATTGCAAGGTGTTTTCCAAAGCACACATTTCTCTATATCTTCCCGAATTTTCCCCAATGCACCTATTGATGCTTTGTATTCCTTTTCCACCTTGGGATGCTCTGGCGATTTCCGCGCTTTCAACTGGTCCAGTAGTTTTTTTAGTTTACTCGTCTTGTCGGATTGCGCTTTATATTCAGGCAACAGCTTGCGATAGCGCATGCGATCAAGAACACTTAATTCACCGTTTGCCTGCAGATAAGATTTACCATCAGCTACAATCATGTGGTTGCCGGTAAAGGTAGCGAAGGAATCCTGCTTTTCACCCTCTACTAAACCGAGAATGCGACCACTTTGGCGTGGATTTGGAAGTGGTTTTCCATTCCATTTAATTAAGGTGAATGCATCGCTTGTCTTGGAGAGGTCTTTGAAAAATTTGCCATTGTTACGATTGTATACGATAGGGTTGCTTCGACCGGATGGTACGTACACATAGTTTTCTGAAAGTAGCAAATACCCTTGAGCGGGCCATTTTTCCTGTTCAGTTCTCCACTGTTCCACCCCGCCATTTACTGAATCAAACGCCACCAGGTGTATTTTTTCCTTGGGGAACATTCCTGCTCCAGCATAGGCAACGCCATCTCTAACCAAAATACCTGTTCGCAATGGCCACGCCGAAATCATACGGTTATTACCGACAATGCGATACTCACGAGGAGCCAGCATTTTTCTCCAAATTAATTTTCCCTCAGTGGAAAGGCAGTAGGCATAGCCATCATCTGAACCGACGAAAAGACGATTATCATGCAAGGTGGGGGCAAAACGGACAGGGCCTTCAGTAAAATAAGACCAACGCTCTTTTCCGGAATTTAATTCAAGACAATGGACTTGATCATCTGCTGAAGAACCAAAATATACTGATTGTCCATCTGCAATTACGTGAAACGTATGGTCAAACAATTGGCGATTCTTTAGATTAAACTGTTTATTATAAAGATCTGCCTTGGCGGGGCCGCGCCATGCTGGGCGAGGGGCATGAAGAGGTTGGTGAACCCACGATTGCTCCAAGGGAAGCTTAAGCTTTTCGGTGGATACACCACTGCGCGCATCATCGCCCATATAAGTTGGCCAATCGGTGGCGTTCGCACAAAATCCGATAAAGAGTAATAATATTCTCATCAGTCAGCTTTCAGATTCACTATTCTATCAGCAAATTCATCCGCAGTAGAACCGTGGGTTACCACGGCTACTGTGCCTCCCTTCTGGTGGTATTCTGATAGGTATTTGAACACCTGCCGGTCATTCTCCGGATCCAGATTGCCGGTGGGTTCATCAGCCAAGATCATCTCCGGCTCATTAACCAGAGCCCGTGCCAGAGCCACCCGTTGACGTTCCCCAGCGCTGAGTTCGCCCGGAGTATGCGTTAAACGGTCAGATAAACCAAATTGGTCCAATAACTCAAGTGGCTGGCTTGTTTGATTGCCATCGGAAACTGCGAGCCGCACGTTTTCCTCGACGTTTAAATAAGGCACCAAGTGAAACATTTGGAATACAAAGCCAACCTCATTGGATCGATAATTTCCGAGTTCCGAAGATGATAGCTCATATAAATTAGCCCCTTTGTATTTGATTTCTCCTTCAGTGGGGCGAAGCATTCCGCCCAAGGCGAGAAGGAGGGTTGTTTTTCCGCTTCCACTTGCCCCTTTAATAGCCGCGAATTCACCCTTTTCCATATTAAGATCAAAAGGGGACAGCGCAGTGACATCACCGAAACGTTTCGTAACTTGTTTGCAGGTGATCATCAATCGTGACGTAGAGTATCGGCAGGGTCCTGGACTACAGCCAACATCGCTGGGATGAATGTCGCAAGAGCTGCAAAGGCCGGGGCCAGCCACAGTGCTTCAATGAGAAGGGAAGGTTCCCATCCCAATTGAGATTTTGTTAAAGCGAATAGTTCCTGTCCAAAGTTGAAAGTTATATATCCACCAACGCCATAGCCAATAATTGCGCCGGCAATCCCAATGGCAACCGCTTTACCAAGGAATAATATGGCGATATGCAAGCCTCCATGCCCAAGGGCTCTAAAAACACCGATTTCTTGTCTTCGATCCCGTGTGTTAAGCATCGCTAAAGCAGCGACGGATAAACCGCAAAGAAAGATCATCGCCGGAAGCATTTTGGTAAAAGTCTTCTCCAGATTATTGGTTTGAGACTGAATTGCGCCGTCAATCACTTTAGGCATGGCCTTTCCTAATTGAGCCTCCATCAGTCGCCTTTGTTGTTCACGGGCCTCCGCCATATCCTGCATTCGAAACACTTTAGCTTTAGGTAAAATGGGAGCCAGTTGTTCGCGTAGCAGCGTTAAAGTA
>JASLKL010000215.1 GCA_030747605.1 Verrucomicrobiota bacterium | reverse complement strand
CCGTTACAATTCCTACTGTTAGGCCGTCTTCAAATGTAGCAACCAATTTACCGTCGACTGTTTTGAGTTTGGCTTTCTCCTTTGATTTGGCAATCTGCAAAACCAAATCCTCTTCTCGTTCTTCAAGATTAAAGGTGCGAATTAATGCTTTGAGGTTTTTGCTTTTCTTTAGGGATGGCGATTCTATGACATGGCGTCCGCCAATCTTATAATGAAGAAGCACTCGATTGTCGTGTAGGCCAAGCCCACGCCATTGACCCCAGTTACGAGGGAGTGGTCCGTATGGTTTTTTATCGAGTCCACGCAAACGAGGATCATTAAATTGATCTGTACCAGGCTTGGCCCATCCAGGTGCGACTGGATTGGTAAATAAGCGTTCACCGACTAATTTTGGATGCGTGCCGTGGCTGCCGTCGTACACGATGCTCCGCCAGTCGATAAATTTGTCACCACTCCAAGCTGCCGCCATTCTTAGTGTGTCGGTCTCGAAAACAATAAACTCGTTTCCTTTAGAGATTCCACCCGGTCCATCGTCGAGCCGTATGGCTATCCCTTTGTAGGCAATGTTTTCAGGGGCTACTTCAATCGAAGCGCTGAGATATGGCCCATAGTTCATGTCGATGTATGGCTTGCCTGTTAGTTTTATATTCTCGGCCTTGCCAAACAGGTAAAAGGAAATAACGGCGCTTAGCATCCAGATCCAACGATTGCAGAAGGGTAAGTTCATGATAGTGGGTTAATGAGATTCCTGACTGCTCGGAAGCAGTCGTCACATGAGTGAATCTCGTTCGAGAAACTAGGCAAACGCGTCACTTCGGCCAAGCAAAATGGTTTGCCAAATTAACTATATCGTCGATTATTGCAGCACTTACTTGAAGGTTTATCTTAAAATTATAGGGCTGTCTCTCGTAATAATTGCTACAGCACAAGCACTGGGCCAAGCTGGGAATAGCTCACTTAAGACAGCTGGGATGGATTTTTGGTCGTTTCAACCGATTCAACGTCCCAAGTTGCCTTTGGTACAAAATCAATCATGGGTTCAATCACCCATTGATAATTTTGTTTTAGCCAAATTGGAGTCGGTTGGGTTGCGACCTGCCGTCCCGGCTTCAAAGAGAATGTTGCTGCGCCGTTTGACTGTGAATCTCACCGGTTTGTTGCCTGCTCTGGAAGAGTTGCGTGCTTTTGAGACTGACACCTCGCCGCATGCTTGGGATAATGTTATTGATCGATTACTTGCTTCGCCGCGTTATGGTGAACGTTGGGGACGTCACTGGCTTGATGTGGCACGTTATGGTGATTCGAATGGTGGTGATGAGAACCTCTATTTTCCTAACGCAAACAAATACCGTGATTATGTGGTTGATGCTTTAAATCGTGATCAACCATTCAGTGAGTTTGTACAGGAACAGATCGCCGGAGACTTAATGTCAACAGGTAGTGATCCTGAGTCGATTCGGCGGCGTATCATAGCGACAGGTTTTCTTGTAATTGGCACAAAGATATTGGCCGAACCGGACCCTCGTAAGATGGAGATGGACATCATTGACGAACAAATCGATACGATCGGTAAGGCGTTCATGGGCCTTAGTATCGGTTGCGCACGTTGTCACGATCACAAGTTTGATCCAATTTCGACACGAAGCTACTATTCAATGGCTGGTATTTTTAAGAGTACTTACACAATGGAACATTACAACATTGTGGCGAAATGGCATGAGCGTGAGGTTGGTACTGCAAGTGAAATGGCAGCACTTAAAAAGGTGCGGGCTGAGGTGGCTCAACTCAATAAAGATAATGAGGTGATTACTCGGAAGGCCCGTGAACAAGTCCAAATCAAGGTGCGACAGGACGTAGCAAAATATTTGCTCGGAGCCAATGAAGTCATATCTCGTCGCCGGCTAATAGGCAAACCTGAGCCACTTGGCCCAAGTGCAATGAAGAATCTTGTTAAGGGTAAAGGATTGCTTTTTGAGGCGGAAGATTTCGATCGAGGCAACGTTACTGTCGACCGCTCGAATTACGGGAAAGACATTGGAATTATTAGTGACCCCGGTGGGCAGAAAAATTTTGCTGAATATGATATTGAGTTGCCAATAGCTGGTAATTATCAGGTTGAACTGCGCTACGCTGCAAGTCTTGCAAGACCAGGCCAGCTTTTGATGGATGGTAAGGTTATCCAGCCTGAAGCAGTCAGTAATATTACAGGTGGCTGGCAGCCGGAGCATCAGAAATGGAACGTAGAAGGGGTGTACCATTTTGAGGCGGGTAAACATGTCTTACGGATTCAGTCTGAGCCGATGATGTCGCACATTGATAAGGTTCTTATTATCAATGCACCTTTACCCAAAACGAATGAAATCGTAGAGGCTGACGAGAGCTGGGCGCCTCGAGACCTAAGCCAAATTGCCTCCGAGGAAGGGCTTGTTCCTGGTGTGTTAAACAATTGGGCTAACCTTCTGGTGCGTGCAGAAAATGAGGATAATCAGCTTTTTAAAATATGGCTTGAATACGCCAAGTTGCCAAGGCATTCATTTTTTACTGAGGCCAAGCGCTTGGCAAATGCGAATCGTTCTGAGCTCTGTCGGCCGTTGGAGCAAGTGCAGAAGAGTGATTTCGTTTTGGTCAGAGATTGGTTCAATGGTTTCACTCCTAACTCTCTAAGATCTGTTGCGAACCATTATCGTGCATTGTTCGATGAGGCTTGGGGATGGGATTTGGATAAGGCGACACCGGGACAGAAGGAGCTTTTAACATTCTTACTGGATAAAAAAGGACCATTCGCTTTGCCGAAAGACATCGAGGTTAATTTTGATAAGGCCATTAGCGAT
>JASLKL010000214.1 GCA_030747605.1 Verrucomicrobiota bacterium | reverse complement strand
GTCGCCGCCTAGCACTCTGGGCCTTAAACAAAGACTATGGTAAATCCGGTATTGAGTATTCTGGACCTTTATTTAAATCAGTAAAATTCCCCACTATAATCAGAAAGGGTTCTGCAATTGTCCGATTTTCTCATGGCAACGGCCTAAAATCGAATAACAATCAATCTTTAACACATTGGGAAATTGCAGGTGAAGATGGAAAATTTTTCGCCGCTCAGGCAAAAATTAAAGGCAGCTCCGTTATTGTTAAAAATGACACAGTTAAGAAACCTAAACTCGTACGCTTTGGTTACAATCAGGAAGCCGAGCCGAACTTAGTTAATGGTGCCGGCCTACCGGCTTCGCCGTTCACCACAGAGAAAATTAAGTAGCACTTGGCTAGCTATTGGCTAAGCCATCATGAGTACAGCCAAATACTTTTCTTTTTTCAGGGCCGCCGCCATATTAGGAGCGGCCCTGTTTCTTTTATCGACGTTCACCTATGGCCAAACAGATCAAAACACAACCCCAAACTTCGAAATCCGATACAATACAAATGTTCGATTACCCAAACTAAAAAGTGCCTTCCCAAGGCATGTGAAAGTTTTTGGATTGTTTATTCAAGCAACCAAACAAGTCCCAGATAATAAACTAATTCACGCAGCAGATATTGCAGCAGATTTTCTCGATAACGATCGAGACGGAAAGCCAGATAACCCCACAATTAACGATGAACTATGGAAGAACAGATCTGCCATAGTTATGGGCTACAACGAACTCGAACTCGAAAAACTCCACGACAAATTTAGAGAGCTATTCGACAATTACGCACTACAGGGTTTATTTGCGACAGAAACACTTCCCAGCGGAGGCCCACATAACCCAGCTTCACCAAAATTCGATGCATCCATTGAGGAAATCCTTCATATTATAACATCGGTTGGATATGCCAGAGTTTACCCAGAAGTTTTTGGCGAAAAGAAAGGGTCCGAGCTTACTAACGCAATGGATAAAGCACGAGGAGGCCATTTTCGAACCGTTCCAGGGAAATATCCATCTGGAGCTTGGTATTCCTATGATGACAAAACATGTGATTACGAATGCCAAGCCACGGAGTATATTTACTGGGCGCTGACAAGTCTAATGAACGGACAAAACTTCAAGATGCGAGAACAAAATATTCGGCATGAATGGAAACTAAATACACCAGAAAAGCTTCGAGCCAAGGACAAAAATATCGTTAATATTCTAACCAATAAAAAGTATATTCTTCCTCTACGGCTGCCTGACGGAAAATACCGCAACAACCGAAAACAAGCCTCCCTAAAATTGAACATCATAGAAGCTGAAGAGAAATTAATACTCACAATCGCACTAAGCACTGCGTCAGCAATAATATTAGAGACCAGTAAAGATCTCCTATCATGGAAAACAAACAAAAGCATTCCGGCATATACTGGAAGTCTTAATCTCCCGATTAAAATTCATTCAGAGCAAAAACAATTCTTCCGCCTCCAAATCCTCGATTAGCTAATACTTTCAATGCGATTATTTGATGCGCACAACCATTTGCATGATGTTCAATTTAATAACAATCAGCATCAAATCATGTCGGACTGCGAAGATGTCGGATTAATTAGAATGGTAACAAACGGGACAAGCGAACTTGATTGGGAAGCTGTATCAACATTGGCTAAACGTTATCCACAGATAATTCCGAGCTTCGGACTTCATCCTTGGTTCGTTCACGATCGATCACCAAATTGGTTAAATCTTCTGGAGCAAAAAATTGATAATTATGATAGTGCAGTGGGAGAGATTGGCCTAGATCGACGGAAAAGAAACCTCCGATATAATGAACAGGAAGAGGTCTTCCTCTCTCAATTACAATTGTCTACGGAACGAAATCTCCCGGTTAGCATTCATTGCATCAAGGCTTGGAACCAAATACATAATTTACTCCGAGATAACCCCATACCTAAGCGAGGATTTCTTCTTCACGGATTCTCAGGACCAGCAGAAATGATCAAGCCCCTAACTGAGCTAGGTGCCCATTTCAGTTTTTCCGGCTCCTTTGCACACCCTAAAAAGGCACGACATCGAAATATCTTCTGTAAAATACCGACCAATCGACTATTGATTGAAACTGATGCCCCCTACCAACCTCTGCCGGATAATTGCACCACTCATCCTCTCGAGGAAAAATTAAATCACCCGGCTAACATTAACAGTGCATACAAGATTGCTGCAGACTGTATTGAAATACCATATGAAGCATTGACAGACCTTGTAGAAGAAAATTTCTTAAGATTTTTTGGTGATTAATTATTATAATTCCGGTCAACCAGCGTCCGAGCCTTTTGAATCAGACGCCAGTCTTCAACCAGATCTCCGAAATTGAAATTCGGGATACCACTTTGCGTTTTTCCCAAGAGCTCTCCCGGACCACGTTGGCGCAAGTCCTCCTCGGCTAACATGAATCCATCACTGCATTTTTCCATTACATTTAATCGCCGTCGGCCCTCCTCTGTAACTTCACCTGCAATTAGAATGCAGTACGATTCGTGCGAGCCACGCCCAATACGACCTCTCAACTGATGTAATTGCGCGAGTCCAAAACGATCAGCATTTTCGATCAACATAATTGTTGAGTTAGGAATATCTACTCCTACTTCAATAACGCTAGTCGAAAGTAATGCTTTTATTTCGCCACGTAAAAAACCACTTATAGCCTCCTCCTTCTCACCAGGCTTCAGACGACCATGAATCAAGCCGACAGTGTGCGGCGCTAGATTTGACTTTACTGTTTCTAACTCTTGATTAACCGCTTTAATATTTCCACCACCCTGATCGTCTACT
>JASLKL010000213.1 GCA_030747605.1 Verrucomicrobiota bacterium | reverse complement strand
GGCATACCTGTTTCGAAAATGATCGAAGGTGAAAGCGAAAAACTAGTTCATATGGAAAAACAAATTGGAGAACGTGTAGTCGGACAAGAAAAAGCCATCAATGCTGTAGCAAACGCGGTGCGTCGAGCTAGAAGCGGATTACAAGATCCCGATCGACCAATTGGTTCATTTGTGTTTATGGGTCCAACCGGTGTTGGAAAAACGGAATTAGCGCGCGCACTCGCCGAATTTTTGTTTGATGATGAAACTGCAATGGCGCGGATCGACATGAGCGAATATATGGAGAAACATACTGTGGCGCGTTTGATAGGTGCGCCACCAGGCTATGTCGGGCATGAAGATGGTGGCCAACTCAGTGAAACTGTGAGACGCAAGCCTTATAGCGTTGTACTCCTCGATGAAATTGAGAAAGCACACCCGGATGTATTCAACATATTTCTGCAAGTATTAGACGAAGGCCGATTAACCGACGGTCAAGGCCGCACAATCGATTTTCGCAATACTATAGTCATTATGACGAGCAATATTGGATCCCATATTATTCAGGAATTCTTTTCTGAAGAAAAAAGAAGCGATTCCGACAGGTTAGATATGGAGGAAAAAATATCCGATGAAATTAAAGCCCACTTCCGACCTGAATTCATAAACAGGATTGACGACACCATTATCTTCCACAGTCTGGATAAACAACAATTGGGAACAATAATCGACATTCAACTGAAGAATGTAGCCAAGCGGCTAGCTGAAAAGAATCTTACTATGCAGATCAATGAAAAAGTTAAACACCACTTAACAAAAGTAGGTTATGATCCACAGTTTGGCGCAAGACCACTGAAACGCACTATACAAGATTTACTACTAAACCCTTTATCCACTCAATTACTTTGTGGCGAGTTCAAGGAAGGCGATTGCATTCAAGTGAACTTAGTAAACGAGGAAATCATATTCGAAACTTGAACAAAACCCCTTATATTAAACCGTAGTAGCACGAAAAAATGCCACTAGATTTACTCTAAAAAAACTTACCAATTTTGACGTCGAATAAAGCCCTCTAAAAATTGTGACAGGCGGTCTAATTGAACATCACTTGGCTTAAGCTTCGCTAAGCTTTTCCAATCAGATACAGTCATTTTTTTGGCAATAGACTTTGTGCCTAGATCTAATCGGCTTTGCTCCCAGTCTGGTTCAACACCTTGAATTAAAAGGAACTTAATCCTAAATATAACCGGCCAATGATCCATAACCCTGTTTTTATCAAGCAGCCGCACTAACTCTATAAATATCAAGTACTCATTTGGCAAAGGTGTCTGTTCCTCTGTAGCTCTAGCAATCAATTTAACGATTTCGGTAAGACAACTAAGCAAATCAATATTCTTACGTAAATTAGGAAATGTCTCCTTCAGTGCAACTTCACGCAACACATGTAAATCTGAACGGCGACTTCGGCGAAAACTAAATTCGGCAATATGAAACAAATCAAGTTTGCCTTGGAAATTGGATTTTGGCCTGCGTGCGCCTTTAGCAACAGTGGCTATTCGGCCTTTATCTGGACTAAACCAGTGAACAACAACACTAGTTTCCGTAAGAGGAAAAACCCGAAGGATTACACCAGTTGTTTGTTCATCCATCTTCAGACA
This sequence comes from Verrucomicrobiota bacterium, assembly GCA_030747605.1. GTDB lineage: Bacteria > Verrucomicrobiota > Verrucomicrobiia > Limisphaerales > UBA1096 > UBA1096. The sequence goes on along the minus strand of JASLKL010000213.1, from coordinate 1,273 downwards.
GCATGCGTTCCGCTTCTGCTTTGAATGCTGCTTGGATTCCCCCTGCATTCTCAGGGGCCACTGCCCCAAGACTAACGATATACTTTATCCCATCAGCTACTGACATATCAAGAAGCACAACTTTACTTTCAGGCAACACCAACAAAAAACCGGTAGTCGGGTTAGGTGTGGTTGGCACAAAAATACTTATAATACTCTCTCCAGAATCCGTCTTAACCTGCTCTGCCGTAACAAAGCCAACGGAATACAAGCCCTTACGCGGAAACTCAACCATGACTACCTGCTTAAAGCTCGATTTCTTTTCTGATGTAAACGCCTGATTTACCTGTTTAATCGTGCCATAAATTTTCCCCAATAAAGGCACTTTCAGCATTATGTAATCTACCAGCTGAACAATTTTTTTGCCTATATAATAGCGCGTTATAAACCCAAGTAACCCTGTTAATATTACTGCCTCAAGTATAGCGACTACTTCCCACCACCAAAACAATTCAGTGCCAGGATTCCCATTGGTTGCATCCTTCCATATATCACCCAAATCCAAACCTGGAAAAAAACGAAAAGGATAAAGTAAGATGTCGGAAACATCGACTGCCTTATTAAACAGCCACAACGCTATACCTATGGAAATTATTACTGGAAGCACTACTGCTAACCCGGTAAAAAAATTCCGCCGTCCACGACCAAATAACGTTTTCTTTTTCTCAATCATCCGCCATCGGTTTTAGGCTCTTTCACCAAACAGCTCAAGGGAAAGTGTTTTAATGCTTCGCTCATAAGCAGGTCTTCTTCCCGTTTCATTGCCTTGCTTGAAGCCAGTTTTTTATCATCATAACCTCGCAGATGCAAAATGCCATGAATCAAGTATCTAGCTACTTCATGGGAACAAGATGTTCCAAATTCCTTTGCATTTTCCTCTGCAACTGTCGGGCATATAAATAAATCTCCTAAAATTGGCCCACGCTTGGGAATGGATGTTGCCTCACCGTAATCAAGGGTAATTACATCCGTAGCCCCCTCATGTTTTAGTCTAGAATAATTCAAATGAGCCATTTCCTCTGCACCAATAATAAACACACCTAATTCGTGCTCGATTAATTCACTTATATCATCTGGCTCAGTTATCTCTAATGTCCACTTGGCTAAACGCCGAACCATCCAAGAATCAATCAAGTGGCTTTTCTGCCGACTGCGAACGGTTAGAGACATATCTAAATTTTTAAATAAATATCAGTTCCGTGATTTTCGCAATGCTTCATAAGCTTCTACGATG
>JASLKL010000212.1 GCA_030747605.1 Verrucomicrobiota bacterium | reverse complement strand
GCCCAGCCGAAGTTCCTGCAGTTACGTTGAAGTAATCGAGCGCTGAGTTGGCATCCAAGGCTGCGCAGACCTCCAGCATCTCTTCCAGTTCTGTGCCATCATTATCCTTTTCCTCCCCAGATAGTCTAACGCCAAGAACCATATCTTCACCCAGACCACGCCGCGTCGCTGCAATTGTCTCTTGCAGAAATCGAAGCCGCCCAGCGCGCGAGCCACCATAGCCATCACTTCGTCGATTGATATTCGGATTGAGGAACTGCCCCAGCAGATAACCATGCGACGCAACTAACTCGACCCCATCAAGCCCAGCTTGGCGAATATGCGCAGCAGAGGCTTCAAAACCTTCTATAATCTCTTTGATCATTAATAACGGGAGCTCCCGCGGCATAACGTGAAACCGCTCATTCGGCACGACTGATGGGGCATAGGCCACTGGATGGGTGCCATCAGCGGCCAACGCCATTTCCCGACCGGGATGTGTGAGTTGAGCGAAGATGAGACAATCGTGCGAATGACAGGCCTCGGCTAAACTGGCATAGCCCGGCACACAGGACGGATCATACGCTCGGATCGCAGGTCGTCCGCTATCGCCCGATGGATGAACACGCGCAGCCTCGATAATAGTCAATGCGGCACCACCCTGAGCCTTGGCCCCATGGTAGGCAACCATGTGTTCCGTCGGCTTGCCGTCGACCAACATTACCGCCATATGACCAGTCGAAAAGATTCGGTTTTTTAACGTTTTACCCCGGAGTGTCAGCGTTTGAAATAGAGCATCAAGACCAGCGACCATGTCCTAGCCAAACGATTGCTGCGAAAAAAAAGCTGTGGAAGAAGTAATAAAAATTTTGAAAAAACGTTTGTTCATTTACTTATTTTCTACTGTCCAAGCTCTGCTGATATAATCCGGTTGATACATTAGCCCTGTGCTACTATTACCCTTCTTTATATTCATCATAACTTCAATTCCAGAAATAACCTGACCAACAACCGTATATTTTCCATTTAGGTGAGCTGCTTCTTCGAACATTAAAAAGAATTGCGAGTTTGCAGAATCTGGATTTTGCGAACGTGCCATCCCTACTGCTCCTCTAACAAAAGGTATATCAGAAAATTCTGCTATTAAGTCAGGCAATTGAGACCCTCCCCTTCCAACAGACGTTGGGTCATAATAGTTAATATTTCCAAATTGAACATCACCAGTTTGAGCCATAAAACCCTCTATTACCCTGTGAAAGGTTACCCCATTATAAAGACCCTGATCAGCAAGCTCTTTAAGCCTAGAGGACGCTTTTGGAGCATTCTCAAAATTCAAATTGATTTCGATCACGGCTTCTTTGTCACCATTAACTTCTAAAAATAATGAATTTAAATTACTTGTCTCACTAAAGGCTTTCACAGTTACAAAAAAAACAATGATAAATACACTTAAAATAAATCTAAAAATGCTAAAAACCTTAACTTTCATGGTATAGCACCTCCAACATGCAATCAGGATCGGAAACCAGACCATTGTTACTTGAATCTCCCAATTTTATATTATCAATAAATTCCATGCCTTCAGTAACTTGACCGAAAAGGGTGTATTGGCCATTAAGAAAATGTCCAGCTTTAAACATAATAAAAAACTGAGAATTGGCAGAATCAACATCTTGTGCCCGAGCCATACCTAAAGAGCCACGCTCAAATGAGATCTTATTAAATTCAGCTTTTAGATTTGGAAGATCCGAACCACCTGTTCCTGAAAGACTTAAATCAAAATTATCCGAAATGTTTCCAAACTTAACATCACCCGTTTGAGCCATAAAATCCTTAATTACTCGGTGAAAAACTACATTATTATATTTTCCTTCCTTAGCTAGTTGACCGATCCTCTCAACATGGCCAGGAGCTATATGACTAAATAACTCAATTTTTACAGTTCCATCTTTAAGCTTAATACTTAAATAGGGATTTGACTTATCACTTTTTGACATCATTTTTCCTTAATATTGATTTGTTTTTCAGATTAGGTGCAATTTATCTTTAATAGCATTACTTACATTTTTTGAGACAAAATTGCTTATATCTCCCTTCAGTCTAGCTATTTCCTTAACGAGCCTTGACGCGACAGCCTGATGCTGGACATCTGCCATTAAGAAGACAGTTTCGATACTTGCATCCAAAGATCGATTCATTCCAACCATTTGATATTCGTATTCAAAATCCGAAACGGCCCTTAAGCCCCTAATTATCATGCTTGCACCAACATCCCTAGCGCACTGTATTAATAAATTTTCAAAAGGATGAACTAAAATATTTTCTGCTATATGCTTGCATTCAGCTTGGATTAAAGCAACTCTTTCTTCCAAACTGAATAGAGGACTTTTGTCATTATTTATGGCCACCCCAATTACAAGCTTATCAACCAAATTTGATGCCCTGCTAATTATATCAGTATGACCAACTGTCACAGGATCAAATGTTCCTGGGTATAAGCCAATACGCATCTCATTTTTCCTTATTAGTTTTCTATTACTACTTGTTGCAAATTATATAGCAGATTGTCGAGGAAAAACTGCACAGAAAAACAATAAATTAATCCCCCGAAATAAGATTCGGATGTTGCAACAAACTGCAAAATAATTAAAATTACTATAAACAAACTTACTGAAAAACATAGAAATTAAAAAGCGAGGTTAAAAATGGAAAATATTGGGCATTTTATAAACGGAAAGAGAGAGCCGGGAGAATCAGGAAATTTCTCAGATGTATTCAATCCGGCGACTGGGGAAGTTCAAGCAAGAGTATCTCTAGCTAATAAAGGCGAATTGGACAAAATAGTGGAATTAGCAAAAAAGGCTCAACCTGCTTGGGCAGCGACAAACCCTCAAAGAAGAGCTCGAGTGCTAATGAAATTTGTAGAACTAATTCATAGAGATATGGACAAGCTAGCTAAGAAATTAAGTAGTGAGCACGGCAAAACTTTCCCCGAT
>JASLKL010000211.1 GCA_030747605.1 Verrucomicrobiota bacterium | reverse complement strand
TGTGAGACAGCTAAACTAGAGTAATGTTCAATTTCCTGTCTCGGATTTAGAACGAATACTAATCGGATTGGTAAACAAGAGGGAATTTGGCACCAAAATCTTCTCATCTCCCTGCTCGAGTGATGTATATCGCAAATCGATCGCCATTACAAAACCCTCGAACGATTTCACACTAATCCACTGACCTACTCTGAACGGACGATAAATCAAAATCAATACACCCGACAGCAGATTACTAATTGAATCTTTAAGTGCAAAACCAACCGCAAAACCAGTTAAGCCAAGACTTGCAACAATCGCAGATACATTAATACCAACCGTACCCAACGCCGTAACTAATCCAACAATCCAAAGACCCACATTTGCCACGCGAGCAAGTAAGTTGACTACGCTGGAATCAATTCCTGTTGCATTCCCGGCTTTACGAATTATTTTCCGAACAACAATCGCCAGAATCCAAAAAACAATCAGGATAAGAACAGACACACCAATCTTCTCCGCCCAATCCATCACTAAGCCGGAGAAATCCGCTTCAATCCCAAGTCGGCCCAAAACATTTGTTTCCTGTTGGGCAAAAGCAAAGTTTGGCGATAAAGCCATAATTAAGATCCAACAAATGCTTCTTTTATTCATAATCGTCGCCTTAAAGAAAGACTGTTGAAAATCAGCATATCAAGCAAGCTCGAGTTGTGCTGTTGCTTGACATGCAGCAGCACTTCTTCAGCATTCCGAAGTGCCCAATCACATGCCTTTATTGCCTTTTATGGCAATTACAATACTACTGAACCAAGCGAACTACTCACTCGGCCAACCAGATAAAAGCACCTCGGCCACGACTGCTATGAAAGCGGTAGTTGATCAAGTTGAGTCAGATTGGATCGATGGACGCTGGTCTAAAGTTGATGTAGGCCCCTTCCTATCATCTACTATTAACACAATAAGCGGCCGTGTTAATAAAGGAATAGCAATAAAGGTTGGTAATAAAGAACAAGCAACAGTTTGTTTTAACACCGAATTACTTAGTTACCATTCTGGCTGGGCAGGTGGATTTCTCACTCTTAAATCAAGGCGATTTGGCCTGACTGATTGGCCTGATCCAAAGGGAGAAATGATATTCATAAATGGCAACCATGTAGGTTGGTCACATGAATCAAAATGGAAGGATCCCCGACCACAGAAGCGCGGGTCACTTCCACGGCAATGGGGCAAATATCTAGGACTATATCGCCACGGAAAACGTGTGGTATTACACTATAACATAAATGACACTACTATACTTGAATCTCCATGGGCAGGGGAAGTTAATGGTGAAACATATCTATCACGAACAATTGAAGTAGAACCATCATCAAAAAAACTTTCAAACCTCATAGCCTCATATCCAAATTCTAACGCTAAACACTTAAATTCTAATAACGCAAAAATAGCCAACGAATCAAAAGAACTTTGGATTCGAGTACTTGGTCAAGACGCTTCAATAAGTATAAAGAATGACCGCGTTAATCTAAATTTAGCACCCAGTCAAAAAAAACGTGTGGTAAAGGTTCTGTATAGCAACTCCAAAGAAACTCTGGATCAAATTACTAATCAAAAAAAACCGATAGTTCCACCTTCCAACTTTACTCAGGGCGGGCCTGGAATCTGGAGCGCTTTGGAAACCAGTGGCTTTGTTGGAAAAATAAAAAATTCATTTGCAATCGATACTATTCGGTTACCATTCAACAATCCTTGGAACGCATTGCTATTTACTTCTGGCCATGATTTTCTGAATGATCAATCTGCCTTACTTGCAACTGTTCACGGCGATATATGGCGCGTAACTGGCATTGATAAAACACTTAGATCTGTTAAATGGACACGCTTTGCAACCGGCTTGTTTCAGCCACTTGGACTAAAGGTGGTCAATAATCGAGGTTATGTAATATGCCGAGACCAAATCACTCGACTCCACGACTTCAACAACGACGGAGAAGCAGACTATTACGAAAATTTTAATAATGATGTATTCGCATCCGGAGGGGGTCACTCCTATAACACAAATCTCGAAACCGATTCAAAAGGCAATTTTTATTTCACAAAATGTGCTGAAGGAAATCCTCATGGAGGAACTGTACTTCGAGTAAGTGCAGATGGAGCAAATCTGGAGGTATACGCAACCGGGTTCCGAAATCCAAATGGCATGGGCATTAGCCCGCAGGATACCGTCACAGTCGGAGACCAACAAGGTGGCTGGGTTCCAGAAACACGCATCGATGCAACCCGGAAAGGTGGGTTTTATGGTTATATACCAATGCACCATCGAGATAAAAAACCTGATAGTTACGATGCACCGTTTACATTTGTACCTAGGGTAATGGATAACTCTGCAGGCAGTCAGCTTTGGGTGCCAGCCAACCATTGGGGAGCACTTGGAGGGAAATTGATCCACCTCTCGTACGGTCGCTGTACCGCGATGGTCGGCATGACAGATCTTTCAGAAAAAACACAGGGAGCGATGATCAGTTTACCAGGACGATACTTATCTGGCGCAATGCGCGGCCGATTCAATCCGCACGACGGACATATGTACGTTTCTGGTCTTCGCGGATGGCAAACATCCGCTGTGCATGACGGTTGTTTTCAACGACTCCGTTTCGCAGGAGGTAAAATCCGACAGCCAACCAGCTACTCCACACATCCAGGCAAAATTGAAATCACTTTCGATACTACTCTTGATAAAAAATTAGCCGAAGATTCAGAAAGCTATTCACTTGAGCAATGGAATTACTTGTGGAGCAGTCAGTATGGCTCAAAGGATTGGTCAATTATAAATCCAAAAAAGAACGAACGTGACACCGTAACCATACAGTCTGCTAAACTGAAAATTAACAATAAAACAGTTGTATTAACTGTTCCTAATTTATCCAAGGCTATGCAATTTGAACTCAAATATGATATGGATGATTCACAGGGAAAACTCGTTCGAGGATCACTAGCCGGAACAATAAATAAACTATGAACAAAGACACCATTATT
>JASLKL010000210.1 GCA_030747605.1 Verrucomicrobiota bacterium | reverse complement strand
AAGGGAAATCAAGTTGGTCCAGATTTAACAGGGATTGGAAAACGCACTGACAAACATTACCTGCTACGGTCTTTAATCGATCCAAATGTGGAAATTGCAGATGGATTTGATATAACTGTAATTGAGCTATCAAACGGCAAATCGATTGTAGGCCGTGTAAAAAATCGGACAAAAAAAGCACTGACTCTTATTTCTCCTGAAGGAGAGTCACAAGAAATCGAAGCTATTGAAATTAAGAAAATCACAACGGCTAACACCTCAGTCATGCCGCCCATGGGGGCTATCTTAACTAAACACGAAATTCGAAACTTAATCGCCTATCTCGAAACGCTGTAAGCAAACCTGAAAAGATCTCAACCTGATGTTAATCTAACCAACGGCCTCTACACATCGACTACATAATGTAATATGATCATTATGAGCCCCGACACTGGGCTCCCAACGCCAACAACGTTCACATTTTTCTCCATCAGCATTAGACACAGCTATTTCTAACTCCTCACTTTCTCCCTCGTTCAGGTTAAGCTGAGAAACGTTGATAAGTTCACGCAAATCCTCCTGATAGTCTTGAGCAATCTGAAATTCAGGGCCAACGCCACTTAGACTTACACAAGCCTCAAGTCCTTTACCAATCCGTTTGGCTCGACGTGCCTCCTCGAGAACCGGCATAACACGTTCACGAATCGCAAACATAGTCTTCCAGTTGTTTGCTTCATTGTCACTTATACCAAACTCGAACGGATCCCAGTCGGTCAAATGTACACAGGATGAATCAAGATGCGGGATAGCTTCCCAAGCCTCATCCGCAGTAAAAGCGAGCATTGGAGAAAGCATCTTGGAAAATCCCTGAACCAATCGGTAAAGCGTGGTTTGAGTGGAGCGGCGCCGAAGTGAATTACTAGATGAAGTATAAAGGCGATCTTTTACCGTGTCATGGTAAACAGCAGAAAGCTCCACGGAAACAAATTGCGTAATACGTTGGTACACAATATGAAACTCACATCTGTCGTATGCCGCTCGAACATCGGCGTCAACCTTGGTAAAACAATCAAGAACCCAACGGTCAAGCCCTGTTAAATCATTATCCGTTACGGTGTGCTTTGCAGGATCAAAGTCATAAAGATTGCTTAGCTGATAGCGCAAGGCGTTTCGAATGCCTCGATAGGCTTCAGCAACTTTTTTAATGCGTTCCTCGCTAACAGTAATATCGTTGCGAAAATCCTGCGACGCAACCCAAAGCCGAACAATATCCGCACCATACTGACCAATGTAGGCCTCGGCAGTTTGCGGCTTAGCATAACCTCCATCCTGTTTGCTCTTGGAAATTTTTTCTCGATCTGCATCAACCATGAACCCGTGCGTAAGCACGTTGCGATAAGGGGCAACTCCGTTACCCGCAAGCGAGAGTAATAGTGACGACTGGAACCAACCACGATGTTGATCACTCCCTTCAAGGTAATAGTCAGCTTGCCAGGCATCAGGTGTTCCTGCATCAGCATCTGGACGGCCAAGCTCGCTGCGCTGCATCAAAACACTACGCGATGAAGAACCAGAATCGATCCATACATCAAGTGTGTCAGTTGATTTACCAACTGCTTCTGGTCCATCCCAATTAGATGGCTTAACAGCTGCCCACAAGTCAGCAAGTTCACGTTCAAACCATACATTTGAACCATTTCCCTCAACTAGGTCAGCGGTATTGCGAACTATACGATGATCCAAAATCGGCTCGCCCTGTGCATCGTAAAAAGCCGGTATAGGCACTCCCCAAGAACGCTGCCGAGATATGCACCAGTCTGGCCGAGATTGAACAGCCCCTTCAATGCGATTACGCCCCCAGCCGGGAACCCAGTTAATGCTTTCTATTGCAGCAAGAGCTTTGTCACGAAAGCCATCATGGTCAATATTCACAAACCACTGGTCCATCGCACGGAAAATCACAGGTGACTTACTGCGCCAACAATGCGGGTAGCTATGCTCATATGATTCCTGAAAAGCCAATTTGTTATCGGCTTTCAGCACTTCAATAACCGCCTCATTAGCCTCACTTTTTCCGTTTTTTGGGAGGATTTGTTTACCGACTAGATCTTCAGAAATCTGTTGTTCCTCAGGCAAATCCGCCGTACGAGCAAGGCAGCCTCTGTCATCCACCGGAGAGTAAACCGGCAAACCATTACTACGGCCGAGATTGTAATCATCCTGACCATGACCAGGAGCAATGTGAACTAGACCTGTACCAGCAGAGTCATCAACAAATAAATCTCCCGAGAAGAGTTTCCCGGTACGATTACAGAATGGATGATGATACTCGAGCTCCGCCATTTGATCACCCTGCACCGTCCTAAGAATCTCAAAATCCCCAGCCCAACCGCATTTCTCAACAACAATATCGAGCAGAGGCACGCTGACTATAAAAGCCTCTTCTCCAACACGAATTAGCTGGTAATCGAATTGCGAATTATAGGCCACAGCAAGATTGGCAGGCAACGTCCATGGCGTGGTAGTCCAGATGAGCAAATGCATATTGCTTTCACCAACAATCGGAAACTTAACATAAACACTCTGACTAACATGGTCCTGATATTCGACTTCTGCCTCTGCCAAAGCAGTACGGCAAGGAATGCTCCAATAGACTGGTTTCTTACCGCGATAAACAAATCCCTTTTCTACTAAATCAGCAAACAAACGAAGTTCCTCCGCCTCATACTCTGGTTTTAGTGTAAGGTAAGGCTTATCCCACTCCCCCAACACGCCCAAACGCTTAAACTGTTCTCGCTGTTTATCGATGAAACCCAAAGCATACTCCTCGCAAGCTTTGCGTATTACCGCTGGGGTAGCATCAGTATTGCCATCCTTACGCATCTTTTGAGTTACCTTAAATTCGATTGGCAACCCATGGCAGTCCCATCCTGGAACATAAGGAACCTGTTTGCCACGCAAAGACTGGTATTTCAGGATGAAGTCCTTAAGGATCTTATTTAGGGCTGTACCAATATGAACATCTCCATTTGCAAA
>JASLKL010000020.1:11551-25925 GCA_030747605.1 Verrucomicrobiota bacterium | reverse complement strand
TAGCGTATTACATTTGCTTCTGAGAGCCCTACAATCTCAAGTGCCCTTTCAATACCGGTGTCGAGGTCGCCTAATTCATCTACGAAACCTTGCTCGAGAGCTGTGCTGCCAGATAGGATGCGACCGTCGGCAAATGATTCCCAGTCCTTTGACAACGAACGGCCTTCTTCGCCTTCTCGGTCATCTAAATTTCGTCCTTCTCGGACAACTTTTTTGAAACGCCCAAATGTTTCTCCAATCATATCTTGTACGATTTTTCGTTCCTCCTCGCTTATATCTTCTTCTCTTTTGTTCATGCTGAGCATGTCCTTGTTTTTGCCGCTTTTAAAGACGATTGGCTGAACGCCAACTTTGTCCATAAGATTGCGAAAGCTATATCCGGACATAATAACTCCAATGCTGCCAGTGATTGTTAATTCGTGTGCAATTATCCAGTCACTAGGAGCGGCCACATAGTATCCTCCCGATGCAGCAACTGAGCCCATGACCGATATAACAGGCTTTTCACTTTCGCGTACAAAGTCGGCTATGTTGTCCGAAGCTAATACTTCTCCTCCCGGAGAGTTGATGCGCAACAGAATGGCAACAACATTGTCGTCATCATTGGCCCATTTAAACTGTCGTTTCAGGGAGAGCACTTGATTGTGTCCGTTAGCATCGACCGAGAAGCTTGCAATAACTCCGTTTAAATCTATTACCGCAATTTCCTTTTCGCCTCCATTATCGCGAATTGTCTCTATAGTGTAATTTGTGCCGCCTTCATACTGGCTGCCGCTGAGGCCCAGTATCCCGAGCATTAATAGGAAAAGTCCTCCTCCCAAGATGCAAAGCATCAGAAAAAATGAAATCCACATCCAACCACGATTTTTCGGTGTTTGTATCACTGGTTGCGATTGAGTGGGGGGTGTAGGAATTATGGGGGGAGCACTTTCATTCATGACGGCAGGGAGGCTAACGGCACAACCCAACGGCTGCAAGTGGCTGTTTGCGCTAAGCTTGGTACTTGGTTAGAATAAACGTGTGGAGCGTAAGGTCTTATTGCCAATAGTATTGATGCTCGTTTTTGCTGCGAGTCGTTGGCATACGGTTGATCATGAAGGCAATTTAGAACCCCTTTTGCCTTATAACTTCAGTGCGGCACATGCCTTGCTTTTCTGTGCAGCGTTTTGGCTGCCTGGCTGGTTAGGATGGGTGTTGCCGATGTCAACTATCATTGTTACGGATCTTTTGCTTAACTCGTTCGTTTACAATGAGCCTATGTTACTATCGGGCTCGATTTTTATTTGGATGACCCTCGGGATTTTTGTGGTTTTAGCCAAGTGGTTGGCTAAACGTCGAAGTTATTGTCGAGTATTTCTTGGCACTCTTATTGGGGCTCTACTGTTTTACCTAGTAAGCAATACTATCTCATGGCTCGGGAACCCGGCTTATTTGAAGAGCGTTGCCGGTTGGATTCAGGCCCTGACTGTGGGATTGCCAGGCTTTCCGCCGACTTGGGTTTTTGGTTTGAAATCCCTGCTTGGCACAGGCCTTTTCACAGGGCTATTTGCAGGGGCAATGAAAGTTAGTGAAGTAATGGATGCTTCCGAGCAGGAATTAGAACCTGAAGAAGATGATGAAGAAGAATCTCAATCGACTGACCCAACTCCCGAAGCTGTATGACAACAATTGGTATTATTTCGGACAACCACGGCGATTGGACGACAAGTATTGCGAAGGCTTTGTCCGGGGTAGATGCAATTATTCATGCAGGAGATATTGGCCCGTACCAACTTATCTCTAAGATGGAAAGCCTTGCCCCAACTACAGTGGTGCTTGGAAACACTGATGGAGACTTGCCAATCAATCAAAGTGAGGTGGCTACAATTGGTGCAAAAAAGTTTTTCGTTCAGCATATCGTCAACCCTCACGAGCTTGAGGAGTCTCTTCGAGCTCGTCTTGACTATGTTAAACCGGATGTTGTTGTTTTTGGCCACACACATAAACCATTCTGTGAAACAATCGGTGGTATTCTTTTTTTGAATCCAGGTTCAGTTACACGGCCGCGTGGTCAGTTTGCTCCAAGCTATGTTCGGCTTGTTATTAAGGATGAAAAAATAAATCCGGAGTTCATTCAGCTTTAGGCATCTGAGTGTTTAAATTTATGAGTTGTAGAGTTTTATATCATTTTTTCTTATTGCTGGCATTAGAGAGTTTATTTAGTTCAAATGTAAATGCTGAGACTAAGCCTAATATAGTCATTCTCCTTGCCGACGATCTTGGCTGGGCTGATGTCGGTTTTCATTCGGACCGAATTCCGACGCCAAATATAGATCGGATTTCTGAAGAAGGTGTTGAATTAGATCGCTTTTATGTTTTTCCGATGTGTAGCCCAACAAGAGCAGGATTAATGACGGGGCGTTATCCAATTCGTTTTGGGATGGCGCGTTCAGTGATTCCGCCGTGGCGTAACTTTGGACTAGATCCCGATGAGATAACGATCCCGGAGGCGCTCGGGCAACTAGGCTATTCTCACAGAGGAATTTTTGGAAAATGGCATCTTGGGCACAACCATTCCAAGTGGCATCCAAATAACCAGGGTTTTACTCATTTTCATGGTCATTACAATGGTGCGATCGATTATTTTACTCTTTCCCGCGAGAACGAGCGTGATTGGCATCTTAACGAAAAAAGCAACCCTGAAACTGGCTATTCAACAGATCTGATAGCATCAGCAGCTAGTCAATTCATTGTGAATCGGGCTAAGGAAGAAGAGCCGTTTCTTTGTTATGTGCCTTTCAATGCGCCACACTCGCCGTTCCAAGTTCCGGATAAATATATTAAAAAATTTCAACACCTTGCAGATCCAAATGCTAAGGGCAAAAATCAATCTCGCCGTCATGTTGTGGCTGCAATGGTTTCTTGTATGGATGATGGTATTGGCAAAATACTTACGGCGATCGATTCATCTGGCGAAGCGGATAATACGATTGTTTGGTTTTTTAGTGATAATGGGGGCATTGGGGGGTTACCGAAAAATAATTTACCACTGCGCGGCAACAAACTCGATGTATGGGAAGGGGGCGTGCGAGTAGCCGCTGCAATGCGATGGCCCAATGGAGGGGTGCAAGATGGTCGCAAGATCAGCGTGCCACTTTCATGTATCGATGTAATTCCCACATTGGTTAACGCTGTTGGTGGCGGCGATGTTTCCTTGGGCAATAAACCGTTTGATGGTCGTGATGTACTTGATGTGTTACAAGGAAAACGCAAGCGGCTTGATCGAGAACTTTATTTTTATCATGGTCAGGCTGGCGAAGCGAAAGAGAAGATTGCGATTAGAACTGCTAAATGGAAGCTTGTGATTCATGGCCCCAATATAAAAACCGGCCAATGGAAAACTCCAAAGCACGAATGTTTTTTATTTCGAATCGATATTGACCCAAATGAGACCACCAACCTACTTATGAAAGATTTTCTAGTTGCAGAGCGGCTCGCTGCAAAACTGATTGATTATCGAAGATTACAACCAGAAAGTAGTATTGATATTTACAGCAGTGGAAGAGATACCTTTAGGGTCCCAAAGGATTGGCTGATCAAATGATTTTCGGTCTCAATGACGTGAATTAAGACTTGTTATTAGATTGGCACACCGTCATTTTTACCGGCCGGTTTTTTAACCGCAACCCGAATACACGGATAATAAATCCGCAACATGAGTGATCAAAATAACACCGATCCGTTAAAGGATTTGGAATTGGCATTCCTCCCCTCTTGGGCGCAGGAACCGAAAGATGCAAAGCCCTATGCCGACTTCGCTGGTCGTGATAAATCACGTGGCCGAAATCGTGGTGATTGGGGGGATTCTCCTCGAAGACATGATGGTAACAGAAATCGCGATTTTAAGAGGCGAGATGACGGCGCTAACCGAAACAGAGATGGAGGGCAGCGTCAGGGCTTCCAAAGCCGTGATGGAAAACGTTCAGCAAACAGAAAGGGTAATTTCCGCCGTAATGACACGGCTCCTCGTCCCCCGCTGGAACTTGATGCTTTTATTCGCCCGGAGAGAAACGGGGTGGAGGCACTCGCCAAACAGATAAAGACCACTGGCCGTGCGTATCCTCTGTTTGATATTGCTCGCCTTATCATAGCAAAATCAGAGCGGTATGAAGTTGTGTTTCAGATTAAACGCAATGAGCGTGGGGCTGTTTCTCAGCAGTTGTTTTTTTGTCAGGTCGACGAAACAATTTGGCTTTCACAAGAGCAGGCTATTGATCATGTGCTCAGTAAGCATTTTGATACATTTTACAAAAGTGAGAAAACTGAGATTGATCCGCCAAAAGGTACTTATACATTTGTTGCGCAATGCGGCATGAGTGATGAAATTTTAGGCCCGCCCAATTACCACGGATATCAAGAGAAACTTCGCAGTCTTCATTCCGAACGCTTTGCAAGACTTCCGTTTGATGTTTACAAATCTCGCGTCAAAATTGTTCGAGATGATGAGACTGTTAAACAGTGGATTGAACAGCAAAGTTTTAAGACAGATTATATTGCTCTAAATTTACCTGAAGAGGCTAAGTTGGAAACACTTGAATCGGTTCGTGCCCATTTTCGAGAACATCATGCTGCCAATCTTATTACAAGCGTCGATAACGTTGCGCTTAAAGGGAGCATATACACCAAGAAATCCCCTCCTCGCATGCAGAACCTAGTGCGCCGTGCTTATGAAGAGCAGCGTCGATTTCCAATTAAGGTGGTGAACATGCTTAGTCAGGAGTTCAGCAGTCATGGTTTGCAGTTCTTTAAGCGCAAAAAAAGTGTAACGCATGTTTCTGTTTCCCGGCCACATCATTTGGATCTTGAGAATACGCCAGTTAGTGAAAGCATTCGGGACATTGTCTCATTCATCAGTGAAACGGAAAATTGTACTCGACGGCAAGTGCTCGAGAAATTTGCTCCTCAGGAAGAGAAATCTGACTCAAAAGTTTCTTCTGAACGTACAGCTGTGATGAGCGATTTACATTGGCTTGTCCATCAAGGGCATGTGATTGAGTATGCCAGTGGACAAATGGAAGTGGCGCCCAAGCCGCAGCCTCCTCAACAAAAAAAGAAAAAACCTAAAGTAAATAAAAAGGCTGAAGCGGCGAGTACTAAGTCAAAGGCTGAAACTGAGAAGAATATTCAATTAAAAGAAACTGCTACTTCCGCTGGTAAAAAAGAAGGGGATGAACCAGACAAACCACATGCTGGCGAAGCCCAATCTGTATCAGGGGATAAGGTTGAAGAGAAAACTTCCACTTCAGCTTCAGAATAAGGCGAATCAATGGCCAAGAAATCTGCATATGCCTCTGCTGGGGTGGATTTAGAAGTTAGCAACCGCCTAAAGGATGATCTTCCCGCGTTGCTTGCTTCTACTATGCGTCCTGAGGTGCTTGGTGAGGTTGGTGGTTTCGGGGGGTTATTTGAGATAAATACACGAAAGTATCGCAAGCCAGTGCTTGTATCTAGTGTCGATGGAGTTGGAACTAAGCTTAAGGTAGCATTTGCTGCTAAGCGGCACGGAACCATCGGTCAGGATCTTGTGAACCATTGCGTGAATGACATCGCAGTGATTGGCGCTGAACCTTTGTTCTTTCTTGATTATATAGGTGCCGGCACTTTACAGAAAAAAGCCTTTACGGATATTGTGCGTGGATTTGCAATAGGTTGCCGTGAAAACAATTGCTCGCTTGTTGGTGGTGAAACAGCACAGATGCCTGGATTTTATAAGGCTGGCGAGTATGATGTTAGTGGAACAATTGTCGGGGTAGTGGAGAAAAGCCGAATTCTTGATGGGAGAACAATTGAACCAGGGGACAAAATCATTGGTATAGCTTCATCAGGATTACATACCAATGGATATTCTTTAGCTCGAAACATTCTATTCGAAAAAATGAAGCTTAAGCCATCAAGTAAATTGCCTGGGTTGGGCATTAAAGTTTCTGATGAGTTGCTCAAGGTTCATGTTAGCTACGGCCCGGTTGTTCAGAAGCTGCTTAAAAAATTTAATAAAGGGGCGCGTAAATCATGGGGGATAAAGGGGTTGGCACATATTACCGGGGGAGGATTTGTTGATAATATTCCGCGTGTTTTACCGGAAAAATGTAACGCTGTAATTTTACGAGATACATGGGAAGTCCTTCCTATCTTTGATTTACTAAAAGTAAAAGGCAGAATTGCCGAATCTGAGATGCATCAGGTATTCAACATGGGAATAGGGATGGTGGCTATTGTTCGAGAAGAAGATTCGAAAAGTATTCTTCGAATAATTCGTGCAAACAAATTGAAAGCTTGGGATATCGGGTTTGTTGACAGCGGCAACTGCAAGGTTCAACTCGCTTAAAATTTAAGTGCTGGATTAGTGGAGGGTATTAGGCAAGGCATTTGCTAAGGGCTTCCAAAAAATGCTCAACATTGGCATCCGTTGCATTGTGCCCCATAAGGCCGACACGCCAAATTTTCCCTTTTAATGGGCCAAGGCCAGGGCCTACTTCAATCCCGAATTCGTTTAATAATTGTGTGCGGATTTTTGCTTCATTTGCACCTGTAGGAACGCTGATTGCGTTTAGTTGCCATATTTGATGGCCTTCTTGCGAAGTTATTGTAAGGCCTAAATTGGCCAAGCCATCTTTGAGTTTTTCGTAAGCTTGTTGGTGTCGGGCCCAACGAGTTTCGAGCCCCTCATCGATAACAAGGCGTAATGCTTCATGGATCGCATAGTTCATCGATATGGGTGCAGTGTGGTGGTATACGCGTTCTGATCCCCAGTAATTGGCAAGGAAATTTATATCAAGATACCAGCTCTGAACTTTCGAGTTTCGGTTAGATATTACCTCCATCGCCCTTGGGCTAAAGGAAACAGGAGCTAAGCCAGGCGGACAGCTTAGGCATTTTTGTGTGCCACTATATACGGCGTCGACTTGCCATTCGGCGATGGATACT
Organism: Verrucomicrobiota bacterium; assembly: GCA_030747605.1. Classification (GTDB taxonomy): domain Bacteria; phylum Verrucomicrobiota; class Verrucomicrobiia; order Limisphaerales; family UBA1096; genus UBA1096. Next base: position 18,962 of record JASLKL010000020.1, on the reverse strand, counting down.
GGGCAGCCACCGAGTGATGTTACGGTGTCGAGTAATAATAAAGCTCCCGCTTCGTGAGTGATTCGGGAGATTTCTTCAACCGGAGTGAGTGCTCCAGTCGATGTTTCGGCATGTACTACCGCAACTAGTTTAGGGCGGCGGTTTTTGAGAGAGGCTTCGATGGCTGCTGGTTCGATAATGTTCCCCCATTCAGCCTCGACTTTTATAACATTGGCTCCACAGCGTTCAGCGACGTCACACATTCTCATTCCAAATACTCCATTTACTCCAATGACAACCTCGTCTCCTGGCTCGACCAGATTAACAAAGCAGGTTTCCATTCCTGCGCTACCGGTTCCACTGACTGGAAATGTCATTTCATTCTCCGTTCTGAATACCAGCCGGAGCATAGATTTGATTTCTTCCATCATCTTAATGAATTCTGGGTCTAGATGCCCGATCAGTGGAGAATTCATTGCCTGCAGAACAGATGGCGCTACATTACTTGGACCGGGACCTAGCAGAAGTCGTTCGGGGGGAGAGTACATTATAGGAGTATCAGTTAGACTTATTCGATTAGCCTGAAGCTAGAATGACGAAGCGTATTTCGTTTTAATCAAATCAACTGTATAGGCTTTCGATGGGCTTACCTAAACCGTCACGTGTTACGTAGAAGGGTCGTTTTTCTACTTCATAGGCGAGCTTGGGCGAGATTCCCATGGCTTTGTAAATTGTAGCATGTAAGTCTTCGATAATTACCGGATCCTTTATGGTCTTGCAGGGGCGTTCGTCTGCAGTAACTCCGTGTAGATGTCCTTTCTTAATGCCACCACCGAACATTAATACAGACCCGGCATCGGTGAAGTGCCGATGCATTCCATAATGTTTTAGTTCGTTGATTTTGTCAGGAACGTGGACCTGATCGCGAACTTTATTGCCCGGCTTGCCCTCAACTAGCATATCGCGGCTGAATTCGCTTGCTAGTACAATTAGTGTGCGGTCGAGTAGACCGCGTTCTTCTAGATCAAGGACGAGCTGTGCGATTGGAGCATCAATTTGACGCTTCATATCTGTAAGCCTTGTATGTCCATTTTCATGAGTATCCCAATTGAGAAACGGAACATATTCAGTTGTTACTTCTATGAACCGTGCTCCTGACTCTACTAGTCGACGCGCGAGCAAACATCCGCGGCCAAATTGGCCTGTGTTGTATGTGTCATAAGTTTCCTTTTTTTCAAGCGATAGATCAAAAGCTTTGGCAGATGGGGAGGTCAAAAGGCGATGTGCATTATCCAGTGAACGTAATAATGAATCCTTTTGATAATCGCTACCCGCTAGACCTACAGGGCTTTGCTTCACGAGTTTTTTGTAAATATTGTAGCGGTTGGTAAAGCGAGATTTGCTCATTCCGGAAGGAGGTCGAACGGCCGCTAGAGCGTGGTCAGGATTAGCAATATGGAATGGTCCGTATTCGCTCCCTAGGAAGCCAGCAGAGTGAAAGGCCTTAAGCTCTTCTCCTTCACCGACATCAAGTCTCTGGCCTATATCAATGAATGCAGGCATTGCTGGGTTGCGAGGGCCAAGTGTTCGAGAGACTACTGACCCAATATGAGGTGCAGCTACCGAAAGTGGTGGGGCATAACCAGTGTGCCATTGAAATTGATGACGGGAATGAAGGATGAAACCTAAATCGCCTGCTTTATAGGAGCGAATTAACGTTCCTCGATCCATCACTGAGCCAATTTTTTCCAAACCTTTAGTAAGTTTGATATTGTCCACGGATGTATCGATTGCTGGAAAGGTGCTCAATACCTTTTCAGGCGAGAGTCCTTTCTCAAATGCGGTATAAAGTTTGGGATCGAATGTTTCGGTCGATGCCATTCCGCCGCCCATCCAGAGGACGATCACTGAGTCAGCGGTTGGTTCAATTGAATCAAGGTCAGTTTTAGCTAAAATTTGTCGAGGAGCGCCGGCGGCTAGTGCTCCTAAAGTTGCAGCACTAGTCTGCTTGAGAAAATCTCTTCGGTTAAAATTGTTCTGTTGAGTCATACAAAAAAAATGAACCAAGTATGATTAGTTTGCAAGGGGCAAAGAGATTGAGAGATTATCAGGAAGCTTCAGGCTTTTTCTTGAATGAGTTCTCGGCGGCCCCCGCCTAAAAGCTCTTCAACGAAGTTAGTGGAGTAGGCGCCACGACAGAATTCAGGATCGTGAAGAACTGCTTTCTCAAAAGGGATTGTCGTCTTAATGCCAGTGATTATATACTCATCAAGAGCTCTATTCATTTTATCCATAGCGTCCCGCCGATTTGTTCCGTAGGTGATCAGTTTTGCAATCATTGAGTCGTAGTGGGAAGGAATGGTGTAGCCAGCATAAGCATGACTATCTAGCCGAACTCCTCTTCCGCCAGGGGCATAGTACATTTCTATTTTGCCTGGACTTGGTCTAAAATCGTTCCATGGATCCTCTGCGTTGATTCGGCACTCAATGGCATGGCCTTTGATTTTGATGTCACTTTGAGAGAGCTTAATAGGTTCTCCCATTGCTACGAGAATTTGTTGTTTGATGAGATCGAAACCGGTGACTTCTTCCGTGATTGGATGTTCCACTTGAATGCGTTTGTTGACTTCAAGGAAGTAGAAGTTTCCCTTGTCGTCTACAATGAATTCGACAGTGCCTGCGTTGGAGTATTCGGCTTGTTGTGCGATTCGAATGGCTGCTTTACCCATTTGCGCTCGGAGCTTTTTGTGTTTCTCAAGCAGCGGGGATGGGGTTTCCTCTATGAGTTTTTGATTTCGGCGTTGAATAGAGCAATCGCGTTCACCGAGATGAATAATATTCCCCTTCGTATCACCCAAAATCTGAAACTCTATGTGGCGAGGGTTTTCTATGAATTTTTCAATGTATACTCCGCTATTACCAAAAGCTTTTTCAGCTTCGTTACGCGCTGTGTGATAGCCTTTTACCAAGGATATGTCGTTATGAGCTGTTCGCATACCTTTTCCGCCCCCGCCTGCGACAGCCTTAATCATGACTGGGTATCCGATATTTTTGGCTATTTTGAGAGCTTCCTGCTCAGTTCCTACAACATCCTTTGAGCCTGGCGGGATTGGCACCCCGGCTTTACGAGCAAGCTCACGGCTGAGCGCCTTATCTTCAAGGGCATTCATTGCGGCAGACTTCGGGCCTATAAAGCGTATATTACAGCTTTCGCAGACATCGGCGAAATGAGCGTTTTCAGAGAGAAAGCCGTAGCCGGGGTGTATGGCATCGACGTCGGTGATTTCGGCAGCTCCAATGATGCGGTCGATCCGTAAATAACTTTCACTGCTTGCGGCCCCTCCAATACAGATTGCTTCGTCAGCCATTTGGGCGTGCATGGAGTTCGCGTCCGCTTCAGAGTACACGGCAACAGATCGTATATTGAGCTCTTTGCAAGCTCTTATAATACGAACGGCTATTTCCCCGCGGTTGGCTACCAGTATTTTTTCAAACATGCGTGGGTTTTATGCTAGCGATCAGGCTGTAACTCAGGCCGGGCGCACTCGAAATAACGGTTGGCCATATTCGACTGCGCTCGCATTTTCGACAAGAATCTCTGTGATTACGCCATTCATTTCAGCTTTTATTTCGTTCATTACCTTCATTGCTTCGACAATGCAGACAACAGTGTCGGCGTTTATATGATCGCCAACTTGTACATAATCATCGGATTCAGGGGATGGAGCCCTATAAAAAGTGCCTATCATGGGCGACTTAATTTCAGGGTCCGTTGAGTTATTGGATTCATCTGCAGCTGTTTCTGGAGCTGCCGGAGCGGTGGCAGGAATTGCTGCAGGTGCAGGCACTGCTTGAGCTGCTACAGGTGGAATGTAGTTCTGTACCTGTGCGCTTTCAGCCTTAGTGCCGTCTGTGCGATGCAGTTTGATCTTGAAGTCTTCCTTCTCCAGTTCAAAGTCGGAGATTGAATTTTTCTTCATCAAATCAACAATGCTTTTGATATCTTTGAATTCCACGATGGTAAAAGTTTTGGAGGCTTAAGCCTCGGGTTTATGCTCCTTTTCTGCGAATAATTCGCCTTATTCCTAACGTTGATAACGTTAACGGATCAGAGGCTAGTCTTCACCCGTTGGCGGGTCAAGGGTGATTCCTAGGGCTAAACTCGTTTCAGCGTGGCGTTATAGTGGTTAAAATGTTAATTCTCCTTTAGTGACACCAGAGGAAACAAGTCAATTATTACGAAAGTTTAAGGCAGGAGAAGTGAGTGAAGGCGAAATATTGAATGCTTTTCGTGCTGCGCCTATTGATAATCTTGGTTTTGCACAGGTTGATACCCACCGGGCACTTCGTCAGGGTTTTCCGGAGGTAATCTTCGGAGCTGGTAAAACACCTGAACAGGTTGTGGCTATTGCGGTTAAGATATTGGAGAGGGAGCAAAGAGTTTTGGTTACTCGTGCAAATAATGATCATGCCATTGCTATGTCTGTCAGATTCCCTGATGCTGTATATCACGAGTCAGCTCGTTGCATTACTGTTGAATCTCAGCAACTAGATAAACGTCCGGGTCTTATCGCCATACTCTGTGCTGGGACTAGTGATTTGCCGATTGCTGATGAAGCTTCTGTAACTGCAGATTTCATGGGTAATCAGGTTTTACGTGTGAATGATGTGGGTGTTGCTGGCTTACATCGATTACTAGCTAATATGCCGGTTGTACGTGAGGCCAACGTTATTGTTGCTGTCGCTGGCATGGAAGGGGCACTGCCAAGTGTGGTGGCTGGTTTGGTGCATCGACCTGTTATAGCAGTCCCGACTAGTGTGGGTTACGGGGCTAATTTTGGCGGGGTTGCGGCACTTTTAGGGATGCTAAATAGTTGCGGAAGCGGAGTCACTGTAGTGAATATTGACAATGGATTTGGGGCTGCTTTTGCCGCTAACCAAATCAACTCTCTTGCTAATTAATGGTAATTTAAGGGAGTAATTATTTAGAATAAACTAATATAGTTTTTTTTTTGAGCTTTGACTTGGTTTTATTTTTTCTCCATTTTCCGCGGCTCGTGGATTCGTCTTTCCTGCCGCAGGCTTTTGGAAATTAGAATCTATAATTATTGTGGGAAAAGCACTTATCATAGCTGAGAAACCATCGGTTGCCACCGACATTGCTCGTGTACTTAAAGCTCCGCGGGACAAGTCGAAGGATTTTTTCGAGAACGATGACTATATTGTGTCTTCCGCTGTTGGCCATCTGCTTGAGTTAATTGTGCCACCTGATCAGGATATCAAACGTGGCAAGTGGACATTTGATAAACTCCCTCATATTCCTACTTATTTTGATTTACAGCCTATTGCTAAGAGCGAATCGAGGCTAAAGGTTTTATTGCGTCTTATTAAACGTGATGAAGTTACTTCGTTTGTGAACGCATGTGATGCCGGCCGAGAGGGCGAGCTTATATTTCGATATATTATTCAATATGCCCGGATTAAGCATCCAAAGAAAACTGCCGGTAAAACTGTCTCTAGACTTTGGTTACAATCGATGACTCCAGATGCGATTCGTAATGGATTTTCCAGCTTGCGTAGTGATGAGGTGATGATGCCACTTGCTAATGCCGCCAGTTGCCGAAGTGAGGCCGATTGGTTGATTGGCATCAATGGGACCCGAGCGATGACTGCTTTCAATTCCAAGAGCGGAGGCTTTTATTTGACGCCTGTAGGCCGAGTTCAGACGCCAACATTGGCGGTAGTGGTTGATAGGGAAAAGGATATTCGTAGTTTTGATCCCAGAGATTACTGGGAGGTTCAAGCTAGGTTTAAGGTTCAATCTGGGGAATACACTGGGCGGTGGGTTGATGAAGGATTCAAAAAAGATCCGGATGATGCGCATAAGCGTGCTGAACGAATTTGGGAACATGCTGAAGCCGAGGGAATTAAAGAAAAATGTGAGAATCAATCTGGGGAAGTAACGGAGAAGAGTAAGCCTTCTAAACAGACGGCACCGGCTTTGTTTGACCTTACTACACTACAACGAGAGGCTAATGCGCGATTCGGTTTCTCTGCGCGAAATACATTAGCCATTGCTCAGGCACTATATGAGCGGCATAAGATTTTAACTTATCCTCGAACTGATTCACGATGCCTGCCTGAAGACTACGTTAGTACTGTAAAGCAGACGATAGAAGCGCTCAATCAAGCTAATTACAAAGGTATAGCTGGCGATATCCTGAAAAATAATTGGTTGCAAGCTGGCAATAAAAAGATCTTTAATAATAGTAAGATTTCAGATCACTTTGCGATTATCCCGACGCTCAAATTAGCGCCAAGCACTCTTAAAGAGCAGGAGTCGAAAGTTTACGATCTTGTTGTGAAGCGTTTTCTCGCTGTATTTCACCCTTCTGCAGAGTTTCTTGTTACCACGAGAATTACAAGGGTAGAAGGACAACCTTTTAAGACTGATGGTAAAGTGCTGGTTAAGCCAGGGTGGCTTGCAGTATACGGCCGAGAGCAACAAAAGGATGATACTGCGCACTTAGTTTCTGTTGTGCAAGGTGAGTCTGTAAAGGTCAGCGAGATGAATGTTGATGCGAAGGCTACACGCCCGCCAGCTCGATACACTGAGGCTACACTACTGAGTGCAATGGAGCACGCTGGCAAGCGTGTTGATGATGAGGAGTTGGCAGAAGCAATGATCGAAAAAGGGCTCGGTACACCGGCCACTCGGGCTTCAATCATCGAGGAATTGATCCGCCATAAGTATATGGTACGCGAGCAGCGTGAATTAATTCCTACAGCTCAGGCATTTTCATTAGTTACTCTTTTAACAGCCTTGAATGTTGATGCGCTATCAAAGCCTGAATTGACTGGGGAGTGGGAATTTAAGCTGAAGGAAATTGAGCGGGGGAATTTTGATCGAGAGTCATTTATGAACGATATTCGTAGTATGACCGATAAGATTGTAACAGCCACCAAGGCTTATGATGGAGATACTGTTCCAGGAGACTATGGACAACTTGAGGCAGCTTGTCCAAAGTGCGAGGGGGGTGTTATTAAGGAGACTTATAAGCGTTTTCACTGTAAAAGCGAAGAATGTGATTTTAGCTTTTGGAAAATAATGGGAGGGCGTCAGTTTGAGTTAGCTGAAGCCGATGAACTTGTTTCCAACCGCCGAATCGGGCCACTCGATGGATTCAGGAGTAAGATGGGTCGTGCTTTTTCTGCTGAGCTTAAGTTAACCGATGATCAAAAAGTCGAATTTGACTTTGGTAACGATGATGATGACGAGGAGGAGGTAGATTTCAGCGGTCAGGAATCGGTTGGGATTTGTCCAAAGTGCAAAGCTATGGTTTACGAGCATGGTCGCTCATATGTTTGTGAAAAAAACACAGGCAAAGAACGTCAATGCACTTTTCGGACGGGTAAATTGATTCTCAAGCGA
>JASLKL010000020.1:0-11454 GCA_030747605.1 Verrucomicrobiota bacterium | reverse complement strand
GCGATATTGAAAAAGAACAAGTCATCAAACTGCTTAAGGATGGCAAGACGGATCTGATTCCGAACTTTATCTCTAAAAAAGGGCGTCCTTTTAAGGCTTTTCTTATTTTGAAGCCTGATGGGGATGTTGGGTTTGAATTTGAAAGTAAAACCAAAGCGAAAAAATAACGCTTTTACATCCCAAGCATTCGAGGATTTATAATTTTCTTTGCTGATTGCTATTATGAAATATCGTGTGGTAATATCATTTGTTCGAGAGGTATGGCTGACAGTAAACCGCCTAAAATAAACGAAAATAAACCCAATTCAGAGGAGCGATTTCCTAATCCGCGAACCTGGATGCTGTGGGCTTTGGGTATATTTATGGTTGTTATGCTCTTTCAAATGGGGAGCTCTGCTGGTCAAGATTCCGCACAAAAGGTTAACTATGAGGTGCTTCAGGGGTGGATTAATTCCGGAGCAGAGATAAAAGGTTCCATCGAGTATCCTCCGCCTAATTCCTCGGCGCTTTGTACTATTACTGGTTACCGAGTTGAAAATGGAAAAAGGATTCCCTTTGAGTTTGAGGATAAGCTAATTGAGGGTCGTGAAAAATTCCTTATTGAGATAGCTGGGTTTCAGCCAAAAAATAAAAGCACGCTTTTGACGGCGTTTCTGATTCAACTTTTGCCCATACTGCTGATCTTTCTATTGATTTGGTTTGTATTAATCCGTCAGATTCGCAGTGCTGGCAAAGGGGCTATGAGTTTTGGGAAGAGTAAGGCGAAGATGCTCAACAAGGATAAAAACAAGACTACTTTTAAGGATGTTGCGGGTGTTGAAGAGGCTTGTGAAGAGGTTTCGGAGCTTGTTGATTATCTTAAAGATCCTAAAAAATTTCAAAAACTTGGAGGCAAGATACCAAAGGGCATTCTCATGGTCGGGCCACCGGGGACTGGTAAAACTCTGCTTGCTAGAGCTATCGCTGGTGAGGCTGATGCGGGATTTTTCAGTATCAGCGGCTCGGACTTTGTTGAGATGTTTGTTGGTGTTGGTGCAAGCCGAGTTAGAGACATGTTTGAACAGGCGAGGAAGAGCACTCCATGTTTGGTTTTTATTGATGAGATTGACGCAGTTGGTAGATCGCGTGGTCACGGCTTGGGTGGAGGCAACGACGAACGTGAGCAGACGCTTAATGCATTGCTTGTTGAGATGGACGGCTTTGATACGCAAGACGGGATTATTATTATAGCTGCCACTAATAGGCCTGATGTCCTTGACCCAGCATTGCTGCGTCCAGGTCGTTTTGACCGGCAGCTCACAGTCAACCTTCCTGATGTTCGCGGTCGTGAGGAAATTCTTAAGGTGCATGCCAAGAAAGTGAAGCTATCCAAAGCGGCTGATCTAAGTGTTATTGCTCGAGGCACGCCGGGTTTTTCAGGGGCCGAATTGGCCAATTTACTTAATGAGGCTGCTTTGTTGGCAGCGCGTAGTAATAAGAAGTCCATAGGAATGATTGAGTTGGAAGAGGCTAGAGATAAAGTGCGATGGGGGAGGGAACGCCGTAGCCTAGCCATGACAGATGAAGATAAGAAGATAACTGCATGGCATGAAGCTGGGCATGCCATCATTAACGTACTACTTGAAAAGTGTCATCCGCTACATAAGGTTACAATTATACCAAGAGGTCAGGCATTGGGTGCGACGATGTCCCTTCCAAAGGATGATGTGTTGAACCGGCAAAGCCAGGAGATGTGTGACACTATTGCAATGACCATGGGAGGCCGGATTGCTGAAGAGCTTTTGACTGGCGATATCTCGACCGGTGCAGCCGGAGATATACAACAGGCCACCAATATGGCTAGAGCTATGGTTACCCAATGGGGAATGAGTGAAAAGCTTGGCATGGTGCTCTATGGAGAGGGTGACGAGTATGTTTTTCTCGGCAAAGAGCTTGCCCAAGGCAAAACCTATAGTGAACAAACAGCACAGGAAATAGATACAGAGGTTCGTCGCCTTGTGGATGAAGGCTATCAACGAGCCAGTAAGTTGATTAAAGAAAATCGTGATAAGTTGGAGTTGATTGCGAATGCGCTTTTAGAATATGAGACTTTGGATGGGAAACAAGTAGAAGACATTGTGCGGACTGGTAAGTTTAATCCACCGGAGTCGCCGAAGGATGTTGATCCGCCTACAGGCGCGAATGCGGCAACTCCAACTGCGGATTTACCCAAGAAAGATAAACCTAGGTTAGATGACGGGTTAGGAGACCCAGCCCCAGCTGCTCCTTGACCCATTCATTTTCTAATGAAATCAGAAACTCTTTGACTTGGAATAACTTCGGAAGCTAGTTTGTCTCACCCGGAATGAGTAAATGCCTAAGCTAACCGTTTTAACTGAAGGAATTGAACCTACCTCCTTTGAGCTAGCAAAGGAGGTTACTTCTGTTGGACGAGTGGAAGGAAACGACATAGTTTTAGACCATCAATCGGTTTCAGGGAGCCATGGCGAGTTAGTGCTAAGAGGAGATCAAGATGTATACATTCGTGATCTTGGCTCTACAAATGGCAGTTATATCGATGGCAACAAGGTGGCCGAATCTCCGGTACAGCCGGGTGAGGTGATTACATTTGGCGAGGTGCAACTCAAATTGGAGGGAGCTCGCAAGGTTCAGTCCCTTGATAAGCATCTTGAACAGGGAGTGAAGTTGGGAGATTTGGGGGCAGCTCCAAAAGGCCCAGCTAAAGGTTTCACCAAGAAATCAGACAAGACCGGCCGTTACTTCATGATTGCCGGAGTCGTGGTAACCTTTATCCTGATTGGCGTTATTATTCTAGTGGTACTAAAGTTCAAAGGTACTTGATGACCTTAAATTTTTCAGAGTTGGCGTTATTAATATTAAGAGTCTTTAAGCCAGTTAGCTGCCTTGGTAGCAGCGTATGTTAGGATAATATCAGCTCCTGCCCGTCTCATAGCTAGCAAGGACTCCATTGTCGAAGATCGTTCATCTATCCAGCCGCGCTTTGAGGCCGCTTGTATCATCGAGTACTCGCCGCTAACGGCGTAGGCGGCGGTGGGATATCCGAATTCTGATTTTACCCGGTAAAGGATGTCGAGATATGCTAGAGCAGGCTTTACCATCACAATATCCGCGCCTTCTTGAATATCGAGCGCGACTTCTCGTAACGCTTCCTCAGCATTAGCGTTATCCATCTGGTAGCTTCTCCGATCTCCAAATTGTGGAACTGATTCTGCAGCATCTCGAAATGGGCCATAGTAGGCAGAAGCAAATTTAGCTGCATAAGACATGATTGGAATTTCTTCAAATCCATTGGTGTCTAGTGCTTTTCGTATGGTTGCGACGCGGCCATCCATCATGTCACTCGGGGCGATGACATCTGCTCCAGCTTCAGCGTGGCTAATCGCTGTTCGGGCAAGAAGTTTAAGAGAAGAGTCATTATCGATAATTTTCTCCTTCCTGCGTTTTTTTACTAAGCCGCAATGGCCATGGCTCATATATTCGCAAAGGCAGACATCGGTCATTACTAGTAACCCCGGCAAATCTTTTTTTAGCTGACGTACTGCTTTTTGTACGATGCCATTTTTAGCATAAGCCCCGCTTGCTCGATCATCTTTTTTCGAAGGGATACCAAACAAAATGACCGCCGGCACGCCGGCTTTTTGAGCAGCTGCGGCTTCGCGTACGGCTTCGTCGATCGAAAGCTGAAAAATTCCCGGCATAGATGGCACTGCATCTCGTATTTTACGTCCAGCGCGAACGAAAAGCGGCAGCACGAGCTGGTCGGCGTGCAGCCGAGTTTCGCGTATCATACGGCGAATCGCATCAGAGCCACGCAATCGGCGTGGTCGGTAGGCGGGAAAATCTCCGGTATAGGGAGAATGCATGTGCGGCATAATAACTAATTTCGTCCGCAAGCCAAGCGCTTGGCTAATCGTTTAGCTTCCGATGCGGGAAACTAGGATCGCGACACCTATGATTCCAAAGCAAATGACGAAACAACCAATAAAACCCCAAAAATCAAGTCTGCTTGGCCGCTGAAACTCAAGGTTGCTTCTAGGGAAAAGTTTACGGTCGTCAAATCGGTTCGGTTGGGCGTAACTGCGTTCTACTTGTGCCTTATCGTTTTCTGGGTCTGGGTCGACCGGGGTTTTCATTTTAACGTATAAGCGGTCGAGTGAGTCCTTGTTGTTCGGCTTGGTTAATAAGCTTGCTATAATCATTACTAAGAATGGAGCGATGATCTTGAATGGGAATTCCATAGTCTTGAGGGCGGCATTTTGAAACTTGGTCATGTCCAATCCTATTAACTTATTATAGATCACCATTTCAAACCGGAACGAACCTTTTCCAGATTTGTCACCGTTGTCTGATTGATGAATTCCTTCCGTCCAGTAAATGGCTTTCCCTCCTTTTGCTTCTTCGGGCGTGTTAACCTGAAGATAGGTCTCATTGGAGCGAAGCTCTGGAACTATTTTAGGGATTGCACGTGGAAGCACGAAGAAACTGAGTAAGCAAAAAATAATTGTGATCCAACCTGCCTTAGTTGTGGCCCTGCGCCAGTACATACCCAACCAAAACAATGCTGCAAATGTCATGGGAACAATCCATGTTAATTCTAATTGCTTAAACATATCCAGCATGGTTAGTGACACAATAACAGCCCCCACTACGATAATGCCGCCAGTAATGCGACCTAAATTGAGGCATTTTTTTTCAGAAGCATTTGGATTAAAATAAGGTACGTAAATATTTCGAACGACAAGGGCTGAACAAACTAGCATGTAGCAATCCACGCTACTCATAAGAGCAGCCAGCAAGCAGGCCAACATTAAGCCCACAAGCCCGATGCCAAGTGGGCCTAACAATTCTTTTGTAGCTTTACCCCATGCCATGTCCGCATCTGCTAGTAAAGCTGTGTCATTTGTGTAAAGGGTGAGCACAATTAGTGCTGTGATTACCCATCCGATTGTGCAGAAGCGTTTAATAAGATTTCCAGAAACCAAGCCTATACGGGCATCTGTTTCGTTTTTGGCAGAACCTCCTCCAGTGACAATAAAATGTGGCGTGAGAACAATTCCTATCATGTTCATGATAACAATGGTTACGATTGCATAAAGAGGGAATTCACTCGCTGCACTCCCTCCTATTATCTCAAAAGTCTCGGTCGGTAATTGTTCATGCATAATGCGAAACCCGTCAGTCCAAGTGTCTCCTTCGACGCCGAATTGTTTTACTACTTCACTTAGACCAAAGGGAATAAGCAGAACTGACAACAGGATAATACAAATACCTTGAATGACATCAGTCCAGTATGCTGCGGTTAAACCTCCGAGCATACCGTACACCATCACGATAATCGCAACTGCAGGCACCAGTACGTATTCCGTTTTGGCGCCCATTAGCTCTTCTCCCAAGAGAGGTATGCCTACTTTGCCGATCGCGGTGAATAGCATTGCTCCATATACAATATAATAAAAACAACCAAAGATTGCGTAGGCAACACCCATAGGTTTGGACTCGTAGCGCTCAGTAAACCAATCACCCAGAGTTAGGCAGCGCATGCGTCGATACCAAACGGCGCTGATCCAGTATATGGGAGTGACAAACAGCCAATACATAACCCCCCACATGCCACTCATGCCATTCGCGAAAGTTCCCCTGGCAGTATTCACTGGATCGGCGGAGCCTGTTCCTGCTCCGAAGGCTGCAAAGGTTTGCATCAGTTTTCCAAAATTTCTTCCTCCCATGAAGTAGTCCTCTTGCCTTTTTTGCTTTCGCATCAATGCAAAGCCGATTCCAGCCATAATTGAGAAGTAGAGTAGGAGTACGATATAGTCGACAGTTTCCATAATTAACTATGATGGATGAACTTTAGTTGAACAGGTGTTAGTCGATGCTTAAACGAAAGCCAATGCAAACAAAAATGGGCAAACTTCCCATGAAGAAAAATGAAGGGATGTTGGGTAAACCGGCTTGCATACGCTCAATGCCGAGGTAATCTCGTCTCGTGAGACTTAGTCATTTTCTCATATTCCCTGCTCTCTTTGCTTTAGCCCAAGGATCGATGCTGCTTGCACAGGAGGAGCCTGAGATATCTATATGGGAGGCAGCAGCCAAGGGAGATCTTGATGCGGTTGAAGCCCATATCGATGCAGGAACCGATCTTGATAGTTTGAGCGAAGCTGGAGAAACCCCACTACACTATGCGGTTACAAAGAATCAAACCGAGGTGGTATTGATTCTTCTCGATTCAGGGGTCGAAACAGATATTGAAAATTCTCTTGAAGAAACTGCTTTGGATATAGCTATAGCCGGTCGCAAAGAGGATATCATTGATTTACTATTAGAGGCAGGTGCTGGGCTAGATACTCCAGCTGAGTCAATTCACTTTTTAACTTGGTTGGGCGATTTGCTGGGTGTGAAGCTGCATATATACGCGGGCACCAATATCGATCAAGAAGATGAATATGGGAATTATCCTCTTCTGCTTGCTGTTGAGCTCGGACATATTGAGATTGTGGATCTATTAATTGAGCATGAGGTTGAATTGGAAACCGAGGATCAGCACGGCTTCACTGCTTTAATAATTTCAGCTGAAAAAAACTACCCTGAGATATTACAGCTCCTTCTCGATAGTGGTGCTGCTATTGATGCTGAAGACAAGGCTCAGAGAACGGCATTGGATTGGTCTATTATTATGTTGTCTACTGAGGCCGAGGATATTCTCAGAGAAAACGATGCCCCAAGTGGTGCCGAGAAATCATTCATTGCTGCCATCCAAACAAATAGTATCGATTCGGTTAAAATCCTTCTCGATCAAGGCGCTGATGTGAACGAGCCAGCTTATACCTCAAAAACACCGGTTCACTATGCATCGCATTCTCGAAATATAGAAATCTTAAAACTTCTGATTTCAAACGGTGCGGATTTGGAGGCCAAGACAGAGTCGGGCGTAACTCCACTTGGATATGCCGTTGGTTTAAATCAACCGGAGAATTGCCGTATTCTTTTACAAGCTGGATCAGATGTTGATACGCTTGACAGCTTGCAGCGAACTAATCTCAATTTAGCCGCCGGCCTTCAGCATCAAGAAGTTACAGGCATTTTACTTGAGTTTGACGCTAATCCAAACACACTTGATATATGGAATTATTCATCATTAGACGTAGCAGAGGAGTTTGGGTCGGAGGCGATTGCTGAGTTAATTCGCGAGGCGGGAGGGATAAATGGTCCGAAGATATCCATTCATGATGCCGCCGGATCCAGAGACAATGAAAAGTTGGATCTGCATCTTTTCTTTGGCACAGATATTAATCTGTTGAATGAAAATAATGAAACGCCAATGGATGTAGCTGCTAACAACAATGCATTTGAGATGCTTACTTTTCTGCAGGAAAGAACTCGGTTGGATTTTATAAATGATGATGACGGAAATAAGCTCATTCGCGTGGTTGGCCCTTATGGGATGGGGGACCTGACTCCGCAGTTGGAATTTGTTTTAGAGGTTTCCGACAATTTTGAGGATTGGGAAATATTAGAGTCAATTGATACTGATGATGGCGTGGGTGAGCTGGAATTCAATCCTCAGGCAATTGTTCAATCTCGATTTTATCGTGTGGTGATTAACGAGATTGAAGACTAATTAGTCTGATCAATCAATCCGGGGTGTTTTATAATAATTAAAGTGCTGCTTTTTGGCCTCTTATTATTATTCTTCTTGCATGGCAAGCATTACTCATAAGGACGAAGCCCCGTTTACTCGAGAGGATCCATGGCGCATTTTTCGAATCATGGCTGAGTTTGTTGATTCGTTTGAGGAACTTTCTAGGCTAAAGCCCAGCGTGACGATTTTCGGGTCGGCACGAACTAAATCGCGAGATCCATACTACAAGGCCACAGTAGAGATGGGGAAAAAATTAGCCAAAGCAGGAGTGCCAGTGATTACCGGAGGCGGGCCAGGAATAATGGAGGCGGCAAATAAGGGAGCAGCACAAGGCAAGGGGACTTCGGTAGGACTAAACATTGAACTTCCATTTGAACAGTGCGGGAATTCTTACGCCAACCTGCCAATTAATTTTCATTACTTTTTTTCGCGTAAGGTTTGCCTTGTGAAATATAGTCAAGGTTTTGTCTATATGCCTGGAGGTTTTGGTACAATGGATGAATTATTTGAGGTTATTACACTTGTGCAGACGCAATGCCTTGAGAAGTTTCCGCTGATTTTGTTCGGTAAAAAGCATTGGCGCGGTATGATTAATTGGGCGAGAAATACTCTTGAAAAAGAAGGCTTTATCAGCCCCGGAGATATTGAATTAATGACTTTGACTGACGACGTCGACGAAGCCGTTGAGTTGTTGCTTAAATATATTGAAGAGAAAAAAGACAGCGATAGGATTAGTGGAGCTTTTAATTAATATTAAATTTTAGCGTATTGGCTGAAAATTATGGTAGTGATGGCGGGGATGTCGAATAGCCTTTAAGTTATTATTTGCCTAGCCGGAATTATTTTCGCTTGGCTTTATTTTTGTTCTTATGCTGTTTTTTTGTAGAAGCTCTTACCTTGGCAGCTACTTTGAGTCGAAGCCCGTTTAATCTTATAAACCCTGTTGCATCATCTTGATTATATGCGTCTGTCGGGTCGGCTTCCATAGTTGCTATGTCAGGACTATATAAGCTTACTGACGATTTAAGGCCTGCGGCAATAATATTTCCCTTATAAAGTTTCACCCGAACGGTTCCACTGACGTTTTGTTGGCTCTCGGTAATAAGTGCCTGCAATGCTTCACGTTCTGGTGCGTACCAAAACCCATTGTAAACTAGTTTCGAGTACTCGGGGATCAATGAATCGCGCAGATGCATTACTTCTCGGTCCATGGTTATGGATTCCATCATGCGATGTGTTGCATGAAGGATTGCGCCCCCCGGTGTTTCATATACTCCACGCGATTTCATACCAACGAAGCGGTTTTCAACCATATCGACTCGACCGATCCCATGTTTACCCCCAAGACGGTTGAGGATTTGCATTATTTTTAATGGAGACATTGCTTTGCCATTAACACTAACACAGTTTCCTTTATCGAAATCAACAGTGATATACTCCGGCTTGTTAGGGGCATCTTCTGGTGAGACGCTGAGCTTGTACATTGGCCTGTATTTTGGGGCGGAAGCGTCGAGCCAAGGATCCTCTAGCATTCCAGCTTCATAGGAAATATGCAGAAGGTTGCGATCCATTGAATAGGGTTTTTTCATGCTCGCTTCGACAGGGATCTTTTTTTCTATACAATAGTCTATCATTTCTTTTCTCCCAGGAAACTGTTCCCGGAATTCTTCGTCCCTCCAAGGGGCGATTACCTCCAAATCTGGCGCAAGTGCTGCAGAAGCCAGTTCGAAACGGACTTGATCATTTCCTTTTCCTGTTGCCCCATGGGCAATTGCTTTTGCTCTATGCTTTCGAGCTATTTCCACCATTCGCTTTGCAATCAGAGGTCGAGCTATGCTTGTTCCGAGGAAATATTGGCCTTCGTAAATTGCACCAGCCTGCATCATGGGAAAAATAAAATCGCTGGCAAATTCCTCCCTTAGATCGTCGATATAAATATCAGAAGCCCCGGTCTTGCGAGCTTTTGGACGAAGGCCTTTTGTTTCTTCTTCCTGACCGACATCAGCACAGAAGGCGATAACTTCAGCTGAGTACTTTTCCTTAATCCAGGATAATAATACGGAGGTGTCGAGCCCTCCAGAGTATGCGAGAACAATCTTCATGCTTAAAAAACTGCCCGCGCATCATCGGCAAATCAACCAACGATGAAAGAAAAAACGCTGTTTGGTTAAGCCAAACTTTGATGATTGCCCGCATCAATTTCGTTGACTGATGAAAATTGGCAGGATAACCGTTGTTCATCTCATTATGATAAAATTATCTAAACTCTCCTTGTGCCTATCGACAGGCGTTCTGTTAATAGGGATGAATATTGGTTTTGCGGCAAAGAACGTGGATGCAGCCGACCCTAAGAAGGTGGATGCGGACTTTAAATTTCAAGGGGAGTATGCTGGGTCTCTTAATGGCCAATACGATGTTGGTAGTCAGGTAATTGCTCTGGGAGGAGGTAAATTTAAAATGGTGCTCTTCCCTGGCGGCCTTCCGGGGGCAGGATATGATGGTGAGGAAAAACGTGAGTATATGGGAACTCGGGACGGTGATACTGTAAATTTTGAAGGAGGAACTACGGGTAAGAGTATCTCTGATGGCAAGCTGACATTTGAACGGGATGGCCAGTCATTTTCAATTGATAGGGTTATCCGTAAAAGTTCGACAGAAGGGGCAAAGCCACCAAAGGGAGCCATAGTGTTGTTCAATGGCAAATCTGCAAAGAGCTTTAAGCCGGGAAAAATGACTGACGACGGCTTGCTAATGGAAGGGGCCAATAGCGTAGAAAAATTTCAAAGCCACAAACTTCATTTGGAATTTCGTTTGCCATACGAGCCGGCGCGACGCGGGCAAGGTCGTGCTAATAGCGGCTGCTATCTTCAGGCCCGCTACGAGGTGCAAGTGCTCGATTCATTTGGACTTGCTGGCAAGCACAACGAATGTGGGGGTATTTACACCATAAAAGATCCTGATACTAACATGTGCTTTCCGCCTCTTCAGTGGCAGACATACGACATTGATTTTACAGCTGCTAAGTTCGATAGCGAAGGGAAGAAGACTACGAATGCTCGAATTACAGTTCGTCATAATGGCGTGCTAATTCATGAAGATGTTGAACTGCCTAAACGCACTACTGCTAGTCCGCTGGGGGAGGGATCCTCTCCGGGGTTTTTGCATTTACAGGATCATAGTAATCCTGTGCGCTTTCGAAATATCTGGGTGGTAAAGAAATAATTTCATCGCGCAATCCATTCTTAAATGAATGCTATGATCCGCAGTATTGGGGTAATTTTATTATGCGGACTAGGTTGCTATAAAATTACGAAACCATTCTTCTGACCTTGCTGTAAAACGCCATTTTTCACCTCGCCAGTCGAAGTTGAGTTCTTTTGCGTGTAAAGCATGGCAAGGTAGTATCAATTGTTTTTTTTGTTCATTTGTTAGTCGCCTTTCGACTAGCGCAAGGTAGTAGTCTTCATCATGCCCGTAGAGTTTGTCTCCAACAATGGGATGTCCAATATGTGCTAGATGAATTCTAATCTGGTGTTTGCGTCCAGTTTCCGGTCGCACCTCTAGCAGCGAAAAATTTCCTTCTGGCCTTGAAAATCGTTTGGTTACCGTGAAACAAGTCTTTGATGGACGTCCATCTGGCCTTACGCAATCCTTTATTGCCACCCTGCTTGCTGCGTTGCGACCAAGAGGCGCATCGATAGTGTCGGAGTCTAATTTCATATGTCCGTGTACTATTGCGTCATATGACTTGTGTTCATCGCCGCTTTCCCAAAGTTGCCGAAGTTCTTTTG
>JASLKL010000209.1 GCA_030747605.1 Verrucomicrobiota bacterium | reverse complement strand
TAGTCCGGCGTTGGTTTGATCATGTATTGCAGCGATGACGGCATCGTCAATCATTTCTTCACGATCTGAGTCTCCAAATTCTTGAAGATTTTGACAAGCGAACTCAAGCCATCCAGGGAAGGGGTAACTACCAATTACAGAGGTTCGCAGTGGTCGATCTTTCATATGAGGCGATTGAAACAGCGCTTGCTTAACACTTCAAGCGTTACGCTTGCTTAAGAGTTAATCGTTGCCGAGGTTCTCGTAAAGTTTAGCTAGCCGGCGTGAGTGTTCATCGTAGGCAGATTCGAAAAGTTTCGAAGCGCGCTCTTTTCCTACAATGGCTCCAGCGGTAAGCACATTTGGGGGTTGCCCGGCTTTAGTTAATCGATCAGCAACCTCAGCTTTAATAGCATTGATAAGCATGCAGCCTCCGACGGTAGAACCGGGCGACACTGGTGTGTCAATTCCGTCTATCTTGGTCATTGCATCTCCAGTAGGAGCGCCCGTATCAAGAACTAGATCAGAAAAGTCCTGTAGTTTCTTGCCGGATTTATGTCGACTGTCACTAGACTCTGAATGATTGCGGCTTATAATTGCCACAACTCGTATGTTTTTTTCTTTAAACTTTTTTGCTATTTCGATTGGCACAACATTGCATCCGCTGGAAGAAGCGATTAATGCAGAATCAGTTTTGGCTAGATCGTAATTTCTTAAAATCTTTTCGGCTAATCCGTGGGTGTTTTCGAGAAACATAGCTTGGCGTTGTCCATTAGCCCCGACAACTTGATTGTGGAAAGTAAGTGACAATTCCACGATAGGGTTGAAACCGGGGAATGATCCGTATCTAGGCCACATTTCTTCGACTAAAATCCTACTGTGACCGGAGCCGAAAAGGTGAACCATGCGTCCAGATTGGATGCTTTCAGAAAACCAATCAGCGGCCTGCTGGATTGAATCAATCTGATTAGAAACTGTAGCTACTAGTCCTTGGCATTTGTCTAAATAATCTTGGCTAGGTGTCATGAGGCTTAAGCGTTATATCCATTTGGGTTTTTTTTATGCCAGGCCCAGGCGGATTGAATAATTTTTTCCAGTGACCCAAATTTTGGTTTCCAGTTAAGTTCTTCGAATGCTTTTTGTGCGGATGCGATTAGACGGGGTGGATCACCTGAACGTCGTGATTCCTCAACTGTTGCTATTTTTGTGCCGCTGATTTGTTCGCAGGTATCAATTACTTGACGTACGGAGTAGCCTTCACCATTGCCGAGATTAAAGAATCCGTTCTTATCTGTTTCCATTGCTAACATATGTGCTTGCGCAAGGTCGACAATGTGGATGTAGTCGCGAATACAGGTTCCATCTGGTGTTGGGTAATCAGTGCCAAATATTTTACATTGATTTGATTGTCCGAGTGCAACTTTGAGGACATTGGGAATTAAATGTGTTTCGATACGGTGATGTTCCCCGAAATTCTCACTGGCGCCAGCTGCGTTGAAGTAGCGTAGCGCAACAAATTCTAATCCATGAAGTTCTTGATACCATTGTAGTAATTTTTCAAAGATGACCTTGCTTTCGCCATATGGGTTAATTGGATTCAGTGGTAAATCTTCCGTCATTGGAATTACCTTGGGTATTCCATAAGTAGCGCAGGTAGAACTGAATACAAATTTTTGTACTTTTCCTTCGATTGCTGCATCAAGGAGATTAATACCGTAAGCTACATTGTTTCTGAAATACTTAGATGGATTAATCATCGACTCGCCAACCAAAGCATTAGCTGCAAAATGCATTATGATCTGGGATTGGTTAGAGACTACGGAATTTATTATTGTCTCCCGATCACTTAGGCAGCCCTCAATGAAACGAGCTCTTTTATCCACCGCTTTTTGATGGCCTTCGCTCAGGTTGTCGAAAACGACAACCTCATGTCCGGAATTGAGTAGTTGCTCAACGCAAATAGAGCCTATATAGCCTGCGCCTCCTGTGACGAATACCTTCACTTGGGACAAGTTAACGGTCAAACGCAGTCTGCCCAAGCAAAACCAAGCGCTTGCCACTTTGCGATGGATTTCGTTTCATTGGGCGGTTTCAAATGAATAAGAGTTTTTTATATAAAAATATCGTATTCTCGCTAGTGCTGATTGCCTCTGGCTGTGCTTCGATAGTAGGTAATCGATCGCATGGTATTAATCCGGAAGATTATAGTGAGCGAATTCGTGTGGCCTGTGTGGGAGATAGTATAACATATGGGGCTGGTATTAAGGATCGCAAAAATTACAATTATCCCCTTGTTTTAGGAAAATCTTTGGGAGCAAAATTTGAGGTTCGTAACTTCGGTGTCAGTGGCGCCACGATGTTGAAGAATGGGGATTATAGTTATTGGGAGCGACCTGCTTTCAAGCATGCGACAGATTTTAATCCGCATGTTGTCGTTATTAAACTTGGAACTAACGATACAAAGCCGCAAAATTGGAAGTATAGTGAAGAGTATGTGTTAGATTATGAAGCGATGATTGATCATTTTGCTTCGCTCCCTTCCAAGCCTAAGATATGGCTTTGTTCTCCTGCACCAGTTTATCAGACTCGATGGGGGATTAGTGAAAAGGTTGTTGTTGATGGGGTGATTCCAAAAGTACGAGATTTGGCTGCTCGCAAAGGCTTGCCGATAATTGATATGTATTTGGTTTTGAGTAATAAGCCAGAAATGTTTCCGGATAAAATTCACCCAAATGCTTCCGGTGCAAAGGTGATGGCAGAGGCGGTTAAGGCAGCGATTCTGCTTCAGTAACAAATTTATATCTGACAATGAAACCAATTCGATTTCTTTTTTGTGCTATAGTTCTAGCTGTTTGTTCTCAGGGCGTTGGTTATCAATTGCCTAAGCCTCCAGTGCCTCCGGCTTTACCTCAGCCCAAGCAGCAGAAAGTGTCTAAACCGATTTCCTTAGGTGATGCTGTCAGACCAGAGTCAAAGACTGCTGATCTTAACAAAGAGCAAAATCGTAAGCCATCAATCAGTCCTAAAAGAAAACTCAAGTCATTTCCTA